>JBDTKT010000001.1:0-7233 GCA_039935195.1 Mycobacterium sp.
CGATGCGGCGCACCGGCGGCCACACCTTCGGCCGGAAGTCACGGCCCAGCGGATAGGCGGCCTGTTCCCGGGTGTACGGGTGTTCCCACTTGTCGACCACCAGGCACTCGGCGGTGTGCGGGGCGCCGCGCAGCGGATTGTCCTCGACGCTCCACTGGCCGCTGCCCACCCGGTCGATCTCGGCGCGGATGGCGATCATCGCCGCGCAGAATGCGTCGATCTCGGCCAGGCTCTCGCTTTCGGTGGGCTCCACCATCAGGGTGCCGGCCACCGGGAAACTCATCGTCGGGGCGTGGAACCCGTAGTCGGTCAACCGCTTGGCCACATCATCGACGGTGACGCCGGTGGCCTTGGTGATTCCCCGCAGATCCAGGATGCACTCGTGGGCGACCATGCCGTTCTCCCCCGTGTAGAGCACCGGGTAGTGCTCGTCGAGGCGCCGGGCGATGTAGTTGGCCGACGCGATCGCGGTCAGCGACGCCGCCCGCAGACCTTCGGCACCCATCATCCGGATGTAAGCCCAGGTGATCGGCAGGATCGAGGCCGATCCGTAGGGCGCCGAGGACACCGGCGGTGCAGTGGGTAGTTCGGGTGCCAGCGGGTGGCCGGGCAGGAACGGGGCCAGGTGCGCGCGCGCCGCCACCGGGCCGACGCCCGGCCCGCCGCCGCCGTGCGGGATGCAGAACGTTTTGTGCAGGTTCAGGTGGCTGACGTCCCCGCCGAACCGCCCCGGCCGGGCCAGTCCGACCAGCGCATTGAGATTGGCGCCGTCGACGTAGACCTGCCCGCCGGCGTCGTGCACCGCGGCACAGATCTCAGCGATGTCGTGCTCAAACACCCCGTGGGTGGACGGGTAGGTGATCATCAGTGCCGACAACTGCTCGGCGTGCTCGCTGATCTTGGCCCGCAGGTCGGCGAGGTCCACGTCGCCGTTGTCCCGGCAGTTCACCACGACCACCCGCATCCCGGCCAGCGCGGCCGAGGCGGCGTTGGTCCCGTGGGCGCTGGACGGGATCAGGCAGAGGTCGCGGTGCGACTCACCCCGGCCGGCGTGGTAGGCGTGGATCGCCAGCAGCCCCGCATATTCGCCCTGCGAGCCGGCGTTGGGCTGCAGGGACACCGCGTCGTACCCGGTGATCTGTGCCAGCCATTCCGTCAACTGCGCGATGATCCGGCGCAGCCCGCGGGTGTCGGCGGCCGGGGCGAACGGGTGCTGCCGGGCGAACTCCGGCCAGCTGATCGACTCCATCTCCGCAGCCGCGTTGAGCTTCATGGTGCAGGAGCCCAGCGGAATCATGCTGCGGTCCAACGCGATGTCCTTGTCCGACAGCGCACGCAGGTAACGCATCATCGCCGTTTCGGTCCGATAGGCGGTGAACGCCGGGTGGATCAGAAACTCCGAGGTTCGGGTGATGATCCCGGCACCGGCGCTCGTCTGCTCGGCGGGGGCAACTCCGAAGGCCGCCAGCACCGACGCGACATGCGCGTCGGTGGTGGCTTCGTCGCAGGCCACCGAGACGTGGTCGTCGTCGACCCGCCACAGGTTGATCCCGCTGGCCTTCGCCGTGGCGATGACCTCGTCGGCGCGGCCCGGGACGTGAGCCAGCACCGTGTCGAAGTACTCGCGGTGCACCAGCGCGTCTCCCAGGCCGGCGGCGATCCGCTCCGCCTGACCGTGTACCCGCCGCGCGATCCCGGTCAGCCCGTCGGCGCCGTGATAGCTGGCATACATCGCAGCCAGCACCGCCAGCAGCACCTGCGCAGTGCAGATGTTGGAGGTGGCCTTGTCCCGGCGGATGTGCTGTTCGCGGGTCTGCAGCGCCAGCCGGAAAGCCGGTGACCCATCCGAGTCGACGGACACCCCGACCAGCCGGCCCGGCAGCTGGCGGGCGTGCTTGGCGTGCACCGCCAGGTAGCCGGCGTGCGGGCCACCGAATCCCATTGGCACGCCGAATCGCTGCGTGGTGCCGAACGCGACGTCGGCGCCGATCTCACCCGGCGGGGTGATCAGCGTCAGCGCCAGCAGGTCCGCGCCGACAGCGACCAGCGCACCGAGTTCGTGGGCCCGCTCAACCAGTGCCGACCAGTCGGTAACCCGGCCGCTGGCACCGGGCAGCTGGGTGATCACCCCGAAGAAGTCCCCGGCGAGCAGGCCGTCCGGAAGACCATTGCGCAAGTCGGCGGTGACAATCTCGATACCCAGCGGTTCTGCGCGGGTGGCCAGCACCGCAGCCGTCTGGGTGAACAGGTCGGCGTCGACCACCAGTCGGGCTGCGCCGTTGCCCCGCACCGCGCGGTGCATCAGGGTCATCGCCTCGGCGGCCGCGGTGCCCTCGTCAAGCATCGACGCATTGGCGATCTCCAGCCCGGTCAGGTCGGCGACCATGGTCTGAAAATTCAGTAGCGCCTCCAACCGGCCCTGGCTGATCTCCGGCTGGTAAGGCGTGTAGGCGGTGTACCAGGCGGGGTTCTGCATGATGTTGCGCAGCAGCACCGGCGGGGTAAATGTGTCGTAGTAACCCTGGCCGATCATCGACACCGCCACGGTGCTGGTATCGGCCAATTCGCGCAGCTCAGCGAGCGCCTCGGTCTCACTGGCCGCTGGCGGCAACCCGTCCAGGCCCGGCGCGACACCGCTGTCGGTCAGCGTGTCGAGGATGCTGGCGGGCACCGCGCGGGCAGCCAGGTCATCGAGCGAGTCGACCCCCAGGGCCGCGAGCATGGTGGCCATCGCCGCGCGGTCCGGGCCGATGTGCCGGTCCTGAAAGCGGGGGCAGCCGAATTCGGTGAGGTCGGGCACGGGCGGGACTCCTGGCGTAGCGGGCGGGATTGGCATGGTTCAACAAACCAGCCCTCCCCCTCTGTATTCACCCGTACGCCAGGCACCTGAGAGCTTCGGCGTCACTGCCGCGCTTCGCGGGACAGTGGCCTTTCCCCATCGGCGGGCGGGGACCGCTACCGGTCGCCACCACTTTCCAGAGGCATCGTCGCTTCGGGCGGTCCGGGTGCCTGAGAGGTTGACGGAGAGGTGTTGCTCCTTCGGCGCCCGCAGCTGGCTGCCACGGAACTCTCCCGCTTTGAGCGCGATGCAGCGACCATGATACCCGGGTTCGCCGGCAACCAGACGCAGCCTCCGGCGCGCAAGCCCCTAGCCGATCTTGCGATCCCGGACCTTGCGACGGCTGGCCAATTCGTCCTCCGGCGCGGCGATCGACTCGCCGCCGTCGGTGCGCTCGCCGGGGAAGTCGGCGATGACCCCGGTCAGTTCCCGCATCGCACCCGAGACCGCGATGCCGAACACACCCTGGCCGCCCTGCAGCAGGTCGACCACCTCTTCGGCGGACGTGCACTCATAGACCGTGGCGCCGTCGGAGAACAGCGTGATGTTGGCTAGGTCGCGAACACCGCGCTGACGCAGGTGTTCGACGGCGACCCGGATGTTGTGCAGCGAGATGCCGGTGTCGAGCAGGCGCTTGACGATCTTGAGGACCAGGATGTCTTTGAAGGAGTACAGCCGCTGGCTACCGGAGCCGGCCGCCCCCCTGATCGACGGCACCACCAGTGACGTGCGGGCCCAGTAGTCGAGTTGGCGGTAGGTGATGCCGGCGATCTGGCAGGCGCTGGGCCCCCGGTAGCCGACCAACTCGTCAGGCACCGAATCGTCCGGAAAAAGGCCGCCCTGCACCGGTTCGCCGACCGCGGTGGCGGGGGGGCCGTCCGCTGCGGCTTCAGCCCCATCCGGTGTGGACTTCCCCGCGAAATCCAGCTGCCCCTGCCGTGGTTGGTCGCCCACGATGCTTCCTCTCGCCGCTCGCGCTCGTTGCCACCGGCGGACCCAGTGGCCGCGTTTGCTCTAGCCGGAGTTGGTCGTGAGCATACGCTTTTCCGACGAGTTGTCGCGCAGTTGAACCCGTCAATTCCCTGTTCGAGTATGGGTGTTGAGGGCTGCCCGGCGCGCTTTGCTCCGGGCGTGTCGTCATCGTTGCCACCAGTTGAGACCCATCCGTGACGTGGGCTCGGGTACCGCCCCGGTCAGGTCGCCTTGAAGTCGTCGGGTGACACGCTATCGAGGAACTCCTTGAACTTCTCCACCTCGTCCTCGCGGACGGGGCCGTTGGCTTCCTCGTCGTTCTCGTCGGGGATCAGCAGGCCGGCCTCGGCCATTACTGCTTCTTCGACGTAGATGGGTACCCCCACCCGCAGCGCGATCGCCACCGAGTCCGACGGGCGCGCCGACACGGTGATCTCGCGGTCGAAGACCAGGTCGGCGTAGAAGGTGCCCTCCTGAAGATCGACGATCCGCACCTCTTTGAGCGAATGCCCGAGAGCAGCAATGAGGTCGCGAATCAGGTCGTGGGTCAGCGGTCGGGCCGGTTCGACACCCTGCTGTTCCAGGGCGATCGCCGCGGCCTCAGCCTGACCGATCCAGATCGGGAGGTAGCGGTCGCCGTCGGCCTCACGCAGCAGCAGCACCGGTTGGTTCTGTGGCTGCTCCACGCGAATACCAACGACGCGTACTTCACCCATCCGAGTCAGCCCTCCGAATACGACTGTGCCAAGCCCCGACTTTGCAAAACCGCGGTTGACCCGCCGAACGAAGTCTAGTCCTCAGCGATGCAGTACGTCGTGGACGGCCGACTTGAGCAGCGAAGTGTGCATGGTTATCGCCAGTGCCGCCACCTCCCGCGCCAGGTCGTCGGCACGGTCGCGGGCACCGGCCTTTCCACCTTTGACCAGTGGCCCGGCGATCTGCGCGACGAGGTCGGATTGCCGGTCGGCTGCCGAGCGGAACGCCCGCAGATGCCGTGGTTCGACACCGTATTCGGCCAGCGCCCCGGCACACTGTGCGATGACGACCGCGTGCTCGTCGAAGAACCCGGCTGGCCCGGCGACGATCACCCCGGCCTTCAGCAGCGCCGTCAGCAGTGCAGCATCCACACCCGAGCGTTCCAGCAGGTCCTCAAGGCTCAGGCGGACCCGCTTGCGGGCCACCGGAGCCGAATAGTCTTCCGGGGCGCCGCGGTTCGCTGACTCGTCGCCCAGTGACACCAATCGCGGTATCGGATAAGGGGACTCAGCGGCCGGCAGCTCACCGTCGGGCTGATCCTCCAACCGCGCTTTGATCACCTTCAGCGGCAGGTATTGATCCCGCTGCGCCGTCAGGATGAACCGCAGCCGTGTGCAGTCGTAGGCGCTGAACCTGCGGTAACCCGATGCGGCCCGCTGCGGCGTCACCAACCCCTCGGCCTCCAAGAAGCGAATCTTGGAGATCGTGACATCAGGAAAGTCCGGTCGGAGCAGTTCCAGCACCGCTCCGATCGACATTCCGGCCAGCTCAGGGCTGCCTGGCGCACTCATTAACCGCCCGGCCCGGCCTCATTCTCACCGGTCTTCGGCCCGGCCAGGAAGACCAGGCGGAACTTGCCGACCTGAACTTCATCGCCGTTGACCAGTACCGCCGAATCGACTGGCTCGCGGTTGACGTAGGTGCCATTGAGGCTGCCGACGTCGACGACCTGAAACTCGTTGCCGTCCAGTCGGAACTCGGCGTGGCGGCGGCTGACCGTGACGTCGTCGAGAAAAATGTCACTGTCGGGATGGCGACCGGCCGCGGTCACCGACTGGTCGAGCAGGAAACGCGATCCGGCGTTCGGCCCCCGTTTGACGACCAGCAGGGCCGAACCCGTCGGCAGCCCTTCGACGCCCGAGGCCAGGCTCTCGCCACCGGCCTGCGCGGGCGCGTCGAGTTCGCTGAGGAAGTCCGCGCGGAAGACCGATGTGGTTTCCACGGTCACTTCTTCACCGGCCTGATCGTTATCGTTCTCCGTCACCCGCTGCTCCTTACTGGCCGCTCTCGCGCTACCTGGCCACTTCCGCTTGGCGTAGATGGCATCGACCGCACCGTCGATGCGTTGACCGTACCGCGCAGCGGTCGATAAAGCGCCCAACACCCTGGGATCGCGGCTCCGACCGCCCGACTCGCCCCGGAAGGCAGGCTAGCAATCGTCATTCGGACAGCGTGGCGCGGTAAGCGTCGGCGGCCAGCAGTGCCGCAAGACCGCGGTCCAAGGCACCGGCGTCGTCAACCTGCAGTTCCACCAGCCAGCCGGACCCGTACGGGTCTGAGTTGACCAACTGCGGGCTGGCATCCAAATCTCCGTTGACGGCAACCACTTTCGCCGAGATCGGAGCGTACAAATCCGACACGGACTTGGTCGACTCGACCTCGCCGAAGGTCTCCCCCGCGGTCACCTCGGCGCCGACGCCGGGCAGTTGCACGAACACCACGTCGCCGAGCGCGGACTGCGCGAAATCTGTGATCCCGACCCGAACGGTGTCCTGGCCGGTGCGCTGAATCCATTCGTGTTCAGCCGTGTACTGCAGGTCGGACGGGACGTCGCTCACGGTGATCCTGCTCCTTGCTCTTTCGGGTCCGCTAGATGCTCACTTGACGGGCTTAGCGTATTGGCGTGGTTTCGGTTGCCGCAACACGGTCACCTGAATCCGGTCGGCCGGCTGCACGGTCATGGTCCCGCCGAGTCGCTTGACACTGTCTACCGCGCCGCCCGGAATGTTCATCGCCGCCGCCAGTGTCGGCGGATCGCCAATCGCCAGAACCGAGTACGGCGGGGTGAGGGTCTTTCCGTCGAATTGTAGTGCGCCGGGCACCCCGGAGACCCAGGTGTCCACCCCGACCCGCACCCCCTGCTGCGCGTCGCGGATCTCCATCGCCTCGGCACCGGCCGCACGCAACTCGTTGATCACGTCGAGCATCGCCTCCGCCGCGACGCCGCGCCCCGGGTCCTCGACCGTGATCGTGACCCCGGGGCCGACCGCGCCGACGGTGCCGATCATGATCGCCAGTGAGGCGAGTCTGGCCTGCGCGTTCTCGATGGCCACCTGGTCGCTGCTGCCCGACTCCTGCAACGCCCGCAGCGTCTGCTGCAGCTCGGCGACCTCGGTGTTGAGCGTGCCCTCGCGCTGGCGCAGCGAGTCCAGCAGTACCAGCAGGTCGGCAGGCCGTGCCGTTTCCAGCGCGTCACCGGAGTCGGTCTGGCGGACCTGCGTGACGATGGCCACCCCCAGCACCAGGCACAGCAGCATGGCCAGCGCACCGAACACCAGCCCGGAACGCCCCCGGCGAACGCCCCACCGGCCGCGGTCTAACCGACCGGCAGCGCCGTCTTCGCCGTCTGCGCCGCTTTCGGGCAACTCGTGCCTGCCGTGCGGCAC
>JBDTKT010000002.1:0-5611 GCA_039935195.1 Mycobacterium sp.
AAAACCCCGGTGATCCCGGTGGGGCCCTCATAGCGGGTTTCGGTCAGGCCGAACCGCTGGGCCGACTCCGGCGAGTACGCCGCCCCGGACACCGGCACCGTCCGGGTGTGCGGCACATCAGCCAGCAACGCCCCCAGGATCACCACGGTGTCGACGTTGAGTTCCTCGATGATCGCCAACAACTTGGCGCAGAACGTGCGCCACCGCATGTTCGGCTCCACCCCGTGCATCAGCACGATGTCGCGATCGGTGCCCGGCGGCCGGCAGTGTGAAATCCGCATCGACGGCCACACCAACTCGCGGGTGACCCCGTCGACCTGGCGGATTACCGGGCGATTCACCTGGTAGTCGTAGTAATCCTCGTCGTCGATCTCGACGATCAGCCGCGCCTCCCAGATGCTGTTCAGGTGTGCCACGGCGTCGCTGGCGGCGTCGCCGGCATCGTTCCACCCTTCGAACGCGGCAACCACGATGGTGTCGTGCAGTTCGGGCAGCACAACGACGTCATCCGGTGGAGTCACAAAGTTCAGGGTAAGGCCTCCGCTGAACCGCCTGCGGGAAAGTTAGAACAGCCGTTTGGACAGGCCAAGTATTGTTGCCTAAATGTTTGCTCCTAAGGCCCACACCTACGACACCGACCTGCTCGCCACGCTGTCACAACGCGTCATCGTGGGTGACGGTGCGATGGGTACCCAACTTCAGGCCGCAGATCTGACGCTGGACGACTTCCGCGGCCTGGAAGGCTGCAACGAGATTCTCAACGAGACTCGCCCCGACGTGCTGGAGGCAATCCACCGCGGATACTTCGAGGCCGGTGCCGACGCAGCGGAGACCAACACCTTCGGCTGCAACCTGTCCAACCTCGGTGACTACGACATCGCCGACAAGGTCCGGGACCTGGCCGAGAAGGGCACCGCGGCCGCCCGCCGGGTAGCCGACGAATTCGCCACCCCCGACCGGAAACGCTACGTGCTCGGGTCGATGGGGCCGGGCACCAAGCTGCCGACGCTGGGCCACACCGAGTACGCGGTGATCCGGGATGCCTACACCGAGGCCGCGCTGGGCATGCTGGACGGCGGGGCCGACGCGATCCTGATCGAAACTTGCCAGGACCTCCTGCAGCTCAAGGCGGCCGTGCTGGGGTCGCGGCTGGCGATGAAGCAGTTGGGCCGGCACATCCCGGTGATCACCCACGTCACCGTCGAAACCACCGGCACGATGCTGTTGGGCAGTGAGATCGGCGCGGCGCTGACCGCCATCGAGCCGCTCGGTGTCGACATGATCGGCCTGAACTGCGCTACCGGCCCGGCCGAAATGAGCGAGCACCTGCGCCACCTGTCCCGCCATGCCCGCATCCCGGTGTCGGTGATGCCCAACGCGGGGCTGCCGGTGCTGGGCAAAAATGGTGCCGAATACCCGCTGACCCCTGAGGAACTCGCCGAGGCCCTCGCCGGTTTCGTCGCTGAATTCGGGTTGTCGATGGTCGGTGGCTGCTGTGGCACCACGCCCGAGCACATCCGCCAGGTTGTTGAAGCCGTGCGACAGACCACGCCGGGCATCCGGAAGGTCACTTACGAGCCGGCGGTGTCGTCGCTGTACAGCATGACCACGCTTCGCCAGGACAAGTCGATTCTGGTGATCGGCGAGCGCACCAACGCCAACGGATCCCGGGCCTTCCGCGACGCGATGCTCGCCGAGGACTACCAGCAGGTTCTGGACATCGCCAAGGACCAGACCCGTGACGGGGCGCATGTGTTGGACCTGTGCGTCGACTACGTCGGTCGCGACGGCGCGGTAGACATGGCGGCGATCGCGAGCCGGCTGGCCACCGCGTCGACGCTGCCGATCGTGCTGGACTCCACCGAGGTCCCGGTGCTGCGCGCCGGCCTGGAGCACCTGGGCGGGCGCAGCATCATCAACTCGGTCAACTACGAGGACGGTGATGGCCCGGAATCGCGGTTCGTCAAGACGATGGAACTGGTCGCCGAGCACGGCGCGGCCGTGGTCGCACTGACCATCGACGAGGAGGGGCAGGCCCGCACCGCCGAGAAGAAGGTCGAGATCGCCGAACGGCTGATCGCCGACATCACCGGCAACTGGGGGGTGGACGAGTCGTCCATCCTGATCGACACGCTGACGTTCACGATCGCCACCGGCCAGGAGGAGTCCCGCAAGGACGGCATCGAGACCATCAAGGCAATCCGACTGCTCAAAGAGCGTCACCCCGATGTGCAGACCACGCTCGGGTTGTCCAACATCTCGTTCGGGCTGAATCCGGCGGCCCGCCAGGTGGTCAACTCGGTGTTCCTGAATGAGTGCCGGGAGGCCGGACTGGACTCGGCGATCGTGCACGCCTCGAAGATCCTACCGATGAACCGGATTCCCGAGGAGCAGTGCAAGGTCGCGCTGGATCTGGTCTACGACCGGCGCAGCGAGGGCTACGACCCGCTTCACGCCTTGATGGGTCTTTTCGAAGGTGTGTCGGCGGCGTCGTCGAAAGAGACCCGTCTGGCCGAACTGGGCAGGTTGCCGCTGTTTGAGCGGCTGGCGCGGCGGATCGTCGACGGTGAGCGCAACGGCCTGGACGTCGATCTCGAAGAGGCAATGACCCAGAAGTCACCACTGGAGATTATTAACGACGACCTGCTGGCCGGGATGAAGACCGTCGGTGAGCTGTTCGGGTCCGGGCAGATGCAGCTGCCGTTCGTGCTGCAGTCCGCCGAGGTGATGAAGGCCGCGGTGGCCTATCTGGAGCCGTACATGGAGAAATCCGAGGACGACGCGGGTAAGGGCCGCATCGTGCTTGCCACCGTCAAGGGCGACGTGCACGACATCGGGAAGAACCTCGTCGACATCATCTTGACCAACAACGGCTATGAGGTGGTCAACCTCGGGATCAAGCAGCCGATCGCCACCATCCTTGACGTGGCTACCGAGAAGAAGGCCGATGTGGTCGGGATGTCCGGGCTGCTGGTGAAGTCGACCGTGGTCATGAAGGAAAACCTTCAGGAGATGAACGACCGCGGGGTCGCCGAGGGACTGCCGGTGCTGCTCGGCGGTGCGGCGTTGACCCGTGCCTACGTCGAGGACGACCTCGCCGACATCTTCAAGGGCGACGTGCATTACGCCCGTGACGCGTTCGAGGGCCTGCGGTTGATGGACAACATCATGACCGTCAAGCGGGGCGGGGGGCTGGACCCGGACAGTCCGGAAGCCGTTGCGGCACGGGAGAAGAAAGCTGAACGCCGGGCCCGCCATGAGCGGTCCAAGCGCATCGCCGCGCAGCGCAAGGGCGACGATAAGCCGGTTGAACTGCCGGACCGCTCACCCGATGTCGCCGCTGATGTCGAGATCCCCGTCCCGCCGTTCTGGGGGACGCGGGTGATCAAGGGGTTGGCGGTGGCCAACTTCGCGGCCCACCTTGACGAGCGGGCGGTGTTCCGCGGTCAGTGGGGCCTGCGCGGCGGGCGCGGCGGCCCGAACGACCCGACCTACGAGGAACTGGTGGAGACCGAGGGCCGACCCCGGCTGCGGTACTGGCTGGACAGGTTGTCCACCGCTGGAGTTCTGGCGACCTCCGCCGTGGTGTACGGCTATTTCCCGGCGGTTTCCGAGGGTGACGATGTCGTCCTGCTGACCGAACCGCGACCGGACGCACCGGAGCGGTTCCGGTTCACCTTCCCGCGTCAGCAACGCGGCAAATTCCTCTGCATCGCCGACTTCGTCCGGTCGCGGGAGTTGGCCGTCGAGCGCGATGAGGTCGATGTCTGGGCGGTCCAGTTGGTGACGATGGGCGACCGGATCGTCGACTACGCCAACGAGCTGTTCGCCGAGGACGCCTACCGCGACTACATGGAGGTGCACGGCCTGGGGGTGCAGCTCACCGAGGCGCTGGCCGAGACCTGGCACCGGCGGATCCGCGACGAACTGATGTTTTCCGGGGGGCGGCCCATGTCCGACGAGGATCCGGCCACCATCGAGGAGTACTTCAGGCTCGGCTTCCGGGGTTCCCGGTTCTCGTTCGGCTACGGTGCTTGCCCCAACCTGGAGGACCGTGCCAAGAACGTCGCCCTGCTGGAGCCGGAGCGGATCGGAGTCATGCTCTCCGAAGGCTTCCAGCTGCATCCGGAACAGTCCACCGACGCGTTCGTGCTGCACCACCCAGAGGCGAAGTACTTCAACACGTGACCGGCGCGATGCGCGCGGTGCTGTGGGACATGGACGGTACCCTCGTCGACTCCGAGAAGGTGTGGGACGTCGCGATGGACGCGCTCTACGCCCGGCTGGGCGGGGTGCTGACCGCCCAGGTGCGGGCGACGACGGTGGGTGGCTGCGCGGACGACACGATGCGCATCGTCTACACCGATCTGGGCCTGGAGCCTGACCCCGCGGCGATGAGCGCCTCGGCGCACTGGCTGCACGACTACACCGGCGTGCTGTTCGACGCCGGACTGCCCTGGTGCGCCGGCGCCACTGCGATCCTGGACGCCCTCGCCGCGCACGACGTCCCGATGGCGTTGGTGACCAATACTCCGCGGGAACTGGCCGAGCGGGCGCTCAACACCGTCGGGCGACACCGCTTCGCCGTAGTGGTCTGCGGTGATGAGGTGGCCCGGGGTAAACCGGCGCCGGATCCCTACCGGCGGGCGGCGGCGCTGCTGGACGTCGACCCGCGGCACTGCCTGGCCGTGGAGGATTCGCCGACCGGCGCCACCGCCGCCGAGGCGGCCGGCTGTGCGGTGCTGGTGGTGCCCAATGCGGTGGCGGTGCCGGCTGGGCCGCGCCGGCGTCAGGTCCTCTCGCTGGCCGGCCTCAGGGTGGACGATTTGCGCAGATTCCATGCCGAGTTGGCTGAACCGATCGACCCCGCTCGGAACCTATCGGCTGAAACCGCCGTGACGTCGTCCGATTCCGCATGAAACAATCGCTCCCCGTGAAGACCTTCGAGGACCTGTTCGCCGAGTTGGCAGAGCGGGCCGCCACCCGGCCGGCCGGTAGTGCCACGGTGGCCGCGCTGGATGCCGGCGTGCACGCGATCGGCAAGAAGATCATCGAGGAGGCCGGTGAGGTGTGGCTCGCCGCCGAACACGAGCCCGACGAGGCGTTGGCCGGGGAGATCAGCCAACTGCTGTACTGGACGCAGGTGTTGATGATCTCGCGCGGACTCACTCTCGACGACGTGTATCGGAAGCTGTGATGTCGATGTTGCGTGTCGCGGTCCCCAACAAGGGGGCGTTGAGTGAGTCCGCCGCCGTGATCCTGGAGGAGGCCGGTTACCGCAGTCGCACCGACGCCAAGGATCTGACCGTCATCGACCCGGCGAACAAGGTCGAGTTCTTCTTTCTGCGGCCCAAGGACATCGCCATCTACGTGGGTTCGGGCGAACTCGACTTCGGGGTGACCGGACGGGACCTGGCGCGGGAGTCCGAGGCGCCGGTGCGAGAGCGGTTGGCGTTGGGGTTCGGCGCGTCGAGCTTCCGGTACGCCGCTCCGGCGGGCCGCGAGTGGACCACGGCGGATTTGGCCGGGAAGCGCATCGCGACGGCCTATCCCAACCTGGTCCGGGCGGACTTGGCGGGTCAGGGCGTCGAGGCGACGGTGATCCGACTGG
>JBDTKT010000003.1:0-14488 GCA_039935195.1 Mycobacterium sp.
CTTGACGACGACGCTGCGCGCGGTGCGAATGGCGTGGCGCGCAGTGCTCACGACTCGTCCGGCTGCTCGCGGCGCTGCTTGCGGGCAACCTTGCGTTCCGCCGCGCCGATCCGGTCGTTGGGCTCCACGCGGACGTCGGTGCCCCGCCCGGACAGCGGCATTTCTACACCGGCCGGGGTGGCGGGCTCCCAGTCGAACGTCATCGCCCCGATGGTCACCGCACAGCCCGGCTTGGCACCGAGGCGCAACAGCGCGTCCTCGACCCCGAGCCGCGCCAGCCGGTCCCCCAGGTAGCCGACGGCCTCGTCGTTGTCGAAGTTGGTCTGGTTGATCCACCGTTCCGGGCGCGCTCCGCGCACGAGGAAGCCACCCTCACCGTCGGACTCCACGGCGAAACCGGTCTTGCCGGCGGGTATCGGGCGAATCACTTGTCGGCGCGCCACCGGCTCCGGCTGCGCCGCCCGGTATGCCGACACCATGTCGTCGAGCCCAAACTTCAGCGACCGCAACCCATCCCGGCTCGCGGTGGACACCATGAACACCGGCCAACCGCGGGCGGCCACATCGTCGTGGACGAACTCGGCCAATTCCCGCGCCTCCGGCACATCGATCTTGTTGAGCACCACCGCCCGGGGCCGGCCGGCCAGATCGCCCAGCGTCAAATCCCCTTTCAGGGTGGGGGTGTACGCGGCCAGTTCGGCTTCCAACGCGTCGATATCGGAGACCGGGTCGCGTCCCGGCTCCAAGGTGGCGCAGTCGACGACGTGCACCAGCACCGCGCAGCGTTCGATGTGGCGCAGGAAGTCCAGGCCCAGTCCGCGGCCGGTTGAGGCGCCCGGAATCAAGCCGGGCACGTCGGCGACGGTGTAGGTGTGCTCACCGGCGGAGACCACACCCAAGTTCGGGGCCAGCGTGGTGAACGGGTAGTCGGCGATCTTCGGTTTGGCCGCCGAAATCACGGACACCAGTGAGGATTTCCCGGCCGACGGAAACCCGACCAGCCCCACGTCGGCGACGGTCTTGAGTTCCAGGGCGAGGTCGCGGACCTCGCCTTTCTCACCGAGCAGGGCGAACCCGGGGGCCTTGCGGGCACGGGACACCAGGGCGGCGTTGCCCAATCCACCACGGCCACCGGCCGCCGCCTCGAAACGGGTGCCAGCCCCGACCAGGTCTGCCAGCAGTCGCCCGTCACCGTCGAGCACCACGGTGCCGTCCGGCACCCTGACTTCCAGGTCGGCTCCGGCGGCACCGTCCTTGTTGCTGCCCATCCCCTGCTTGCCGGAGGTCGCGTCGACATGGGACCGGAAATGGAAATCCAGCAGGGTGTGCACCTGTGGGTCGACCACCAGTACGACGCTGCCGCCGCGGCCGCCGTTGCCGCCGTCCGGGCCGCCGAGCGGCTTGTACTTCTCCCGGTGGACCGACGCGCAACCGTGACCGCCGTCGCCGGCGCGCACATGAATGACGACGCGGTCGACGAACCGGGACATCGAGCTTCCTCTCACCCGTCCCGCGCGCCGAGCGTGTGGCGCGCGGCCGGTGGCTAGCTCTCCGCGCGAACAGTCCGGACGATGTTGATGGTCTTGCGTCCGCGCTTTAGGCCGAACAGGACGGCCCCGGGTGCGGTGGCGAACAGGGTGTCGTCACCGCCGCGGCCGACGTTGACGCCGGGGTGGAAGTGGGTGCCGCGCTGACGGACCAGGATCTCGCCGGCCTTGACGACCTGGCCGCCGAACCGCTTGACGCCGAGTCGCTGTGCGTTGGAGTCGCGCCCGTTGCGTGAGCTGGAAGCGCCCTTCTTATGTGCCATGTCGTTCGCCTCCTGCTACTTGATGCCCGTGACCCTGAGCACGGTCAGTTGCTGACGGTGCCCCTGTCGCTTGTGGTAGCCCGTCTTGTTCTTGAACTTGTGGATGCGGATCTTGGGGCCCTTGGTGTGCTCGAGCACCTCACCGGTGACCGCGACCTTCGCCAGCTTGGTGGCGTCGGTGGTGACGGTGGTGCCGTCAACAACCAGTGCCACCGGCAGCGAGACCGATGCGCCGGGCTCGGACTCGAGCTTCTCGACCTTGACCACGTCACCGACAGCTACTTTGTACTGCTTGCCGCCGGTTTTGACGATTGCGTACGTCGCCATCGTTGGTGTCTACCTCTACTTTCAGGGCGCGCACACTATCGAAGCTTGCGCGGATCGCTGGGGGTTTGCCGGCCGAGCCTGGCGACAACTGCTTAAGGCTACTTGACCAGCAAGTACGGGGTCAAACCGGCCCCCTCAGCTGGGCGGTCCGGCTGGGCGGGCTGCGGCACGACGTCGCCGGGGTGCCTCCGCGGCTGACACGGCCGAGATCTGGTCCTCATCATCGTCATCGTCATCGTCGTCATCAGAGTCGTCATCATCAGAGTCGTCGTCAGAGTTGATGACGTCGAGACCATCGTCGAAATCGTCGTCGTCATCGTCGTCATCGTCGTCGAGGCCGACTTCATCGTCCTCGTCGGTGTCGTCCTCGTCGGTGTCGTCCAGGTCGTCCAGGTCGTCGAGGTCTGCCAGTTCTTTCTGGGCCACCTCGCGGGCGGCCAGTTCCTCCGCCGACTCCTCGAACTGCTCACCGGTGAGCTCGGCCTTTCCCGACTCGCAGGCCTCTATCGACTCGCCGAACTCGCCCAACTCGTCGTCGTCACGCCCGGTAGACGCGGCCATGGCCTTGAACATCGGGTGGTCGCCGGGGACGTGCGCCGGCAGCACCTTGGCCACCTCGGGCTCGTCGACTTTGGTCTTCTTCGTCCGCTTGCCCCGCCGGCCGGCCGATCCTGATTCCGGATTGCGAGCCGACGCGGCCGAATCCACCGGGTCGGCGTGCAACACGACGCCGCTGCCGGCACATTGCGAGCAGGACGTGGAGAACGCCTCGATCAACCCGGTGCCCAGCCGCTTGCGGGTCAGCTGCACCAACCCCAGCGACGTCACCTCGGAGACCTGGTGCCGGGTGCGGTCGCGGCCCAGCGCCTCGGTCAGCCGACGCAGCACCAGGTCCCGGTTGGACTCCAGCACCATGTCGATGAAGTCGACGACGATCATCCCGCCGATGTCGCGCAACCGCAGTTGACGCACGACCTCCTCGGCGGCCTCCAGGTTGTTTTTGGTGACCGTCTGCTCGAGGTTGCCACCGGCCCCGGTGAACTTGCCGGTGTTGACGTCGACCACGGTCATCGCCTCAGTACGGTCGATCACCAAGGTGCCCCCCGACGGCAGCCACACCTTGCGGTCCATCGCCTTAGCCAACTGCTCGTCGATGCGGTGCACAGCGAATACGTCCGGACCGGCGTGCCCCGCCGCGCTCTCCGGCGGGGAGTACCTGGTCACCTTCGCCACCAGTTCCGGCGCCACCGAACTCACGTAATCGTTGATGGTCGTCCAGGCTTCGTCGCCAGACACGATCAGCTGCGAAAAGTCCTCGTTGAACAGGTCACGGATGACCTTGAGCAGCACATCGGGCTCTTCGTAGAGCGCGACCGCCGCGCCGGCGGCGTTGGCCGTGGTCTTGACGACGGTGGCCTCGATCTCGGTCCAGCGTTGCTGGAGCCGCTCCACATCGGCGCGGATGTCGTCTTCTTTGACGCCCTCCGACGCGGTCCGGATGATCACCCCGGCGTCGGACGGCACCAGTTCGCGCAGGATCTCCTTGAGCCGCTGCCGCTCGGTGTCGGGCAACTTACGGCTGATTCCGGTCGACGTCGCCCCCGGTACGTACACGAGGTAGCGGCCGGCCAGCGACAACTGCGTGGTCAGCCGGGCGCCCTTATGTCCGATCGGGTCCTTGCTGACCTGCACCACGACGCAGTCACCGGGCCGCAGAGCCTGCTCGATCTTGCGGTTGGCCCCGCCCAGGCCGGCTGCCTCCCAGTTCACCTCGCCGGCGTAGAGCACGCCGTTACGGCCGCGGCCGATGTCGATGAACGCCGCCTCCATCGAGGGCAACACGTTCTGCACGATGCCCAGGTAGATGTTGCCCACCAGCGAGGTAGACGCCGCAGAGGTGACGAAGTGCTCGACCACCACGCCGTCTTCCAGCACCGCGATCTGGGTGTACCGGGAGCCGGTGTGCGGCGGCTCGGTGCGGACCCGGTCGCGCACCACCATGACCCGCGCGACGGCCTCGCGGCGGGCCAGGAACTCGGCTTCGCTCAGGATCGGTGGGCGGCGCCGCCCGGCGTCGCGCCCGTCGCGGCGGCGCTGCCGCTTGGCTTCTAACCGCGTCGAACCGCTGATCCCCTGGATTTCGCTGTCGGATGTGCCCTTCGCAGCCTTGGCGCGCGGGGCCCGCTCGTGCACCACGGTGTTGGGCGGGTCGTCGGTCGAACCGGTGGCGTCGTCACCGGTACCCGACTTGCGCCGCCGGCGGCGCCGGCGCCGCCGGTTGCCCGCCTCGTCCGCCGAACCGGTCTCCTCGTCACCGGCCTCGCCGGAGTCCTCGTCGGAGTCGTCGTCGTCGTCGTCGGCGGCATCGGCATCGGCCTGCGCATCGTCGGTGTCGTCGGACACAGCGTCGTCGGTACGGTCTTCCGATCCGCGGCCACGGCCGCGGCCACGGCGACCGCGGCGCCGCCGCCGATTCGCCGGGCGTTCATCGTCATCGTCATCGTCGTCGGCGTCGTCACCGAGGTCGTCGGCGGACTCCTCGTCGGCGTAGTCGGCATCGTCGGTGTTCCTGGAATTGCCGATTGCGGCCGTTACCGGCTGCGGCGCCACGAACAGCGGCATGTAGGCGGCCGACGCCACGGTGGTCTCCAGTATCAGCCGCGACTCCGGCTCGGCGGTGCCGCCGGACTCTTCAGCTCCACCGGTGCCGCCGGACTCAACACCGGCGGGAGCGGGCTGTTCAACACCCACCGCGAGCTCTGCCGTGCCCAGCAGGTCACGCACCCGGACCGCATCGACGCGATCGACGCTGGAGTGCGCGCTGCGTGCGCGTCCGTCGAGTTCGATCAGCGCATCCAGCACCCGTTTGCTGGTTGTGCCCAACACCCGGGCCAGCGAATGGACCCGAAGTCGGTCCGGCAGCTCCGCGTGCTCCGGCTGCGCCGCTGATACATCTGAAAATGGGCCATCATCTGACACGTAAGTCTCCTCGAGCCCCCGGGCGCGTCGCTTCGACGCGGCCACTCGAGGGCTTCACATTATGTGCCCGGTTCACTTCCCCGGGCTTGTGGTGGTCTCGCTCCGAGCGGCTCGGTAAAACCCACTCGGCGCCTGGCTGAATGAGGACAAGCCGATCGGCACCGCATCACAAACCGCGACCGTCGCACTCGTCTAAGTCTTCATTCGGGTGTCGGTCACCAGTCCGGTGGCGTTCACCCAGTGGCAAGTATCCCATACAACCCGGCGCACGGGGCGAAAGGTGCCAACTGTGCCCCGGCAGGGGCCGTTGCCGGCCCCGGGTGGTCACACCAGGGTGACGCCGGAGGCCGGGCGCGCCGGCAACAGGTCGGGGAACCAGAGTGCGATCTCGCGTGCCGCCGACTCGGGCGAGTCGGAGCCGTGCACCAGGTTGAACTGGGTTTCCAGACCGAAATCCCCGCGGATAGTGCCGGGGGTCGCCTTCTGCACCGGGTCGGTGCCACCGGCGATCTGCCGGAACGCCTCGATCGCGCGCGGTCCCTCGACCACCACGGCCACGACCGGCCCGGAGGTGATGAATTCCAGCAGCGACGCAAAGAACGGTTTCCCCTCGTGTTCGCCGTAGTGGCGCCGGGCCACCGCCTCACCGACGGGCCGAAGTTCCAGGGCCGTCAACGTCAAGCCCTTCTTCTCGATCCGTCCGAGAATCTCCCCCACCAACCGGCGTTCGACACCGTCTGGCTTGATCAACACTAAAGTCCGCTCAGTCACAAGCGCAGAGCGTACCGAATTGCCGATCAGCCCGGCGGACCGTGGCGACGCAACACCTCGGCGCGGAAGTAGGCGATCAGCGCCCACACCGCGGTGAACACCAGCCCGATCAGTCCGATACCCGGATAAACGACGAACCCCGCGATCAGCACCGGCTGCAGCGCCAGGTTCGCCCAGATGGCCCAGGAGCGGCCCTGAACACCGAGCAGCGCCAGCAGCGCCACCGCCAGACCGAGCAGGTACGTCAGCGACGCCGCGGTCAGCCCACCGCCGACGGCACCGACCACCGGCAGGGCCAGCAGCACCACGATCACTTCCAGGATCAGGGTTGCGGCCATCACCCCGCGGAAACCCCGCCACGGATCGGGTGCCTGAGGTTGCCCGGTCATGCGGGATCACGCCCGAACAGGGTGCGGGCCACCCCGGCGGTGACCACCGAGCCGGTGATGACGATGCCCACCCCGGAGGGCGCCCCGCGGTCCGCCGCAGCGGCCTCATCGACCAGCGCGGTCGCGGTGTCGATGGCGTCGCCGAGAGTTTCGGCGACGATCACCCGCTCGGCCCCGAACCGGTGCCGGGCGGCCACCGCCAGCGTTTCGACGTCCAGCGCGCGCGGTGAGCCGTTGTGGGTAACCACGATCTGGTCGAACACCGGTTCCAGGGCGGCCAGGACGCCGTCGACATCCTTATCGCCGAGCACGCTGACCACGCCCACCAGGAACCTGAAATCGAACTCGTCGGTCAGCGCGCGGGCCAGGGCGGCGGCTCCGGCCGGGTTGTGCGCGGCATCGATGAACACCGTCGGCGAACTGCGCATCCGTTCCAGCCGACCCGGGCTGGCGACTGCCGCGAAAGCGGCCCGCACCGCGTCGACATCGAGCTGCCGCTGGGCACCGGCACCGAAGAACGCCTCCACCGCCGCCAGCGCCAGCACCGCGTTGTGGGCCTGATGCTCGCCGTGCAGCGGCAGGAAGATGTCCGAATACACCCCGCCGAGGCCCTGTAGCTCCAGCAGTTGCCCGCCGACCGCGAGCCGGCGGCTGCGCACTGCGAACTCCGAATTCTCTCGCGCTACCGCCGCGTCGGCGCTCACCGAGGCCGCCAGCAGCACCTCCATCGCCGCCGGCTCCTGGCGGGCGATCACCACGACGGTGTCGGTGTGCTCGTCTTCGGAGCGGTGGATGATCCCGGCCTTCTCCCCGGCGATCCCGCCGAGATCGTCGCCGAGGTACTCGACGTGGTCGATGCCGATTCCGGTGATGACCGTAACGGGTGCGTTCACCACGTTGGTGGCGTCCCAGCGGCCGCCCAGCCCCGTCTCGACGACGGCGACATCGATCGGGGCGTCGGCGAACGCCGCGAAGGCCATCGCGATCAGCACCTCGAACTTGCTCAGACGCGGAGCGTCTCCAGAACCTGAAGCCTGCGAAGAGGCGTCGATCATCTGCACGAATGGCTCGATGTCGGCGTAGGCGGCCACGTATCGGGCGGGGCTGATCGGCTCGTTGTCGATCGCGATGCGCTCCACCACCGACTGCAGGTGCGGGCTGGTGGTGCGGCCGACGCGCTGGTGCAGCGCGGTCAACAGCGCATCGACCATCCGCGCCACCGACGTCTTGCCGTTGGTACCGGCAATGTGAATCGACGGATAACCGCGTTGCGGCGAGCCGAGCAGCTCCATCAGCGCGCTGATCCGGGTCAGGCTCGGCTCGATCTTGGTCTCACCCCACCGTTGATCGAGCAGGTGCTCGACCTGCAGCAGCGACGCGATCTCGTCCGGGGTCGGCTCGTGGCTGGGCACGGCAGCGCCGGTCACGTCAGGTCCGCGAGCCGTGCGGTGATCCGGTCCGCCTCGGCGCGGGCCAGCTGCGCGCGGGCGCGGATCTTGTCGACGACCGGCACCGGCGCCTTGGCCAGGAAGGCTTCGTTGCCGAGCTTCGCCGACGTCGCCGCCAGGTCCTTCTCCGCGGCCGCCAGGTCCTTCTCCAATCGGCGGCGCTCGGCGGCGACGTCGACGGTGCCGGAGGTGTCGAGTTCCACCGTGACGTTCGCCCCGTGGGCGTCACCGCCGAGGCGGACCTCCACGGTTGCCGACGGGTGAAAGTCCGGTCCCGGCTCGGTCAGCCACGCCTGCGACGTCACCGCGGCCACCTGGGTGGTCAGGTCGGCCTCGGCGACGCCGGCCAGCCGGGCCGGCACCTTCTGCCGGTCGGCCAGGCCCTGGTCGCTGCGGAACCGCCGGACCTCGGTCACCAGCTTGCGCATATCGGTGATCCGCTGCCCGGCAACGGGATTCAGAGTAATCCCGGACGGCTCCGGCCAGGCCGCGATCACCAGCGACTCCTGTCCCGTCAGTTGCTGCCACCGCGTCTCGGTGACGAACGGGATCACCGGGTGCAGCAGCCGCAGCAGGGGGTCGAGCACGGCGGCCAGCACCGCGGTGGTGTGCTGGTGCCCGTCGGCAAGCTGGGCCTTGGCCAGCTCCACGTACCAGTCGCAGAACTCATCCCAGGCGAAGTGGTAGAGCGTCTCGCAGACACGACCGAACTCGTAGCCGTCGAACGCCGAATCAACCTCGGCGCGAACCTCTTCCATCCTCCCGAGAATCCACCGGTCGGCATCGGTCAGATCGTCCAGGTCCGGCAGGGGGGCCAGCCGAGCACCGTTGAGCAGCGCGAACCGGGTGGCGTTGAACAGCTTGGTGACGAAGTTTCGGGATGCGCGGCCATGATCCTCGCCGATGGACAGGTCGCTACCCGGACTGGCGCCCCGGGCCAGGGTGAACCGCAGCGCATCAGCGCCGAACTTATCCACCCAGTCCAGCGGGTCGATGCCGTTACCGGCCGACTTGCTCATCTTGCGGCCGAACTCGTCTCGGACCAGCCCGTGCAAAAACACGTTGTCAAACGGAACCTGCGGACCTCGAGCACCGCCCAGCGTCACGGCGTCGTCGTCACCGACGAACGTGCCGAACATCATCATCCGGGCCACCCAGAAGAACAGGATGTCGTAGCCGGTCACCAGAACGCTGGTGGGATAGAACTTTTCCAGCTCGGCGGTGCGATCCGGCCAACCCATAGTGGAGAACGGCCACAGCGCCGAGGAGAACCAAGTGTCCAGCACGTCGGGGTCCTGCTGCCAGCCCTGCGGCGGGGTTTCGTCCGGGCCGACGCAGACCTGCTGTCCGTCCGGGCCGTGCCAGATCGGGATGCGGTGTCCCCACCACAGCTGCCGGGAGATGCACCAGTCGCGCATGTCGTCGACCCAGGAGAACCAGCGCGGCTCCAGGCTTGCCGGGTGAATGACGGTGTCACCGTCCCGCACGGCGTCACCGGCGGACTTGGCCAGCGAAGCCACGTTGACCCACCACTGCATGGACAGCCGCGGTTCGATGACCTCACCGCTGCGCTCGGAGTGTCCGACGCTGTGCAGGTAGGGCCGCTTCTCGGCGACGATGCGGCCTTGGCCGGCCAGTGCCTCCCGCACCGCGGTGCGGGCCTGGAACCGGTCCATCCCGTCGAACTGGGTTCCGGTGTCGACGATCCGGGCCCTGGTGTCCAGGATCGTCGGCATCGGCAACTGGTGCCGCAGCCCGATCTCGAAGTCATTGGGATCATGAGCGGGCGTCACCTTCACCGCACCGGTGCCGAATTCGGGGTCGACGTGTTCGTCTGCGACGACCGCGATCTTTCGGTCCAGGAACGGGTGCGCCAGGGCATGCCCAACCAGGTCCCGGTAGCGCTCGTCGTCGGGATGCACCGCGATCGCGGTGTCGCCGAGCATGGTCTCCAGCCGGGTGGTCGCGACCACGATGTGCGGCTCGGCGTCGTCCATCGAGCCATACCGGAACGACACCAGTTCGCCTTCGACGTCCTCGTATTTGACCTCGAGGTCGCTGATCGCGGTTTCCAGCACCGGAGACCAGTTGACCAGCCGCTCGGCCCGGTAGATCAGTCCGGCGTCGTAGAGACTCTTGAAGATGGTGCGCACCGCGCGGGAGAGTCCCTCGTCCATGGTGAACCGTTCGCGGCTCCAGTCGACGCCGTCACCCAGGCGGCGCATCTGGGTGCCGATCGTGCCGCCGGAGTCGCGCTTCCAGTCCCAGATCCTGTCGACGAAGCCCTCACGGCCGAGCTGTTCTTTGGTCTCCCCGGCCGCGGCCAGTCGCCGCTCCACCACACTCTGGGTGGCGATACCGGCATGGTCCATGCCCGGCAGCCACAGCACTTCGTAGCCCTGCATCCGCTTGCGCCGGGTCAGCGCGTCCATCAGCGTGTGATCCAGCGCGTGCCCCATGTGCAGGCTGCCGGTCACGTTCGGCGGCGGGAGCACGACGGAGTAGCCGGGTTTGGCACTGGCTGCGTCCGCGGTGAAATAGCCCGCATCAACCCAGCGCTGGTAGATCGCGGCCTCGACCGCATTCGGCTCCCACGATTTGGGCAGGCTGTCGGCATTGGCGGTGCTCGGACTGGCGGTCACCGGTCAATTCTAGGAAGACGCGCTCCGACGACCTAAAAGCCCCCGAATCGGGCTCGATTCGGGGGCTTTTATTGCGGTTTCGCGGCTACGGGAAAGCTGTCGGAACGGCCGGACTACTTCTTGCCGCCGAGCAGCCCGCCGAGGATTCCGCCGATGGTCTCCCCGGTCTTCCCGCCCAGTGCGTTACCCAGGATGCTGCCCATCGACTTGTTGGCGTCGCCACCGCCGGACATGCCGCCCAGGATGCCGCCCAGGATGTCGCCGAGGCCACCGCCACCGGAACCCGCCTGCTGCTGCGCGGGCTCGCCCTTCTGGCCCATGAGCTGCTTGCCGATGTAGGCCAGAACGATCGGTGCCAGCATCGGCAGCAGCCGCTGGACCAGGTCGCTATTGCCGGCGCCGGCCCCCGACAGCGCCGCCGCGACCTGGCTGGAGTCGTTACCGCCGAAGATGTTCGCCACCGCCTTCAATCCGTCGGCAGCGTCGATCTCGCCCACGTTGACCCCGCCGTCCAGCAAGCCCTGCGCGGCATGGCTGCTGGCCGCCGCCTCGATGTTGCTCGCCACATCGGTGTCCTGGGCGTTCTCCTGCAGACCGCCGACCAGCATCGGCACCAGGGTGCGGATCGCGCTGTCCACCTCGCCGGCGTCGACGCCGAGTTTCGCGGCGATGTCCTGGGTGGGGATCAGAGCGAAAAGATCATCTAGGTTAGCCACTATTCCGTCACCTTCGTTGCTGGGGGTGCTGCGTGGGCAGCGATTGCAAACGAGACTAGCGGAAACGGTCATCGGCAACACCGGATACGTTGGCCGCGGCGATCAACCCAGCCGGGACACCTCTAGCGTCACACCGGCCACAGGCAACCGGGCCAGCAGCGCATCCCCCATCGCCGCCGCCGGGGTGAGCACGCCATGGAGATCGGCGAGGGCATCTCGGTCCAGCGCCAGCGCCAGCGCACTCTCCCCCAGCAGCACCGACGTGGCCTGATAGCCCGGGTCGCCGCGCTGCGCCATCGTCGCCAGATAGCGGGCCCCGGTGGTCGTCGTGGTGTAGGTCTCGGTCCGGTAGTAGCCGTGCTCGCGGCGTGTCTGGCTGGGCCCGGTCCCGGGCTTGGGCGCCACCCGTTCCACCAGTCTGCGCGGCAACAGTCGGAAGAAGCGGCCGCCGAGCCCGAACATCGCGCTACCGACCGCGGTCGCCACCGCCGACATCGGCGCCGCCGCGATGGACGAACCGACACTCATGTGCTCCGCGTAGCGGAATTTGCGCCCGTATGCCCAATCCAGCAGTCCGTTGCTGCGCCGCACGATCCGGGTGTTGTAGGGCGCCATCACGAACCCCGCCGTCCAGACACCGGCCAGTTCGGGTGCCATGTCGCGGCCCCGGCGCCATGACAGGTCCGGCTGTGGGCCGAGCTCTGGCTCGGCTCCGCGGTCGGTGCTCAGCGTGTAGGGGTCGTAGATCAGGCGGCGCGCATCGACGTCGCTGGACGCGGCGCGCAGCACCTCCGTCATCGAGGCGATGGTGCCGCCGGAGAGACCGCCGGAGAAACTGCGCAACACAAAATCGGTGCCGACGAGTTCACCGGCACCATCGTCGCGCGCAGCGCGGTACAGCGCATAGACGCTCAGATCCGACGGGATTGAATCGAAGCCGCACGCGTGCACGATGCGAGCTCCGGTGTCGACGGCCTGCTTGTGGTATTGGTCGATGCTGTCGCGGACGAACAGCGCCTCGCCGGCCAAGTCGACGTAGTCGGTGCCGGCCGCGGCGCACGCCTCGACGAGTGGCAGCCCGTAGCGGGTGTAGGGCCCCACCGTGCTGATCACCACCCGGGTGCGGGTGGCCATCGCCGCCAGCGTGGCCGGCTCGGCAGCATCGGCGACCAGGATCGGCCAGTCCTGTGCGGCCGCGCCGAGGCCGTCGCGGACCGTACGCAGCCGTTCGGCCGACCGACCTGCCAGCCCGATGCGGGCTCCCGCCCCGGCGCGGGCCAGGTAGTGGGCGGTCAGTTTCCCGACGAACCCGGTTGCTCCGTAGACCACGATGTCGAGTTCGCGTGACTTTATCGCCATGGTGCCGAAACTACCCCGGCCCCGCGGAGCCGCCACCGCCAACGACGACGGCGCCGGGTTTTCTCGCCCGGCGCCGTCGTCTAGGTACGTACTGTCAGCCGCGGCGACCGCAGACCGGCCACGCACCGCGGCCCTGCCTATGCAGCACGTTCTCGGCCACCCGGATCTGCTCAGCACGGCTGGCGTTGTGCGGCAGCCCGCTGCCACCGTTGGCACGCCAGGTGCCCGAGTTGAACTGCAGACCGCCGTAGTAGCCGTTACCGGTGTTGATCGACCAGTTGCCGCCGGACTCACAAGCCGCGATGGCGTCCCAGTTCACACTGTCCGCGTTGGCGGTGGCGTCGGACAGGACGAACGCACCGGCGACGAGTGCACCGGTTGCCACGGCCAGGGTGAGGGGCTTGAGGAGGTTCTTCAACATCGTTCCTTTCGCTACGCGCGCGCCGAAGTGAGCCCACTGAGTGGGCTCGGTTGCCTGATTCAGGCGGGGATTGGCTTTCGAGACGTGCCTTCTCGGTCAGGCACGACAGCGGGGGCAGGACCTGCCCGCCGGGATGACACCCGGCACCGCGGCAGCATTGCAAGCTGCCCGCGACCCCGCTCACACACGGTTTCGTAGATTGAATTTGTTTGCCCGCTCGGCGGACAAAGAGAAACCTACGAAACTCTTATGCCGTTCGTCCAACCGGATGTCGAACGCATTTCAGTCAGATCACAGCATGATCACACACAAATTTACGATGGTTTATGCAGGTCAACAATTATTTTCATCGTCCGAGCAGGTCAGCGGCACCATGGGATAGTCGTGAGTCAGATCACCAGGATTTTGTGCGCCAGGCCACTCTCCCGACGCGGCAAAAGGGTGGCCGCTGCCCAAAAATCGGCCGCTAGGTACGCCCCAAGAACACCATTTACACCAGAAGGGCACTGGTCGCAGGCCTGTTTACCCACGTCGGCCGCTAACGGCGGCCTTGAGCGCGAGGCAGAACCATCGGCCGGTTCGGAGCCCCCCGCAGCCCGTCGCAGCCCCTCGCGGACCCTCGCGGACCCTCAGAACCACTCAGCGCCCCGACGTCGCAACCACCGGTTCCCATCGCGGGCAGGGGGCCGGCGTCGCGGGCAGGACGGGCCGACAAAAAATCTCCATTTGAATTTTCCGCTGGAATTCAGCGAACCCGCCGACGGTGCAATATAGCTGGTCAATCAGCTTAAATCTACTCTGCTCCAACATGTTTCACGCACCGAGGACACGACCGACCGACAGAGCAGGTTATTACTCAACGAAAGATAATATTCATATATCTTGCGCATAACTCGACGATTTCGATCAATTGCGTCGATGTTAATTCAGCGTTATCACGAAATAATATGTCGTGTTTGCTGCAACAGGTCGGCCGGTGAGTTGAGGTTGGTCAGCACCCTCGACTCCGGCAGCACGATCCGCTGCGTGTCGACCGTGCCGGCCAGTATGCCCATCCGGCGTTCCCCGGCGGCTACCAGTGCCTCGATCCGCTCACCCAACCGCGTCCGGTAGACCCCCGCCAGGTAGTGGTCTCGCCCATCCCAGGGCAGCACCGCGTCCGCACCGAGCCGTTCCGCCGGACCGTCGAGCAGGTCGATGAGGTCCGCGCTCATGAACGGCATGTCCACCGCGCAGACGAAAGCCCGATTCGCCCCGGCACGGGCCGCCGCACGCAATCCGATCCCGGTCGCCGGTAGCGGACCGAGTTCGGGTGCCTCGTCGTGCAGCACCCGCGCAGCCAACACGGGCAGTGCCTGTCCCTGAGCGGCGATCACGAAAACCGGGTCACAACACTGCGCCAGGACCGCCACCAGCTGTTCCACCAGTGTTCTGCCGTCAAACCACCCGGGGACGCGCAGGGTGGCCTTGTCCCGGCCCATCCGGCGCGAAGCCCCGCCGGCGAGCACCACGCCGGCCAGCCCTGGCCGGTGCACGGTCATCTCGCCGGCGGTCGGGTCGGGTTGGGTCAGGCCCGCCTCAGTCCACGGTCCAGGTGTCGCGTCCGCGCAACAGCGATTGCAGTGC
>JBDTKT010000004.1:0-9635 GCA_039935195.1 Mycobacterium sp.
TACGCACTGATCGGCCCGCTGCAGCGGCTGTTCGAGTTCGCCAACCCGGAACCGGGGGCGTTCACCGAGAAGCACATCTCCCCGTACTTCTGGCACAACGGCACCTACCCGGAGACCGTCGAGTACAAGGAGTTGCAGAGCAACGACTTCATAGATTGGCGGCTGCACGTCTACGGACTCGTCGAGAACGCGGTGGAACTGTCCCTCGCTGAGCTCAAAGCCCTGCCGTACCACGAGCAGATCACCCAGCATTTCTGCATCCAGGGCTGGTCGGGTGTCGCGAAGTGGGGCGGGGTCTCGATGAAGACCATCATGGACATCGTCAAGCCGCTGCCCGAGGCAAAATGGGTGATGTTCTACTCGTTGGCGCCCGGCGCAGACGGCGGGATCTATTACGACGCGCACGACATCGACCAGATGGGCAACCACCTGACGATGCTGGCCTACGACATGAACGGCGAACCGCTGAGCTACGGCCACGGTGCGCCGCTGCGGTTGCGCAACGAGTTGCAGCACGGCTTCAAGATGGTGAAGTGGCTTGCCGGCATCGAGTTCGTCGCCCACTTCAGTGACGTCGGCAGCGGCTACGGCGGCTACAACGAAGACCACGAATACTTCGGCTACCGGCAAACGATCTAGGCGGGGCGTTGCGAATTAATCCGGGTACTGCCCTGCGTCGGGAACCGATGGTGCGAGTCCTGAACCCGCTCGGAGAGGTTGTCGGCGCATGACCCACGGCCACGCCACCCGCTTGGCTCCGGCCGGCCGGATGGAGATCACCACACCCTTCGCCCCCGGATTGTTCGACGGGCTGGCAGACGCGGTCGGGGAGGCCCCCGAGACGGCGGCGGGGCCAGCCGACGGGTTGCCGGTCGGCTCGTCGGTGCTGGTGGTGAAACGCGGCCCGAATGCCGGGACGCGGTTCGCCCTGGATCAGGAGGTCACCCGCGTCGGCCGCCACCCGAATAGCGATATCTTCCTCGAGGACATCACCGTCAGCCGCCGGCATATCGAGTTGCACCGCGAGGATGGCGGTGTCCGGATTGTCGATGTCGACAGCATCAACGGCACCTGCGTCAACCGCAGGCCGATTCGATCGGTGCTGCTGGTCAACGGCGACGAGATTCAGGTCGGTAACTTCCGTCTGGTGTTCCTGGTCGCGCCCGGTGCGGTGACGATGCCGGAGACATTGTAAAAAATAATCTATTTAACGATAGTAATTTTGCCGTTCCCGCGACGGCACACCACTGAAATGAGGTAGGGACCAGCGATGTTTAGATTCGCTACGGTGGCCCTTTTCGGCCTGTCCACCCTGCTCGCCGCCGCTGCGACACTGCTGGCCGCACCGGCCTGGCTGGCGGCCGCGGTGCCGCTGGGTTTTCTGTTCGCCGTCGGCTGCCATGACCTGGTGCAGCGGCAGCATTCGATCCTTCGTAACTACCCGGTTCTCGGGCACGCCCGCTATTTCATGGAGAAGTTGCGGCCGGAACTGCAGCAGTACTTCATCGAACGCAACTACGACGGCCGTCCCTACGACCGCGACCGGCGCTCGATCATCTACGAGCGAGCCAAGGGCATCCACAGCGAGCAGGCGTTCGGCACGGAGCGGGACCTCGACGCGACCGGCTACGAATACTTCATCCAGTCCATGGTTCCGGCAGCGGTGCCCGACGAGGTGCCCCGGGTGATGGTCGGCGGCCCGGATTGCCGCCACCCCTACCCGATGGCGCTGCTCAACGTCTCCGCGATGAGTTTCGGGGCACTGTCGGCCAACGCGGTGCGCGCCCTGAATCGGGGCGCGGCGATGGGCGGCTTCGCCCACGACACCGGCGAGGGCGGGCTCACCGACCACCACCTTGAACCCGGCGGCGACCTGATCTGGGAGATCGGCTCGGGCTACTTCGGGACGCGGACCGCAACCGGGGAGTTCGACCCGGCCCAGTTCTCCGACAAGGCCGCGAACCCGGCCGTCAAATGCGTCTCGCTGAAGCTCAGCCAGGGCGCCAAACCCGGCCTGGGCGGGGTGCTCCCGGCCGCCAAGGTCAGCGCGGAGATCGCCCGCTACCGAGGCGTTCCCGTTCACGAGAAATGCGTCAGCCCCGCCGCCCACTCGGTGTTCTCCACCCCGCGCGAGCTGATCCGCTTCGTCGCGTCGATGCGAGAACTGGCCGGCGGCAAGCCCGCGGGCATCAAACTCTGTGTCGGCAGCCGTGTCGACATCTTGGCCATCTGCAAGGCGATCCTGGCCGAGGGGACCGCGCCGGACTTCATCGTCATCGACGGTGCCGAGGGTGGCACCGCCGCCGCCCCGATGGAATACGCCGACCACGTGGGTATGCCGCTCACCAGCGGTCTGATGACGGTGCACAACGCACTGGTCGGGTCCGGGTTGCGGGACCGGATCAAAATCGGCGCCAGCGGCAAGGTGGCCAGCGCCACCGACGTCGTCAAGCGACTCATCCAGGGTGCCGACTACACCAACTCCGCCCGGGCGATGATGATGGCCATCGGCTGCATCCAGGCCCAGCGCTGCCACACCAACACCTGCCCCAGCGGGGTGGCCACCCAGGATCCGCGGCGCTCCCGAGCTCTGCACGTCGGCGATAAGAGCATCCGCGTCCAGCGCTATCAGGAGGCCACCGTTCGTCACGCGATGGAGATGATGGCGTCCCTGGGGGTGCGTCACCCGGCTGAGCTGTCGCCGCGCATGCTGCACAAACGCACGTCGTCGTCGACGATCCGCTCCTATGCTGAGCTCTACGAATGGCTGCGGCCTTCTCAGTTGCTGGCCGAGCCGCCGGCCTCCTGGGCGGCCGACTGGGCGGCGGCCGACGCTGATGCATTCGGCGTCACGGTGCCGGTGTAAGCCGAGAGAGGACCGTGATGTCGACAACTACCGGCGACCCGGGACACCCGAGTGCGACGACCGTGCTCCGATTCCTGGCCCAGTCGACCGACGTGGGCTACGGCGGACGCGTCGATGGCGGCCGGGTACTCGAATGGATCGACAAGGCCGGCTACGCCTGTGCCGCGGAGTGGAGCGGCAGGTACTGCGTCACGGCGTTCATCGGCGACATCCGTTTCGTCGAACCGATTTCGGCCGGCGAACTGGTGGAGGTCGCCGCCCACATCGTCTACACGGGGCGAACCAGCATGCACATCCTGATCACGGTGTCCGCCGGTGATCCGCGCGCCGAGGAGCTCGTCAAGACCACGCAGTGCCTGGCGGTCTTCATCGCCGTCGACGACGCCGGTATCCCGGTCGCGGTGCCGGCCTGGACGCCGCAGACGGTGCTCGACCAGCGCCACCAGTTGGCCGCGCGGCGACGCATCTCGGTGCGCACCGAGATCGAGGCGGCGATGGCCGGGCAGGACTACAGCGACGACACCGCGGCGCCCCACACCACCCTGCGTTTTCTGGCCGCACCCACCGACGTCAACTGGGGCGGAAAAGTCCACGGCGGCAAGGTCATGCGCTGGATCGATGAAGCGGCGTTCGTGTGCGCCTCCAAGTGGACCAGTCAGCCGGTGATCACCTCCCGGGTCAGCGGTGTCCGCTTCTACCGGCCGATCCTGATCGGGAACATGATCGAGGTGGATGCCCGGATCATCCACACCGGCGCCAAGCGGCTCGACATCAGCGTCCACGTCCGGGCCATCGACATCCGCTCCCGGCAGGGGGGACTCGCAGCGCACGCGTTGACGACGGTGGTGGCACTCGATCCAGAGGGGCACTCCGAACCGGTGCCGCAGTGGGCGCCGGTCACCGACGAAGACCGCCGCCTCGACCAGCACGCCCGCGATATCGCCACCCTGCTGCAGCGCGGGGAGGTCCGGTAGCCGGCGGTCAGTCAGGCCTGGTCAGGCCTAGTCCAAGCCGGTGCGCACGACGTCGAATGCCTCGCCGAGTGCCTGCGGCAACGACAGCGACTCGTCGCCCAGCCAGCGTTCGTAGGCGCTCAGTGCCGCCCCGAGGGTCAGCCATGCCACGGTCTGCGGCAGCAGGTCGGTCACCTTCGTCTTGGACCGCCGCGCCACGAACTCGGCTATGACGCCACGCCAGCCGGCGTACATGGTCATCGAATAGGCCTGCAACTCGTCGGTCTGCAGGATTACCCGCATGCGCCGGCGGTGCCGGGCGGTCTCGCATTCGTCAAAGGTGTTGAATGCCAACAGGGTCGCCCGCAGGGCGTCGCCCAACCGGGTGTCGACGTCGACCCGGTCCAGCAGGTCGCGCAACTTCGTCAGGTGGGCGTCGAAATCTCCCCACGGGATGGCGTTCTTCGATGCGTAGTAGCGGAACAGCGTGCGCCGGGCGATCCCAGCGGCGCGCGCAACATCATCAACGCTGACGCCGTCGAACCCGCGGGTCGAGAACAGGTCGATGGCCACGTCGCTGATGTGCTGCGGTGTGGTCGAACGGCGACGGCCTACCCGCGGCATCGCCTCTGAACTCATCGCGCTCCCTGTAATTTCGCAAACCACTTCTGTTCTGACACTCAATGCCATATCCTTGCCGGGATTATGACCGACGACACAGTTGTCTGTCGACCCCGACCGCACCGAAAGGCCAGCATCATGGACCAGGACCAGCAGACCCAGACCGGCACCGGCGCAGCCTCCGAACTGGTGGTGGAGAACCTTGTTGAAGAGGTCTCCATCGACGGTATGTGCGGGGTTTACTGACCGTGTTCGCCGCTGCCGAGTCGGCGCCCGTCACGGAACCCTTTGACCCGGACCGCGCTTGGCGCCTGCACCCGCAGGTGTCGGTGCGGCCCGAGTCGTTCGGGGCGCTGCTGTATCACTTCGGAACCCGCCGATTGTCGTTCCTGAAGAACCACGCCATGGTCACGCTGGTGCGCTCGCTGGCCGAACATCCCGACGCCCGGTCCGCCTGTCGCGCCGCCGGGGTCGACCCCGCCCAGGAGTCCGCCTACCTGCGGGCGCTGGGTGTGCTGGCGGAGTCCACCATTCTGGTTCCCGCGCCCACCGAGGAGACGCCGTGACTGCTGTAGCCGAGGCCCCGAGCCTCATCGACCACTTCGAGCGCGGACTGGACGCGCCGATCTGTTTGACCTGGGAGCTCACCTACGCCTGCAACCTGGCGTGCGTGCACTGCCTGTCGGCGTCGGGCAAGCCCGACCCGCGTGAGCTGACCACCCGGCAATGCAAGGACATCATCGACGAGCTGGAACGCATGCAGGTGTTCTACGTCAACATCGGTGGTGGGGAACCCACGATCCGGCCGGACTTCTGGGAACTGGTCGACTACGCCAACGCCCACAAGGTCGGGGTCAAGTTCTCCACCAACGGGGTCCGGATCACCCCCGAGGTGGCGGTGCGACTGGCCGCCAGCGACTACGTCGACGTGCAGATCTCGCTGGACGGCGCCACCGCCGAGGTCAACGACGCGATCCGTGGACCGGGCTCCTACGACATGGCGATCCGCGCGTTGGAGAACCTGTCGGCGGCCGGGTTCGCCGACACCAAGATCTCGGTCGTCGCGACTCGGCACAACATCGACCAGCTCGACGAATTCGCCGCGCTGGCACAGCGATACGGTGCAACGCTGCGCATCACCCGGCTGCGGCCGTCCGGGCGTGGTGTTGACGTCTGGGACGACCTGCACCCCACCGCCGACCAGCAGCTGCAGCTGTACAACTGGCTGGTCGCCAAGGGTGAGGGCGTATTGACCGGGGACTCTTTCTTCCACTTGTCGCCGCTGGGCGGCAAGGGTGCGCTGGCCGGCCTGAACATGTGCGGTGCGGGCCGGGTGGTCTGCCTGATCGACCCGATCGGCGACGTCTACGCCTGCCCGTTCGCCATCCACGAAGAATTCCTCGGCGGCAACGTGTTGACCGACGGTGGATTCGACAACGTGTGGAAGTACTCGAAGCTCTTCAACGAGTTGCGCATCCCGAAGGTGGGCGGGGCGTGTGCCAGCTGCCCGCTTTTCGAGACCTGCCGGGGCGGCTGCATGGCCGCGAAGTTCTTCACCGGCCTGCCGATGGATGGGCCTGACCCGGAGTGTGTGCGGGGATTCGGCGAGGAAGCCCTGGCGCAGCAACGGGACAAGCCTCGGCCCAGCAGCGATCATTCGAAGGTGCGGCGCCGCAGCGCACCGCTGTCCTTTGACCGGATGACTGCCCCGAAGAAGGCGCCGAAGCGACTCTGTGATGAAAGCCCGATCTGACTCATGCCACGTGACATCTGGTTTGAAACCGTGGCCGTCGCCCAGCAGCGGGCGAAAAAGCGCCTGCCGAAATCGGTTTACTCGTCGCTGATCTCGGCCAGCGAGAAGGGCGTGACCGTCGGCGACAACGTCGCCGCTTTCAGTGAGTTGGGCTTCGCGCCGCACGTCATCGGCGTCCAAGCCAACCGAGATCTGGCGACTACTGTTATGGGCCAGGATATTTCGTTCCCGGTCATCATCTCGCCGACGGGCGTGCAGGCTGTCGATCCGGACGGTGAGATTGCCGTCGCACGGGCGGCCGCCGCCCGCGGTACCGCCATGGGATTGTCCTCGTTCGCCAGCAAGCCGATCGAGCAGGTGATCGCGGCCAACCCCAAGTTGTTCTTCCAGGTCTATTGGCTGGGAGGCCGCGACGCGATCGCCGAGCGGGTTGAGCGGGCGCGCCAGGCGGGCGCGGTCGGCCTGATCGTCACCACCGACTGGACGTTCTCGCACGGCCGGGACTGGGGCAGTCCGAAGATCCCCGAGAAGATGAACCTGCGCAACATGGTCCGGTTGATGCCCGAGGCGCTGGCCCGGCCCCGCTGGTTCCTCAACTACGCCAAAACCCTGCACCCGCCTGACCTGCGGGTGCCCAACCAGGGGCGCCGCGGTGAGCCCGGTCCGGCCTTCTTCGACATCTACGGCGAGTGGATGGGAACCCCGCCGCCGACCTGGGACGATATCGCCTGGTTGCGTGAACTGTGGGGAGGCCCGCTCATGCTCAAGGGTGTGATGCGGGTTGACGATGCGAAAAGAGCTGTCGATGCTGGGGTTTCGGCAATCTCGGTGTCCAACCATGGCGGCAACAACTTAGATGGCACCCCGGCGGCAATCCGGGCGCTGCCGGCGGTGGCCGCCGCGGTCGGCGACCAGATCGAGGTGCTGATGGACGGCGGCATCCGCCGCGGCGGGGACGTCGTCAAGGCGCTGGCGCTGGGGGCGCGGGCGGTGATGATCGGCCGCGCCTACTTGTGGGGACTGGGAGCGGCGGGCCAGTCCGGGGTGGAGAACGTCCTCGACATCATGCGCAACGGGATCGACTCGGCCCTGATGGGGCTCGGGCGGGCCTCGGTGCACGATCTATCGCCAGACGACATTCTGATCCCGGCCGGCTTCGCCCGTGCCCTGGGCGCCCCCTCCGGTCCGGGCTGACCCGCTCGGGTCGGCTTCGACGCTGGTGCGCCCGTTACGGGCGGGACTGACGTGATTCGATGGGACGGCGATCCGCCAGATCGCCGGGAATGGCTTCATGTTGATGCTCCCAATAACTGGTGCACGCCAAATTAATTCGCATAGGATCTGCTGGTGGCTGTGCTCAGCGAACTCGGCAGTTCGACGTCGAGCCAGCTAGCGGGCCTGTCATCGACGGTCCTGGTCCCGGTCGGATCGACCGAACAGCATGGGCCACATCTACCACTGGACACCGACACCCGCATCGCGATCGCGGTTGCCCGGGCGGCGGCGGAGCGACTGGCCGCGTTGCCCGCCGTCGGGGCGGGGTCCGGGCCGCAATGGCCGGTGGCTCCGGCGGTGGGCTACGGCGCCAGCGGGGAACACCAGAGTTTCCCCGGAACAATCTCCATCGGCACCGGGGCATTGACCGGCCTGTTGGTGGAGTACGGCCGCTCGGCCTGCTGCTGGGCGCGGCGGGTCGTCTTCGTCAACGGCCACGGCGGGAACGTCACCGCACTGATCGCTGCGGTGCGTCTGCTGCGCGGGGAATCGCGCGACGTCGCCTGGCTGTCCTGCGCCGCCTTGGGCGCCGACGCGCACGCCGGCCACGCGGAAACATCAGTGCTGCTGCACCTTTCGCCGCGCGACGTCCGCGCCGACCAGATTCGACCGGGCAACAGCTCCCCGCTGCGGGACCTGTTGCCGACGATGCGCCGCGGGGGAGTGGCCGCAGTGAGTGAGATGGGAATTTTGGGGGATCCGACGACGGCGACCGCGGCCGAGGGAAAGCGGCTGCTCGCCGAGATGATCGACGGTTGTGTCCAGGCCGTTGCAGACTGGGCGCCGGACTCCGGCGGGATGCTGTGACGACTCAGGCACGGCTGCCGGACGGCTTCGCGGTCCAGGTCGACCGACGGGTCCGGGTGCTGGGTCGGGGGTCCGCCCTGCTGGGCGGTTCGCCCACCCGACTGCTGCGGCTGGCCCCGGCCGCCCAGGGGATGCTCGCCGACGGCCGCCTGGAGGTGCGCGACGCGGTAAGCGCGCAACTGGCCCGTACCCTGCTGGACGCCACGGTCGCCCACCCCCGGCCGGCCGGTGGACCCTCACACCGCGACGTCACCGTGGTGATTCCGGTGCGGGACAACATATCCGGGCTGAATCGGTTGATTGCTTCGCTGCGGGGGCTTCGCGTCATCGTCGTCGACGACGGCTCGGTGATCCCGGTCTCCCGGGACGACCTGACTCAAGCGCACTGCTGTGAGGTGGAACTGCTGCGCCACCCCCGGAGTCGCGGCCCCGCCGCAGCCCGTAACACCGGACTCGCTTCCTGCACAACCGAATTCGTTGCGTTCCTCGATTCGGACGTGGTGCCGCGTCGCGGCTGGCTGGAGGCGCTGCTGGGCCACTTCTGTGACCCCGCCGTCGCACTGGTCGCGCCGCGCATCGTCGGCATGACCGATGGCGACCGCGTCGTCGCGCGCTACGAGTCGGTCCGCTCGTCGCTGGATCTGGGCCAGTGCGAGGCGCCGGTGGTCCCGTACGGCAAGGTCGCGTATGTGCCCAGCGCGGCGATCATCTGCCGTAAGTCGGCGCTGGTTGAGGTCGGTGGCTTCGACGAGGCGTTGCGCTCCGGCGAGGACGTGGACCTGTGTTGGCGGCTGATCGACGCCGGTGGCCGGCTGCGCTACGAGCCGATCGCCCTGGTGGCGCACGATCATCGAGTTGAACTTCGGAATTGGTTGGCACGCAAGGTGTTTTACGGTGAGTCAGCTGCACCGCTGGCGGCCCGGCACCCGGACAAGACCGCACCGCTGGTGATCTCCGGTTGGGCACTGGTCGGCTGGATTCTGATGGCGATCGGATCGGGCCTGGCCCACCTGCTGTCGCTGGCGATCGCGGCGCTGACAGGGCTCCGGGTTTCTCGATCGATGCGGGGCCCCGACACCGGGCCATGGGACGTCGCGGTGGTGACCGCCCGGGGCTTGGCCGCGGCCGGGTTGCAGCTGGCGTCGGCGATCTGCCGGCACTACTGGCCGATCGCCCTGCTGGCGGCGCTGTTATCGCGGCGCTGTCGCCACGTGGTGTTGATAGCCGCCGTCGTCGACGGGGTGGTGGACTGGCTGCGTCACGCCCAGCACGACGGTACCGACGATCGGCCGATCGGGCTGGTGACCTACGTGGTGCTCAAGCGACTCGACGACCTGGCCTACGGTGCCGGGCTGTGGGG
>JBDTKT010000005.1:0-13444 GCA_039935195.1 Mycobacterium sp.
GGTCTGGTCGTCGAAGGCCAGTGCCCGCAGGGCGATGTCCTGGCGGGTCGGCCCGAACTTCGCGAAGTCGAAGTCGATCGAGTCGACCAGGGTGACCGCCATCGGATCGTCGATCACCCCGTCGGCACGGCGGGCCTCACGCGCCCGGGCGTGCAGTGTCAGCAGCGCGGTCTCGGACACCCCGCTGAGCGCGACCTTTTCTTTCGGTGCTTTGGCGTTATCAGCTGGATTCATCGGGTTTGACCCTACCGTTGTCCGGCCCCGCGACGTGTCGGTGATGTGGGCGGTAAAGACATCGCAGCGGGTGGCGGATCGGTACGCTTGCGGCATGGCGCGCGATGTTTTCGACGACAAGCTGCTGGCCCTTATCAGCGGGAACTCGCTCGGCGTACTGGCTACCGTCAAACGCGACGGGCGTCCCCAGCTGTCCAACGTGTCGTACCACTTCGACCCGCGCAAGGTCGTCCTGCAGGTGTCGGTCACCGAGCCGCGGGCCAAGACCCGCAACCTGCGCCGTGATCCCCGGGCGTCGATCTTGGTCAGTTCCGACGACGGCTGGTCCTATGCAGTCGCGGAGGGGACCGCGGAGCTGACCCCACCGGCTGCGGCCACCGACGACGACACCGTCGAGGCGCTCGTTGAGTTGTACCGCAGCATCGCCGGCGAGCATCCGGACTGGGAACAATACCGCCAGGCCATGGTGACCGACCGGCGGGTGGTGCTGACGCTGCCGATCGCGCACCTCTACGGCATGCCCCCGGGCATGCGCTGACGTTCCGGCGCTACTCTCCGATCATGGCCGAATCACATCCCGAGGCGGATTCCACCCCGGAGGACGAAAGCAAGCGCAAGTTCCGCGAAGCTCTGGACCGCAAGAACGCGAAGGCGGCAGACGGGTCGGACCACAAGGAGACCGGTCCCAAGCAGCCCAAGTCGCACGGTCCGGCCGAGAACCGTCGGGAATTCCGCCGCAAGAGCGGATAGCGGACCAGTGACGTGTCGGCGTTACAGCGCGTAGCGGATTCGGCATGGTGAAGGAAAGGGCGGCATCGTGAAGACCCACCTGATGTGTCCGTGCGGCGAGGCGATCGTCGGCAAGGATGAGGACGAGTTAGTCGAACTGACCCAGGCACACCTGGGTAGCGTGCACCCCGGTCTGAATTACGACCGTGACGCCATCCTCTTCATGGCGTATTAGCCGGGGACTCCGAGCCTTCGACGTCACCCAGGGAGTTCGATGCATAACGGCAGTGACCGCTTCATGACCTCGGCGCCCGCCATCCCCGACCGACCAACCGATATCACCCCCGAGTGGCTCTCCTCGGTTCTCAGTACGGTGGATTCACCCGTAACCGTGCGCGAGATCGACGTGACTCCGGTGGGCACTGGACAGACCGGCGCCACATACCGGATCACTGTCACCTACGCCGACCGTCACTCCCACTTGCCCTCGACGTTCATTGCGAAGCTGCCGTCACAGGATGCGCAGGTCCGACAACGGGTTGCCATGGGATATCGCTCCGAGTACGCCTTCTACACCGAGGTCGTTGATTCCGTGCGCCTGCCGATCCCGCAGTGCGTCTACATCGACATCGGCAACGAGGGAAACGATTTCGTGATGTTGCTCGCCGATCTGGCGCCTGCCGTGCAGGGCGATCAGATCAAGGGGTGCAACGCCGTCGAGGCCGCGCTGGCGGTGGAGGCGCTAGCCGGATTGCACGGCCCGCGATGGTGCGACCCCGCCTGGCTTGATTTCACGGGCGCGGTCATGCCCTACGCGAACGCGGCTTTCGCCGACGGTCTGGGTGACATCACGCGATTGGCCGTCAGCACCACGCTCGAAAAGCTCGGTGCCAGGATGAGCGACGACGACCGATCCACCCTCGACGAGTCCGCAACGGCGATAGCAGACTGGCTCCTTACCGAACCGGATCGGTACTGCCTGCTGCACGGCGACTACCGGCTGGACAATCTTCTGTTCGACCCGGCTCGCACGCAGGTGACGGTCGTCGACTGGCAGACCCTCGCGGTCGGTTTACCGGCGCGAGATTTGGCCTATTTCACCGGGACCAGCCTGCTGACTGCCGAACGTGCGAGTGCCGAACGCGGGCTCGTCGAGACCTATCATCGAGCATTGTTGCGGTACGGGGTGATCGGCTACGGCCTCGAGACGTGCTGGCGGGACTACCGCCTCGGCATGCTGCAGATACCGCTCATCACCACACTGGGTTTCGCTTTCTCAGCCGCAACCGATCGCGGTGACGACATGACGCTGACCATGCTGGAGCGAGGCTGTGCGGCCATCCGTGAACTGCGGACGCTGGATCTGGTCGTGCGGAGGTCACATCCCGATGACACGAGTGCCCAATGAGGCCGGTCGATGAACATGAATGAGCACCGGCGTCCGCTGGACGAGCTGGGCTACTACTTGCTGGCAGGTGCCGGCGGTGAAGGCCCCGCGGCCTTGATGGCCGAGGCCCGCCGTGGCGAGGAACTCGGCTTCGGGACGGCGTTCATCTCGGAGCGTTGGAACGTCAAGGAGGCGTCGTCCTTGGTGGGCGCAGCCTGTGCGGTCACCGAACGTATGCAGATCGCCACGGCGGCAACCAATCACAACACCCGCCACCCGCTGATCACTGGTTCGTGGGCGACGACGATGCACCGACTGTCCAAGGGCCGGTTTACCCTCGGCATCGGACGTGGCATCGCCGCGATCTACACAGCTTTCGGCGTGCCCCCGGTGACCACCGCGCAGATGGAGGACTTCGCGCAGGTGATGCGCAGGCTCTGGCACGGCGAGGTGATCGTCGGCCACGACGGGCCGATCGGCAAGTACCAGCTACTGGTCTTGGACCCCGATTTCGACGAGGACATTCGGTTGGCCATCGTGGCGTTCGGCACCCAGACCCTGGCCCTAGCTGGTCGGGAGTTCGACGACGTCATCCTGCACACCTTCTTCACCCCGGAGACACTGCAGCGGGCGGTGCAGACGGTCAAGGACGCCGCCGAGCGGGCTGGCCGCGATCCGGACAGCGTGCGGGTGTGGTCGTGCTTCGCCACCATCGGCGATCACCTGTCCGAGGAGTTGCGACTGAAGAAGTCCGTCGCCCGGCTGGCCACCTACCTGCAGGGCTACGGCGATCTCCTGGTGTCCACCAATGACTGGGATCCCGCTGTGCTGCAGCACTTCCGGGAGGATCCGGTGGTGAATTCCATTCCCGGCGGTATCGATCACAAGGCCAGTGCCGAACAGATCGAACACATCGCGACGCTCATCCCCGATGCATGGCTGGAACCGTCAGCGACCGGTTCGGCGCGGCAGTGCGTCGACCGCATCCGTGCAGAGTTCGACTACGGCGCCGACGCGGTGATCTTGCACGGCGCCACCCCCGACGAACTCGAACCCATCGTCACCGCCTACCGCGAACTCGTCGCCGATGTCCCGGGACGGGGACGAGTCGCGTATCGGTCCCCCGCCGCGCAAAGGGCGCGTACGCCCCACCCGTCGACGGACGGGATGTCCTGACTCCGGGCCAGGATCGGAGGCTCGCAGCCGAGAAATTTCCGGTCACGCAGCCGTGATCGTTTCGTTGGAGAACAGTCCGTTGCGAGGCTAGCGCGGGTCAGGGCACCACCGTTGAGCCGATTGTCGGGATGAAGTTGCACTGGTGGTCCTTGGTGCTGATTTGCCCGAAGATCGTCGACATGATGCTGCCGGAGCCGGTATCGGCGATCACGGTCAGGGTGGTGGGCCCGTCCGCGTTGATGTCAGGGTGCGGCTTGAGGGTGGCGCTACCCGACTTGCCGGTGGTCAGGTTGACCCAGGTGACGTTCAGTGGCAGCTTCTGGGTTTCGGCCGGCCCGGGTGTGCCCACCGCGGTGAAGACATAGGCCGTCTGACCTGCCGCCGGGCCGGGGGTGGGGATCGTGGCCGGGCCCGCGACTGAGAGTGCGGTCGCAATCGAGTTGCCGCCGTCCGGCAGGCAGTTGGAGCCGATCGACGGGTACATGAAGTCCTGGGCGGGCGGTGCGTCCGGACCGAACCCCGGGGTGGCAGCCGGTGCCGAGCCGGGCTCGCCGGCCGGCGGTGCGGCCTGGGCGGGCTGCGACCCGGGGGCCGCGACGGTCAGGGCCTCCGGTGCGGCCGGGACGGCCTCCGGCGCCACCCGACTGACAGGCCCCACCGCGTTGGCGGGGTCGATGCCGCTGGGTAGGTGTGCTACCGCTCCGGGTGCCGACCCGGCGGCCGGTACATGCGCGGTTGCGAGCTGAGCGTCGGGCGGTGACTGCACGAACTGCGCCACGGAGTCGGCAACCTGCTTGGAACCGGCGGGTGCGGCGGCGTTGCCGGCGAACGCGGCGGCGGCGGCCATCAGCAGCGACGACGCACCGGCCGGGTCGGCGGCGGCCTGCTGGATCATCGGGCTCAGCTGCTCAATGGCCGGCAGGCCCGGCAGGCCCGGCAGTTGTGCGGCGGGCAGCGGCAGCGCGGGCATGACCGGGTCGGCCGCGGCGACACCGCCTGGGAGCAGGGCGACTGACGAGCCAACGGCCACAGCCACTGTTGCAGTCGTCCTGACGAACAGCGTCCGGATCTGCGACATGATTTCTCCAATGCTCGAAAACGGCTTCGAAAGTGAAGGTAGTTTGTTACTGGCGAGACTCAAGTGACACGTGTGGCATTTATAGAACCGTTATCGAGTAGAACCTGATCGGTGACCGTCCGGCGGTTCGCTAAAGTCGAGCCGGTAGACACCACCCTCGCCACCCCCGCCGCGCGTTCGCTGACGAACAGACTGACCACCCTGGGTCCGCTGCTGCTGGTGGTCAGCATCGCGGCACGACTCGCCTGGACATATCTGGCCCCGCACGGCGCTAACTTCGTGGACCTGCACGTCTACGTCAGTGGTGCGGCAGCCCTCGGGCGGCCCGGCACCCTGTACGACTACGTGTATGCGGATCAGACGCCGGACTTCCCGCTGCCGTTCACCTATCCGCCGTTCGCCGCGGTCATGTTCTACCCGTTGCACCTGCTGCCGTTCGGGCTGGTCGCCTTCCTGTGGCAGATAGGGACGCTGGTCACGCTGTACGGGGTGGTCCGGGTCAGCCAGCGACTGTTGGGGATACCGGCGGGCAGTGACCGGCGTGTCGCGATGCTGTGGACGGCGGTCGCCGTCTGGATCGAACCGTTGCGCAGCACCTTCGACTACGGGCAGGTCAACGTGCTGCTGGTGCTGGCGGTGCTGTGCGCGGTCCGCAGCCGACGCTGGTGGTTATCGGGGCTGCTGGTCGGCGTGGCCGCCGGGGTGAAGCTCACTCCGGCGATCGCCGGAGTCTACTTCGTGGGGGTGCGGCGATGGGGTACCGCAGCTTTTTCGGCGGTGGTGTTCCTGGGCACGGTCGCGGTATCGGTGTGGGCCGCCGGCGACCAGGCGCGTCGCTACTTCACCGAGCTGCTCGGTGACGCACATCGAGTCGGGCCGATCGGCACTTCGTTCAACCAATCCTGGCGCGGGGGGATCTCCCGGATCCTCGGTCACGACGCCGGCTACAGCACACCGGTGCTGCTCGCAATCGCCGGCACGCTGGTGCTGGCCCTGTTGGCCTGGCGTGCGCTGAGCAGCGCCGGCACCGGGGGCGACCCGCTCGGGTTGCTGCTGGTGGTCGAGCTGTTCGGTCTGCTAGCCTCGCCGATCTCGTGGACCCATCACTGGGTGTGGTTGGTGCCGTTGATGATCTGGCTCTTGCACGGACCGCTGTCGACTCGCACCGGTGCCCGGGTGCTGGGCTGGGGCTGGTTGGCACTGACCGTGATCGGGGTGCCCTGGTTGTTGAGCTTCGCCCAACCGACCATCTGGCAGGGTGGCCGACCGTGGTATCTGGCCTGGGCCGGCCTGGTCTACATTGTGGCGGCGCTGGCCACCCTGGCCTGGATGGCGAGCACGCGAGTCTCGACGCCGAAAGTTGCCGGAGACCACGAAACGCCCCAGACCGGGAGTTGAACCCGCAGGGCGGATCGTGCAATTTCGGTGTCGGGCCGGTAGCTACCTGCGGTAGGCGGCGATGACATCGGGATCGGGGTCGATGCCGAGTCCCGGCCCCTGCGGGACGGAGATCACACCGTCCTCCGGGGTGAAGGCGTCACCGTAGATGTGCGCCTCCAGGTCGAACCAGCGCCATTCGATCATGGAGTCAACCGTGCCCAATGCGGCAGTCGTCTGGATCGCCGCGAGCAGGCCCGGGCCGTCGTAGAAGGAGTGCGTCATCACCGGGACGTTGTGGACGGCGGCAAGCGGAAAAACTTTGCACAGCTCGGTGATACCGCCCATCTTGGCCGGGCTGGGCTGGACGAAATCGACTGCCCCGGCTGCCAACATGCGCTCGAAGTCCAGCAGTGTGGATACGTTCTCGCCGGCTGAAACCGGTAGGCCGGTGGTTCCTCGCAGTTCGGCGAGGCCGGCAAAATTCTCCGGAGGCCACAGCGGCTCCTCGAGGAATTTCAGCCGGATCGCGCTGAGTTCTCCGGCGTCGGCCTGCGCCTCGGCCAGCGTCCACGGACAGCCGGGGTCGACGATGAATTCGACGCCCGGGCCGGCTTCTTCCCGGGCGGCGCGCAGCGTGGCCATGGTTGCCTCATGCAGCTTGAGCACCCCGAAGCCCGCGTCGAGCACCTGGCGAACTTCCGCGCGCAGCGGTGCGGGATCGGCGTAGCACGCCAGGCTCGCATAGCAGGTCATCGTGTCCACCCCGCCGCCAAGCAGCGTAGACACCGGGGCGTTGGCACGCTTGCCGGCGATATCCCACAGGGCGATGTCCACCGCCGACATGCCGTAGGTCAGGGGGCCTCCGCGCCCGAATACGTGGAATTTTTTCTGAACGGCCATCATCAGCGGGCCAATACGGGTGGCGTCCCGGCCGATGCACAGCGGCGCGATCAGTTCGTCGACGGCAAGCTTGGCGGACGTGGCTGCGCCGTAGCCGAAGGCTTCACCCCACCCTTCGATCCCGTCGTGAGTGGTCACCTTGACCAGCAGCGAGTCCGCGGCGGTGAGTTTGTCACCCCAGAGGCGCGCGCCGGGCGTGCTGTCGGCTCGCCACGGAATGCGCAGTGGAATCGTCTCGATCTCGGCGATGACAGCTCCCGAAGGCACGGTTACCCGCCCAGGATCGCGTTGATGTCGCCGGCCATCTGCACGTCGTTTTCAGTGATACCACCGGCCGAGTGCGTAACCAGTGCGAAAGTCACGGTCCGCCAACGAATATCGATATCGGGGTGGTGATCCTTCGCCTCAGCGTGTTCGGCGACCCGGCGCACTGCGTCGATCCCGGCGAGGAACGACGCAAACGTCACCGATCGGCGCAGGACGCCGTCGACATGGCGCCATCCGTCAAGACCGGAGACCGCCGCAGCTATCTGGTCGTTCGTCAACACAGCCATCCCCCGACGGTAGGCCGGTATACCGTCACACGCTATGGCCAACCAGATCGTCGTCGCCGGAGCCGTCATCGTCGGATCCGCGGTGCTGGTCGCACAGCGGCGCCGGCCGCCGGAACTGGCCGGCCGCTGGGAGTTGCCCGGCGGCAAGGTGGCGCCCGGCGAGACCGAGCCGGCGGCGTTGGCCCGGGAACTGGCCGAGGAATTGGGTCTGGAGGCAGACGCGATTCGGGTGGGTGATCGTCTCGGTGCCGACGTCGTGCTGAACTCGGGCATGATGCTGCGGGCCTACCGGGTTGGCCTGATCCGCGGCGAGCCCCGTCCCCATGACCACCACGCGCTGCGGTGGGCCACCGCCGGTGAACTGCCGGACATCGACTGGGTGCCCGCGGACCGGGCCTGGCTCACGGAGTTGATGCGGGCACTGGCACCGGTGTGACCATGATGCCGCAACAAGTCGGTCGAATTCGCAGTGACTTTCCAGAAAAATTACAGCACCTGCGTAGAAATGAATAACCCCAGTCGGTAGGCGCCCAAAACGGCAAATAACGTTATTCAAACCTCTTAACTGCCTTAAATCAGGGTCGGTTGATGCGTTCACTCCCTTGCTGGTCAGCTGATTGCCAACGCGGGACCGCCAATTTTAAATACACTGTGACACAGTCGAATCTCGCTGACTTATATCCGAATTTGCCGCACCGTCAAGGAGGCCCTGTATGGCCGCGACCCCGCATGCTGGCGGACCGCTCGAGGAGCTGCTGGGACGCAGTGGCCGATTCTTCACTCCCGGTGAGTTCTCGAAAGACCTGCGCACCGTCACGCACCGTGGGGGCCGTGAAGCCGATACCTTCTACCGCGACCGGTGGGCCCACGACAAGGTGGTCCGCTCCACCCACGGGGTCAACTGCACCGGGTCGTGCTCGTGGAAGATTTTCGTCAAGGAAGGGATCATCACCTGGGAGAACCAGGCGACCGACTACCCGTCAGTGGGACCGGACCGGCCCGAATATGAGCCGCGCGGCTGCCCGCGCGGCGCGTCGTTCTCCTGGTACTCCTACTCCCCGACCCGGGTGCGTTACCCGTACGCCCGGGGTGTGCTGATGGACCTGTTCCGGGAAGCCAAGGCCCGCCTCGGCGACCCGGTCCTGGCGTGGGCGGACATTCAGGCTGACCCGGAGCGTCGCCGGCGCTATCAGCAAGCCCGCGGAAAGGGCGGGCTGGTGCGGATCAACTGGGCCGAGGCCACCGAGATAATCGCCGCCGCGCATGTGCACACCATCAAGGCGTACGGCCCGGACCGGGTCAGTGGCTTCTCTCCGATCCCGGCGATGTCGATGGTGTCGTATGCCGCCGGGTCACGGTTCTTCGAGTTGATCGGCGCGCCGATGACGTCGTTCTACGACTGGTACGCCGACCTGCCGGTGGCGTCGCCGCAGGTCTTCGGCGACCAGACCGATGTGCCGGAGTCCGGGGATTGGTGGGATGCGGCGTATCTGATGATGTGGGGCTCCAACGTCCCGGTCACCCGAACCCCCGACGCGCACTGGATGGTCGAGGTTCGCTACCGCGGCACCAAGGTGGTGGCGATCAGCCCCGACTACGCCGACAACACCAAGTTCGCCGACGAATGGATGCCCTGCGCGGCAGGCACCGACGCTGCGATGGCGATGGCGATGGGGCATGTCATTTTGTCGGATTGCTATGTGCGAAAACCAGTTCCGTTCTTCATTGACTACTCGCGCCAGTTTACCGACCTGCCGTTCCTGATTAAGCTGGAGCAGCGCGACGACCTTCTGGTTCCGGGCAAGAACCTCACCGCGGCCGACCTCGGCGGGGACGTCGGGACCGTAGAAAACGCAGCATTCAAGCCTGCGCTGCTCGACGAAGTCACCGACTCCGTCGTCGTCCCGCGCGGCTCGCTGGGCTTCCGCTACGGCGACGACGGCGTGGGCAAATGGAACCTGGACCTCGGTGACGTCGTGCCGGCGCTCAGCGTGACATGCGACGGTGGAGAGACAGCGCTGGTCTCGCTACCGACCTTCGACACCGTCACCGGCGAAGGCACCACCGTGCAGCGCGGGATTCCGGTGCGTCGCGTCGGTGAGCATCTGGTCTGCACCGTGTTCGACCTGATGCTGGCCGGCTACGGGGTGGCACGTCCCGGTCTGCCCGGGGTGTGGCCCACCGGATTCGATGACCCCACCCAGCCCAACACGCCGGCTTGGCAGGAGGAGATCACCGGGGTGTCGGCCTCCCAGGTGATCCGGGTGGCTCGGGAGTTCGCCCGCAGCGCAGAGGAATCCGGCGGCCGGTCGATGATCATCATGGGTAGCGGCATCTGCCAGTGGTTCCACGGCGACGCCACCTACCGGGCGGTGCTGGCGCTGCTGATGCTGACCGCGTCGATGGGGCGCAACGGCGGGGGTTGGGCACACTACGTCGGACAGGAGAAGGTGCGTCCGCTGACCGGCTTTCAGACGATGTCGATGGCCACCGACTGGGTGCGGCCACCGCGGCAGGTGCCCGGCGCCTCCTACTGGTACGCCCACACCGACCAGTGGCGCTATGACAACTACGGCGCCGACAAGCTGGCCAGCCCGCTGGGCCGCGGGCGGTTCGCCGGCAAACACACCATGGATGTGCTGGCGTCGTCGGTGGCGATGGGATGGAGTCCGTTCTATCCGCAGTTCGACCGATCCAGCCTCGACGTCGCTGACGAGGCGCACGCCGCCGGGCGTGATGTCGCCGAATACGTCGCCGACCAACTGGGGCAGCGCAACCTCAAGCTGTCGGTCACCGATCCGGACAACCCGGTCAACTGGCCGCGGGTGCTCACCATCTGGCGGGCCAACCTGATCGGCTCGTCCGGCAAGGGCGCCGAATACTTCCTGCAGCACCTGCTGGGCACCGACTCCAACATCCTTGGCAAGCCGGCGACCGGCGGGGTACAGCCGACCGATGTGATCTGCGAGGGCGAGATTCCCGAGGGCAAACTCGACCTGCTGATGTCCATCGACTTCCGGATGACCTCGACGACACTTGTCTCTGACATCGTGCTGCCGGCGGCGACCTGGTACGAGAAGGCCGACTTGTCCAGCACCGACATGCATCCGTACGTGAACTCCTTCTCCGCGGCGACCGATCCGCCGTGGGAGACCCGCACGGACTTCGACGCCTTCGGCGCGATTGCGCGCACATTCAGCCAAATGGCCAAGAAGCACCTGGGCACCCGCACCGACGTGGTGCTGACCGCGCTGTCGCACGACACCCCCGATGCGATGGCCTACCCGGATGGCACCGAAAACGACTGGCTCAGGAGCGGTGCGACCCCGATACCGGGCAAGACGATGGCGAAAGTGACGGTCGTTGAACGCGACTACACCGCGGTCTATGACAAGTGGCGCACGCTGGGCCCGCTGGTCGACACGCTGGGGATGACCGTCAAGGGCATCACGGTGCACCCTGACGAGGAGGTCGCGCAGTTGGCCGCCAAGTTCGGGGTGCTGGACTCCGGCGTTGGGCTGGGTCGCCCGGCGATCACCACCGGCGCTCGGATGGCTGACGTTCTGCTCGCGCTGTCCGGAACCACCAACGGTCGGCTGGCCGTCGAGGGCTTCCGTGAATTGGAGAAACGCACCGGCCGACGGTTGGCCGACCTCGCCGAGGGCAGCGAGGAGAAACGCATCACTTACGCCGACACCCAGGCGGCTCCGTGCCCGGTGATCACCAGCCCGGAATGGTCGGGCAGCGAGACCGGCGGCCGGCGTTATGCACCGTTCACGGTGAACATCGAGCGGCTCAAGCCATTCCACACGCTGACCGGGCGGATGCACTTCTACGTGGCCCACGACTGGGTGGAGGAACTCGGTGAGCACCTGCCGGTGTTCCGGCCGCCGCTGGACATGGCCAGGTTGTTCGACGCCCCCGAGTTGGGCCCGACCGAAGACGGGGTCGGGTTGACCGTGCGATACCTGACCCCGCACTCCAAGTGGTCGTTCCACTCCACCTACCAGGACAACCTGTACATGCTCACGCTGTCCCGCGGGGGGCCCACCATGTGGATGAGCCCCGGAGATGCAGCGAAAATCGATGTGCGCGACAACGATTGGATTGAGGCGGTCAATGCAAACGGCGTGTTCGTGTGCCGGGCGATCGTGAGTCAGCGGATGCCCGACGGGGTGGTGTACGTCTACCACGTGCAGGAGCGCACCGTGGACACCCCCCGCTCGGAGACCACCGGCAAGCGTGGCGGCAACCACAACGCGCTGACCCGCGTCCGAATCAAGCCCAGTCATCTGGCGGGCGGCTACGGGCAGAATGCGTTCGCGTTCAACTACCTGGGACCGACCGGTAACCAGCGCGACGAGGTGACGGTGGTGCGCCGTCGCCGCCAGGAGGTGCGGTACTGAGATGAATGACCGGAGCGACGGTAGCGGGGCAGCACGATGAAAGTAATGGCGCAGATGGCGATGGTGATGAACCTCGACAAATGCATTGGGTGCCACACCTGTTCGGTAACCTGCAAGCAGGCCTGGACGAATCGCGAAGGCACCGAGTACGCGTGGTTCAACAACGTCGAAACCCGCCCTGGCGTGGGGTATCCGCAGACCTACGAAGACCAGGAAGTCTGGCTGGGCGGATGGGAACGCGACAAGAAGGGCCGGCTTCGGCTGAAGGCCGGTGGCCGCATCCAAAAGCTGTTGCGCATCTTTGCCAACCCCAAGCTGCCCACTATGCGCGACTACTACGAGCCGTGGACCTACGACTACGAGAACTTGATCACGGCGCCGCCCGGCGACACCCTGCCGGTGGCCGCGCCGCGCAGCCAGATCACCGGCGAACCGATGAAGATCGAGTGGGGTCCCAACTGGGATGACAACCTCGCCGGGTCACCGGAGACGCTGCCACGCGACCCGATCCTGAAAAAGATCGGCGACCAGGTCAAAACCGACCTCGAAGACACCTTCATGTTCTACCTGCCACGGATCTGCGAGCACTGCCTGAACCCCTCGTGCGTGGCGTCCTGCCCGACCGGTGCGATCTACAAACGCGAAGAAGATGGCATCGTGCTCGTCGACCAGGACAAATGCCGTGGCTGGCGGCTGTGTGTGTCGGGCTGCCCATACAAGAAGATGTATTTCAACCACAAGACCGGCAAGGTCGAGAAGTGCCACTTCTGCTACCCACGCATTGAAGCCGGCATGCCGACCATCTGTGCGGAGACGTGCGTCGGCCGACTGCGCTATATCGGCCTGATGCTCTACGACGTCGACCGGGTGCTGGAGGCGGCGTCGGTGGAGAACGACGCCGACCTGTATGAGGCGCAGCGCGGAGTCTTCCTGGACCCCACCGATCCGGAGGTGATCGCCGGTGCCCGTGCCGGAGGGATCTCCGACGAGTGGATCGAGGCCGCGCAACGCTCGCCGATCTACGCGTTGATCAACACCTACGGGGTGGCGTTGCCGCTGCACCCGGAGTACCGGACGATGCCGATGGTCTGGTACGTCCCGCCGCTGTCACCGGTGGTCGACGCGGTCAGCCGGGACGGCCACGACGGAGAGGAGTTGGGCAACCTGTTCGGCGCCCTCGAGTCGCTGCGTATCCCGATGGCTTACCTGGCTGAAATGTTCACCGCCGGGGATACCGCCGTCGTCGAGGGGGTGCTTCGCAAACTCGCCGCGATGCGGTCCTACATGCGTGATATCAACCTCGGGCGTGACACCCAGCCGCACATCCCGGAGTCGGTCGGGATGACCGAGGAACAGATGTACGCGATGTACCGCCTGTTGGCGATCGCGAAATACGAGGATCGCTACGTCATTCCGACCGCCTACAGCGAGAAGGCACACGAACTGGAGCACATGGGGTGCTCGATAACCGGCGGGCCGGAGGGATACGAGTCCGACGAACCGTTCGGTGCGGATGACGATGAGGCGGGGGTGTCGTTTCACATGGTGGAAAACGGTGGACACGCGAGTCGGCCCCGGGGGCGGATCAACCTGCTCAACT
>JBDTKT010000006.1:0-20833 GCA_039935195.1 Mycobacterium sp.
ACCACGCTCGGCGATCTCCAAACGCGCGGTCAGATCATCAATCCTGCGCAGCGCCTCGGCAACAATCGCCCGACCATCCGGCGCAGCAGCCATCACGCTCAACCCAACCTTTCCGAAAGTTGCCGAAACAGCTCATCATCGCTCGTCGCCATCCTGCGGTCACGCCCAGTCGAACCGAAGCCGCCAGGGCAACGCGCGGACCAGCGGTCCTTACTGTTGTTGGCAATCGGGATAGTTCCCGGCAAGATCAGGGCACCAGTCACCGTCGGCTGACAGTGTAACTTTGGAATCTGCGATGTCATTTCCGCTTCACCGGGCGCAGGCAGCCCAAGACCCCGTCGTCCGCGCTGTCGTTACTTATTCAACCCGACGATCGTAACAAGCCGTTCGAACCACCGGCCATCACTAGTGCAGCGTGTCGACCTCATCGAGCGACGGCACCCCGTCCAAGCGGGTGAATCCGCCCTGCCGATAATGCTCCCAGCATGCCGACCGGCGGACCTTGCCGCTGGTGGTGATCGGGATAGAGCCGGACGCAACCAGCACGAGATCTGCAACTCGGACCTGGTGCATCTTGGAAATCGCCGCCGTCACGTCGCGTCTGACAGTGTTCATCCGGTCCTGGATCTCCTGATCGGAGCTGCCCCTCTGCTTGTGCTCGACAACCACGACCAACTGTTCGCTCTCGCCGTTCAGCACCGATATCGCCACGGCGCGGCCACCGGAGATCTCCTGAATCGTCGCCTCGATGTCATCCGGATAATGGTTACGTCCGTCGACGATCAACAGATCCTTGATGCGACCGACGATGTAAAATTCACCGTCGGTCATGACACCCAGGTCCCCGGTCCGCAGCCACGGCCCCTGCGGGGTCCCGGGTGTGGGGTCGACGATCTGCCCACCGAAAGTCTGCTCCGTTTGTTGCGGCTTTCGCCAGTAGCCGCTGGATACATTCCCGCCGTGCAGCCAGACCTCGCCGACCTCACCTTCGGACTTCTCGGTCCGAGTTTCCGGATCGACGACCCGTGTCGCGCAGGCCCGCGGTGCACCGATGCTGACCAGCTCGGTACCGGCTTCGAACTTGCAGGCTTGCCCGGCCGCCAGCTTGTCGTAATCGAACCGGGCAATCGCGGGGCGGTTTGACCGGGGCGCGGACCCCGCGTACACCATCGCTTCGGCCAGGCCATAGGAAGGCGCCACCGCGTTGGCGGGCAGGTTAAAGCGGGCGAACCGTTGCGTGAAGCGCCGAATCGTCGCCGCGTGTATCCGCTCGCTACCGCTGAGGATCGTGTGCACGCCCGCCAGGGTGAGTCCCGTCATGTCATCGTCGGACGTGCGGCGGGCGGCCAGCTCGAACGCGAAGTTCGGCGCGGCGGAAAACGCGTGCGGGTGGCTGGCCAACTGCTGCATCCACCGGGCGGGCTTCTGCAGAAATGCCATCGGGCTCATCAGCACCGCGGGGCAACGAAGGGTGATAGCGCCGACGACCCCGAGTAGCAGACCCATGTCGTGATAGAAGGGCAGCCACGACACCAGTGTGGTGCCCGGCGGTGCAACACCCCCATCGTCCTGGAAATAATCTGCCAACACCTGTTCGATGTTCACAAAAATGTTCCGATGCGAGACCACCACCCCCTTGGGCGCACTGGTCGAGCCGGAGGTGTATTGCAGCAGCGCGGTCTTGCTCTGCGGGCCGGGGTGGTAGTCCACCGGCGCGTCGAGATCGAGTGCGTCGATCTCGATAACCGGCGGCGTTGCGCCAGAGAGTGAACTAAGCGATGCGATGACGGCATCGACGGCCGCCGAGGTCGTCAGGATGGCGACCGGCGAGCTGTCCTTCAGCGCCCCCGACATCCGCTCGTCGTTCCTGCCGAACAGCGGAACAGGCAGCGGAACCGCGATGAAGCCAGCCACCAGAGCGCCGAGAAACCCGGCGATGTAGTCCAGACCTTGCGGCGCGACGATCGCGATGCGATCGCCCGGTGACCCGCAGGATGCGATCGCCGCAGCTACCACCGACGCGCGGTTCTGGATCTGAGCCCACGTCAGGGTCTCGGAGTATCCGGCGGGGTCGACCTCATAGTCGATGAAGGTGTACGCGGCCTCGTCTGGGCACCGCTCAACTCGGTCGGCCAACGCAGCCGGTATGGACATTGCAATCGTCGACACGTGATATCCCCCTCATTTCGTGACAACACATGCTCACAAAACCTTGGATCTCCACACCCCAAGATCCTTCGTACCCCCGGACGTTATCACGATGGACACGCCGACCGATAATCTAAGATCCAGCCTCAGCATCGGCTTCTAGCGGTCTTCTCGCGTCCTAGCATTACATCCGCACACCACAATTGATAACTCCCTGTCACTCTCATGTCAAGATGCGCGCGAACGTGTAGTCATGCTCAACGGTGGCGTTGACGGCTCCGTTGCGGGCGGGTCGATCTCGACGAATCCCGGCACGGCGTCGCCTCAGGCGGGCCACAATCGGCCCGCACTCTCGACGATCACGTAAGAATTCCCAGCTGTCTCTCAGGTCGTGCCGCCCTGCGCGCGGATGCGACGTCCGCGCCAAATTTGCAGGTCAGCCTGGGAAAACCGTCGGGTTGATTTTCAACGGATCGACGCGCGGGGCTTTAATAATTACTCAATAACTACTCAAAATATTTACAGCGTTATTATTCCCGACAATACTCCGTCAGCGTGCCCTCGATGTCACTGACGAGCTCCGGAAGGTGGTCATTCAGGTAAAAGTGATGACCGCTAAACATCCGTGCGCTGAACTCCGAGGTAGTGCGTTCCACCCATGGCGCCACCTTTTCGTAGGTGGCGATCTCGTCGTTGTCGCCGTAAAACGCTGAAATTGGGCACGACACCGTCGCTTCAGGGGGGCAGTCGTAGTGCGTGATCGCTTTGAACCCGCGCAGCGTCGGCAGGATCCGTGCCGCGAATTCCTCGTTTTCCAAAAACTCTGGGTTCACCCCCGTCATATCGCTGACGGCGTCGAGCAGTCCGCGATCGGATTCCGGGATGTAGTCGTACCCGACTCGGCCCGGCGCGGCCGATGCGGACACGAACAGGGCAGCGATCGGGTTGCCCTGTTCCTCGAGCCTGCGCGCAACCTCGAACGCGAGCAGCCCACCCATGCTGTGCCCGAAGAACGCGACCCGACCGTCGGATTGATCCAACGGCCCGAGGATCTTGCACACCCGGTCTGCCAGCTCCGGAATGCCGGTGAAGGCACCGAGGTCATGGCTGCCGCCTCGTCCCGGGTACTGCACAGCGATGCGTTTGACGTCGCTGGTGAAAGTCTTCGCGAAAGGGACATAAAACTGCGCCGATCCACCGGCATGCGGGAAGATGTAGAGCTTAGGAGTGCGGTCGTTCACCCGACCACCCTAGCTGCGATCGCCAGCGCGACGGAGCAGACCCGCTACCCCGCCGCAGCGCTCGATTCGGTGAACGACGCCCCGAGCGTCGGCACCTGTTCGAACCCACGGCGGCGTGCCCGGCCGGCCCCGCTGCGAATCAGTGCGTCCAACGCGACGAAGCCGGCCTGGTCTGCGGCCACGAACGGCGTCAGCAGGCGGTTGTGCACGAAGCCGAACGCCAGCCCGGTTGCCGGGTCCGCCCAGCCCAGCGAGCCGCCTAGCCCGACATGGCCGAAACCCGGCATCAGGCCGGGCACCGGTACGGCGTGATAGCCCAGGTGGAAGGCCAGCGGAACCATAATGTTGCGGTCCGGCCGCAGATTCCGCCGACCGTTCAGGCCCTCGACCAGCCCGCGAGACAGGAAACGGGTTCCATCGATCTGGCCGCCATTGGCGATCGCCCCGTACATCCGGGCCAGCCCGCGTGCGGTGGTCACCCCATTGACCGCGGGAGCCTCGGTGTCCAGCAGTGGGGTGTCGCCCTGCACTACCGCCCGCATGCCGGGAAAGTACAGCGAGCCGAAGCCCGCGCTCAATTGCAGCGTGGCGAGTTTCGGTGCCAGGTAGTTGAAGACCGGGTTGGACAGCGTGCTCTGCGGCATGATGATCTGCGCCGCTCGGGTCGACGCACCGGCGGGTGGCCGACCCAGGTGCAGACCGTCAGTGTCCAGCGGTTCGGCCAACTCCGCGCGGATCAGGTCTGCCATCCCCCGACCGGTCACCCCGCGGGCCAGCCCCGACATCAGCCAGCCGTAGGTCAACGCATGGTAAGCGGATCTGCGCGACAGTTGCCCGGCCGGCGCGGCCGCCAACCGATCCTCCATCAACCGATGGTCCATCAACTCCGCCCGGCTGGCACCGCGCAGATGAGACAAGCCGGCCCGGTGACGCATCAACTCCCGGACGGTGATCGTCGATTTGCCGTTGGCGCCGAACTCCGGCCAGTATTCGGCCACCGGAGCGTCGTAGTCGATCAGCCCCCGGTCTGCCAGCCGATGGATGACGGTGGATGCCAGGCCCTTGGTCGCCGAGAACACCATGGCCCCGGTGTCCGCCGCCCACTGCTCCCGCCCAGCCCGGTCCGACCACCCGGTCCAGACGTCAACGACCGGACGGCCGTCCAGATACACCGCCAGTGCGCCGCCACCGAACCGGCGGCCGGGAAACATCGCAGCAAAGCTACGCACCGCGCAGGCGAAGTTGGGGTCCATCGCGCCGTGCACCGTCGTTGGAAGTCCTACCTGGTGACTGTCGACATGTCCCTGGCTCATAGAAAAAATCTACTCCGTCAAACGGCAAACATAACTGATGTTATTCAACTGTTAGCGCCACGCTACCGTCAGTATTTGCTGGGCGGCGAGGGCGGGGGTCAATCGTGCGGCCAGGACCTCGCGTTCCATTTCCGCGCTGACCGCGCGCACCGCGGGGTCCGACAGCACGCGCTCCAGCACCGCGTCACGAACCAGTTGGCGCATCCAGTCAACCTGCTGGCCCCGGCGGCGCACCTCGAACTCCCCCGCACTCGTGAGCACCTGGCAATGCCGCTCGACGGTGTCCCACAACTCGATCAGCCCGGTGCCTTCGATGGCGCTCATCGTCAAAACCGGCGGCCGCCACAGGGCCTCGCGCGGATAGATGAGCCGCAGCGCACTCGACAATTCCCGTGCCGCGATCCGGGCCTCGGCCTGATACTCACCGTCGGCCTTGTTCACCACCACGATGTCGGCGAGTTCCAACACGCCCTTCTTGATGCCCTGCAGGTGGTCGCCGGTGCGGGCCAGGGTCAGGAAGACGAACGTGTCGACCATGTTGGCGACGGTCACCTCAGACTGGCCGACGCCAACGGTTTCGACGAGGATCACGTCGAACCCGGCGGCCTCCAGTAACACGATGGTCTCCCGGGTGGCTTTGGCGACACCGCCCAGGGTGCCCGAGGTCGGCGACGGCCGGATGTAGGCGTCCGGGTGGGCGGCCAGTCGCTGCATCCGGGTCTTGTCCCCCAGGATCGACCCGCCGGTGCGGGTCGACGACGGGTCGACGGCCAGCACCGCCACGCGGTGTCCCCGCTCGACCAGTTGCATGCCGAGCGCCTCGATCATCGTCGATTTGCCGACACCCGGGACACCGGTGATGCCCACGCGCTGGGCGCTGCCCGCGTGCGGCATCAACTCCAGCAGCAACCGCTGCGCCTGTTCGCGGTGATCGGGGCGAGTGGACTCGACCAGGGTGATGGCCCGCGCCAGCACCGAGCGGTCGTCGGCGCACACCGCCGCGGCCAGTTCAGCGACGGTGTTCTCAGGGTTATCGGCGTCGGCGACCATTTAACTCAGGTCGTAGCCTCGCCGAGACGCGAGGGTTTGCAGAAGGGTGATCGCGGCGTTGGCGATCACCGTGCCCGGCGGGAAGATCGCGCTCGCCCCGGCGACGTACAGCTCGTCGAAGTCACCCGGCGGAATCACCCCGCCCACCACGATCATGATGTCGGGTCGGCCGACCACGGCCAGCGCGTCGCGCAGGGCCGGAACCAGCGTCAGATGCCCGGCCGCCAGCGACGACACCCCGACCACGTGTACGTCGTTGTCGGCCGCTTGGCGGGCAACTTCGTCGGGGGTGGAGAACAAGGCACCGACGTCGACGTCGAAACCGATGTCGGCGAACGCGGTCGCAATGACCTTCTGGCCGCGGTCGTGCCCGTCCTGGCCCATCTTGGCCACCAGAATCCGGGGTCGGCGGCCATCGGCCTCAGCGAATTTTTCAACCAGTTCGGTGGCGCTCGCGATGTTGCTGCCCTTCCCGACTTCGTCTCGGTAGACCCCGGCGATGGTACGGATCTCCGCCCGGTGGCGCCCGTAAACCTTCTCCAGTGCGTCGGATATCTCCCCGACGGTGGCCTTGGCGCGGGCTGCATTGATCGCCAGCGCCATCAGGTTGTCGCCCAGCCCCGCTGCGTCTTCAGCGCGCCCGGACGGCGTCGCGGCCGCCGCCCGGGTCAGCTCCGCCAACGCCGCGTCACAGGCCGTCTGGTCCCGGTCGGCACGCAACTGCTCCAGCTTGGCCAGCTGCTCGGCACGCACCCGGCTGTTCTCGACCTTGAGAACCTCGATCTGCCGGTCCTCGTCGACCTGGTATTTGTTGACGCCGATCACCGGCTGGCGCCCGGAATCGATCCACGCCTGGGTGCGTGCGGCGGCCTCCTCGATACGCAACTTCGGGATGCCTTCGCTGATGGCCTGAGCCATCCCGCCGTGCTCGGCCACCTCGGCCATGTGCGCCCGGGCACGCTGCGCAAGTCGGTGGGTCAGCCATTCCACGTAGTACGAACCGCCCCACGGGTCGATCGGCCGGGTGGTCCCCGATTCCTGCTGCAGCAGCAACTGGGTGTTGCGGGCGATCCGCGCGGAGAAGTCGGTGGGCAGCGCCAGCGCCTCGTCCAGGGCGTTGGTGTGCAGCGATTGGGTGTGGCCCTGGGTGGCAGCCATCGCCTCGATACAGGTGCGTGCGACGTTGTTGAACGGGTCCTGCGCGGTCAGCGACCAGCCGGAGGTCTGCGAATGGGTACGCAACGACAAGGATTTCGAGTTTTTGGGCCCGAACTGGCCGACCAGTTCACTCCACAGCAGCCGACCGGCCCGCAGCTTGGCGACCTCCATGAAGAAGTTCATCCCGATGCCCCAGAAGAACGACAGTCGCGGTGCGAACTTGTCGATACCCAGGCCGGCGGCCAGACCTGCCTTGATGTAATCCACCCCGTCGGCCAGCGTGTAGGCCAGTTCCAAATCCGCTGTGGCCCCGGCCTCTTGGATGTGGTAGCCGGAGATCGAAATGGAATTGAACTTCGGCATCTTCGCACTGGTGTAAGCGAAGATGTCCGAGATGATCCGCATCGACGGCTGCGGCGGATAGATGTAGGTGTTGCGGACCATGAACTCTTTGAGGATGTCGTTCTGGATGGTTCCGGCCAGTTTCTCCGGCGGCACCCCCTGCTCCTCCGCAGCGACCACGTACAGCGCCAGGATCGGCAGCACCGCACCGTTCATGGTCATCGACACACTCACCGCGCTCAGATCGATGCCATCGAAGAGTTGCCGCATGTCGAGGATGGAATCGATTGCCACCCCCGCCATTCCGACGTCACCCTGCACCCGCGGATGGTCGGAGTCGTAGCCGCGATGGGTGGCCAGGTCGAACGCCACCGACAACCCCTTCTGCCCGGAAGCCAGGTTGCGGCGGTAGAACGCATTGGAGTCGGCGGCAGTGGAGAACCCGGCGTACTGACGAATCGTCCACGGCTGGTTGACGTACATCGTCGGGTACGGCCCGCGCACGAAAGGCGGCTCACCGGGGAAGCTGTCCAGCGGGTAGCCGTCGGCGACCGCCGCCGCGCGGTCGGCTTCGGTGTACACCGGCTTGACGACGATGCCTTCCGGGGTGTGCCACTCCAGTTGTTCCGGGGTGTAGCCGTGCGCCGATGAGGCAGCGGCAATGTGTTCGGCGACGGCCGCGGCGGTGACCGGTTCGGTGCTGCGCTCACCGTGCAGCGGGACGTCGGCGAAGCTACCGACGGTCCCCGAGGCGGGCGATGTGCTCACGGTCATCCTTCTCAGGCCCCCAATCGGGTGAGTAGATCCGACAATGTCTGTACCGCATCGATCTTCGCGGTCAAGTAGTCGTCAGGTTGCGGATCGGCACCGGCCGGGTCTTCTGGTCCGGCCAGCGCCGTGGCCGGGCCCGCCAGGTACACCCGGGTGACCCCGGCAGTGCGGGCCGCGCCGACGATTCCGGCGGCTTCGGTGCCGTATCGAGCGTCCGTGCCGCACAGCACCGCCACCAGCGGCGACCCGGCCTGCGACGCCGCCGATGCGACGGCGGCGGCGCTGTCAATGGTGCCGGGATTGACGGCCTCGATCCCCCCGGACGCCAGCAGGTTGGTGACGAAGGTGGTTCGGATGTTGTGTTCGGCCAACGGCCCCAGCGGCAACAGCAACACCTGCGGACGCGAACCGGTGGCCGCCAAATGGACATCGGAGCGGTCCCGCAGCGCCTCGAATTCCGCCGCGTAGCGCCGCAGCCCCACCGCATGGTCGCCGGAGGGGGTCCGGGGCGGCTCCGCCAGGTTCGGGTATTCGTTGACGCCGGTGATCGCGGTCCGCCGGTGCGCGACGTCGGCGGTGCGCTGCGCGGCGATCTCGCCGATCTGTTCCACGATGTAGTCGCGGGCCTCGGCGAACCCGCTGCGCGCCACTCTGGACTCGATGGCCTGGAAGTGCCGCCACGCCTGCTGAGCCAGCTGCTCGGTGAGATCTTCGACGAACCACGATCCGCCGGCCGGATCGAGCACCTGACCCAGATGCGACTCCTCCAGCAACAGCAGTTGGGTGTTACGAGCGATGCGGCGGGAGAAGGCGGCCGCGGTGTCCGGGAAGCCTCCCGGTATCGCGGCATCGAACGGCCGCACCAGCACGGTGTCCGCGCCGCCCAGCCCGGCTCCGAACGCGGCCAGCGTGGTGCGCAGCATGTTCACCCAGGGGTCGCGCTGGGTCATCATCGGCAACGACGTCTCGGCGTGGACGACCGCCGCTCCCCGATCGGGTTCACCGATGACCTCGGCGACCCGCGCCCACAGCTGGCGTGCCGCCCGCATCTTGGCGATCGTCATGAACTGGTCGTCGTCAGCAGCGAGCCGGAAGCTGATCAGCTGCACCCCCTCGGCGACCGGCAGGCCCGCCGCGCCGAGCAAACGCAGGTACGCCACCGCAGCGGCGAGGCTGCCGGCCAGCTCCCACGCCGCGCTGGCGCCCAGGTTGTGGAAGGCCGGACCGTCGACGGTGATCACCCGCACACCCCGGTAACCGGCGACCCGCGACGCCACCGTCATCAGCTCCCCGATCGGCGGTGCCGGCCGCCCGCTGAGCGGCGCGGTCAACGGGTCGGCGCCCAGATCCACCGAAAGATTGGCGCGGTTGGCCGCATCGATCCCGTCGATCAGCGCCACCATCGCGTCGGCGGTTGCCGAGAAGTCCCCGCCGCCCGCACCGGTCAGGATCACCGGAACCAATTCCAGGTAGACGTCGTCGAACACCCGGCTCAGCTCAGTCACCGGCACCGCGTCGGCGCCGACGCGCAGGGTCAGCGCGCTGACCCCTTCGGCCAGGGCACCCAGCACGGCGCCGTTGGTCGCGGCGGCCCGAGCCTGGCCGTTGGCCGGGAACACCTCGGCGACCTTCCAACCGGCGTTGACATCGCGCAGCGCGTCGGCACCCCGGACGTAGGGCCACCGGCCGGGCAGCGGCGGCTCCGGCAGCGCGTCCAGCGCGGTGTACAGCGCCTGGATCACAAACCCGCCGGCCCCCAACCCTCCCTCGGTGGGGGTGTCCAGCAAGCGCTCCGGTTCTTCACCGAGTTCGGCGGGGTCGCGACGCGAACTCTTGGCCAGCACACCGGCCACCGCGGTACGCCAGCGGGCGCGGGCCTGTTCCAGGTCTGCGGACACCTCTACTGACACCGGTGACTCCTGATAATTGCTGCCTGCGGATTGATTCGGCTATCAGGCTAAATGATGCGTGTCGGTGCTCGACGGGCCAGGTCGCCGACGGGTCATAGCGGGCCCGCCACAGGGTAAAACACCGCGCGGGTGACGCTGGTCGTTAACCATCGGCCCGTAGTCTCGATTGACGTGACCAGTCCCGACTTCCGCCAGATCACCGGGTCATTGCGCGGCGGTTGGTCGACAGTGGTCGCGACGGTACGCCAGGTGCCCATCTGGCGGCTGGTGACGACGGTCGCGGTGGTCGTTGTTCTGCTGAGTGTGGCGCTGCTGGTTCGCGTACCCACCGCCGTGCAGTTGCGGGACTGGGCGCAGACCGTCGGCCCGTGGTTGCCGCCGGCGTTTCTGGTCACCCACGCCGTGGTCACGATATTTCCGTTTCCCCGAACGGCGTTCACCCTGGCCGCCGGGCTGTTGTTCGGTCCGTGGCTGGGTGTTGTTCTGGCGGTGGCCGCCAGTGCCCTCAGCGCCCTGGCCGTGCTGTTGCTGATGCGGGTATTCGGCTGGCAGCTCAGCCGGTTGGTGCGCCACCCGAGGGTCGATTCGCTGGACGCGCGACTGCGTCAGCGAGGCTGGACCGCGGTGGTGTCGCTGCGGTTCATCCCCGCGATCCCGTTCTCGGTGATCAACTACGCTGCCGGCGCCTCGGCCGTGCGGGTGCTGCCGTACACGTGGGCCACGCTGGTTGGCCTGCTGCCGGGCACCGCGGCGGTGGTGGTGCTCGGCAACGCGCTCACCGGCGATGTGAGCCCGCTGCTGTTTCTGGTGTCGCTGGTCACTGCGGCGGTCGGGGTGGCCCTGCTGGTCTATGAGGTCCGCAGCCACCGTCGTCGGAACGTCACCGACACCGCTACACCGGAGCCCACTAGCTGAGCCACTAACGGTCGATGAGAACCCCGGGGTTGAGGATCGCGGCCGGGTCGAGAGCATGCTTGGCCGCGCGCAGTGCCGCCGCGAACGGTTCCGGCCGCTGCCGGTCATACCAGGGCCGGTGGTCCCGTCCGACGGCGTGATGGTGGGTAATGGTGGCACCGCTATCGCACAGCGCTTGCGAGACCGCGGCTTTGATCTCGTCCCACTGACCCAGGGTCTTGCCCCACTGTCCCGCGGCGTAGACACCGAAGTAGGGTGCCGGGCCGTCGGGATAGACGTGGGTGAACCGGCAGGTCAGCACCCCGGTGACGCCGGCAGCAGCCATGGCTTCGGTGGCGGCGGTTGTCACCGCCTCCCGCAGCGCATCGAAACTATCCCAGGTGCAGGCGGTTTCGAAGGTTTCGACGATCATCGAATGCTGGGCCAGGGCGTCACGCTGATACGGCATCCGCAGAAAAGACGACCGCCAGGTCTCCGCGGCACCGGCCACTGAGTCGGCGCCGGTGTCAGCGGTGTCGTGGTAGCGCACACCGTCCGGCAGCGTGCCGCCGTGGTCGGTGACGATCTCGACCGCCCGGGCCATCCATGGTGCTACGGGGTGGTCGGCGGATTCGAAACCGAGGACCAGCACCCCGCCCGTCGTAGCAACGCCGGCGTTGAGCAGCGCTTCCATCGGATCCAACAGGCGGCAGTTGCTGGGAAACAGGCCGGATTGGGCCAACATTCGCGTCGCCCGCACCGCCCGGGCGTAGTCGGTGAAGATCACCGAGGCCGAGGCACGCCAGCGTGGCCGGTCCTGCAGCCGCATCCACGCCTCGGTGATCACACCCAGCGTCCCTTCCGAACCCAGGAACATCCGGTCGGGTGACGGACCAGCCCCGGAACCGGGCAAGCGGCGGGATTGGCTGACACCGCAGCCGGTGACGACGCGCATCGACTCGGTGAGGTCGTCGATATGGGTGTAGACGGTGGCGAAGTGACCACCGGCGCGGGTGGCCAGCCAGCCACCGAGCGTGGAGAATTCGAACGACTGCGGAAAGTGCCGCAGCGAGTAGCCGGCACCGCGCAGTTGGTCTTCGAGCGCCGGTCCGAACACACCCGCCTGAATCCGGGCCGCGCGACTGACCCGGTCGATCTCCAGCACCCGGTCCATCGCGGTGAGATCCAGCGCGACCACGCCCGGGTAGTCACCGTCGCAGCGGGGCTCGACCCCGCCGACCACCGAACTGCCGCCGCCGAACGGGATCACCGCGAACCGTTCCCTACTGCACCAGTCGAGCACGTCGATGACCCCGCGCTCATCTGCAGGCCGCACCACCAGATCCACCAGGTGATCGACCCGGCCCATCAGGGCGCGCACCACGTCCCGGAACGCCTGGCCGTGACTGTGCCGCAGCCGATCTTCGGGGTCCGCCGAAGCCAGGGACGCCAGTGACGCCGGCGCCGTCACCCGCGGCGGCGGTATGTCGAGGTCGTTGACCGCCGGCGGTTGGTGCCGGGTCAGGTCCGCGTCGGGCAGCAACTGCGCGACCCGGTGCAGCAGCACCCGGCGCTCGTCGGAGCCGACCGCATCCTCGGCGTTGCCCCACCCCCACCACGAACGGGTCTTCGCCGACATCAGCTCACCCGCCCAGCAGGGCGGTGGATGTGGTGAAAAAGGTCCCGAAAAACGGCATCGCGGCCCACCTCAATTCAGCAACAATCCAGCAAATAGGTTCATCGAAATATCCATCGAAGTATCAGCATCCCGTTAAAGTCTGATCTGCGCCACACGCTGGCACACCAGAAATTCACAAGGTACTGGATGGAAGAGGGGACCGAGCCATGCCTGACCGGAACACCGCGGTGGGTAAGTATTTAACCGAACTGATCGGCACGTTTATTTTCACGTTCGCGGTCATCGGGATAGTCGCGACACCGGATTGCGGTAGCGCCGGTACGGCGCTCGGGATCGGCGCTGCACTGATGGTGATGGTGTACGCCAGCGGACACATCTCGGGTGGTCACCTCAACCCGGCGGTGTCGATCGCCGCCTATCTGCGCGGCGCGCTGCCCCTCGGCGACCTCGGACCTTACATCGTCGCGCAGTTGGTGGGCGCGCTCACCGCGTTCGGGGTGGGTTTCGGACTCTGGCACGACAAATACTTCGGCCAGTCCGTGGATCTCGGCGGCAAAGTATGGGCAGCGTTCCTCGCCGAACTCATCTTCACATTCGCCCTGTGCTACATCGTCTTGCACACCGCAACCAGTAAAGACAGTGCCGGCAACAGCTTCTACGGTCTGGCGATCGGGTTCATCGTCACGGTCGGCGTGGTGGCGGTCGGCGGCATCTCCGGGGCGTCGTTCAATCCGGCCATCACCCTCGGGCTGATGTTGCCGGGCTTCTTCAGCTGGAAGTTCATCTGGGTCTACCTGCTGGCCGAGGTGCTCGGCGCGGTCATCGCCGCCTACGCCTACAAAGCCACCACGCTCGATAGCAAGCCCGCGACCCGCAAGGGCTAGAGCTGCACTGAATCGTCTGGGCCCTGGACCGTCATCGCGGCGAACACCACCAGCAGCAGCACCGCTGGTGCGGTGTTCGCCGCGCGGTTCCGAACCTGTATGTGTCTGCCCACCGCCCCGGCGAAGTACAGCGTCAGCAACGCCGTGGTAAGCCGGGCCACACCCGGGAACCTGAACACCGACACCAGGCCAAGTGACAGGGCAGCCTTGAGCAGCGGAACCGTCCACCGTATCCCGAGCGGCACACCGAGCGTGTCCATCGTCTTGGCGACGTAGGGCACCGGGATCGCGGTGGCCACCGCGTCGCCGGCCAGGAATGCGCCCAGCGCCGCATACGTCCACCTGGACGTCAGATTCCGCACGAGGCTCCCTAATCGAGTTGTTCGAGCGGAGGCGGTGCTAGATCGAGCTGCGGCACCGTGGCCGTCCCCTCGATCGGCCTGCGGGCGTCCGCCTCGGCCTTGGCCACCGCCAGCGCGATCGCCGGATCGGTGCGGGTGACAAACCAGTCGGCGACCTCCGCGCTGTCGTCCTCGGGCCGTGGCAGGTCTTTTTCTACCGGCGAGGGCTGGTAACGAAAAACCCCGTCCTCACCCGGTGCGCCCAGCAGCTTGGTGAAACCCTGCAGCGCGGAGCCGAAGTCACTGGGCACCACCCACACTTTGTTCGCCTCACCCTTGGCCATCTCCGGCAACACCTGCAGGTACTGGTAGGCCAGCAACTCCGGGGTGGGACGGCCCGCCTTGATCGCGGCGAACGTCTTCTCGATGGCCTTGGCCTCACCCTGCGCCTGCAGATAGGCGGCGGCCCGTTCACCCTGGGCACGCAGTATCCGGGACTGCCGATCAGCTTCGGCGGTCAGGATCGTGGCCTGCTTGGCTCCTTCGGCGGTGAGGATCTCGGCCTGCTTGCGCCCCTCGGCCTCCTTGATCGCCGCCTCCCGCTGACCTTCGGCGGTCAGGATCACCGCCCGCTTCTCCCGATCGGCCTTCATCTGCTTCTCCATCGAGGCCTGAATCGACGCCGGCGGATCGATGCTGCGCAGCTCCACCCGGGCCACCCGCAGCCCCCAGCGGCCGGTGGCCTCGTCGAGCACACCGCGCAGTTGCTGGTTGATCTGGTCACGCGAGGTGAAGGTCTGCTCCAGGGTCATCCCGCCGACCACGTTGCGCAGCGTGGTGGTGGTCAACTGCTCGACGCCAACGAGGTAGTTGTTGATCTCGTAGACCGCGGCCTGCGGATTGGTGACCTGAAAATAGACCACGGTGTCGATGGCCAGCGTCAGGTTGTCCTCGGTGATCACCGGCTGCGGAGGAAACGACACCACCCGCTCACGCAGGTCGATCCGGGCGCGGATCCGGTCGATGAATGGCAACAGCAGCGTCAACTGGCCGCTGACCGTGCGGCTGTAGCGACCCAGCCGTTCGATCACCGCCGCCTCGGCCTGCGGGATCAGCGCGACGGATTTGGCCATCACGACAATCGCGAACAGCACCAGTACCGCCAACAGCATCAGGCCAGTAGTTGCGTTTTCCATAGCTACTCCTCTTCTTCAAACGTTCTTCCAGACCAGCGCGGTGGCACCGTCGATGTGCATGACGGTCACCTCCTCGCCGGGCTCGTACACGTCGCCGTCGTTCAACGGCCGCGCCGTCCACACCTCGCCGCCCAGCTTCACCTGGCCACCGTGCTCCCCGATGCGGTCCAGAACCAGCGCGCTCCTGCCCTCCAGGGCGGCAATCCCGGTCACGACGCCCACCCCCGACGACAACCGGCGTCGTAGTGCGGGCCGGACCAGCACCAGCATCAGCACCGAAACCACCAGGAAAACCACGCCGTCAGACCAGATCGGCCAGTCGACAAGCGAGCTGGTCACGGCGGCTGACAGGGCACCGCCGGAGAGCATCAGCAGGAACATATCGCCGGTCAACGCTTCGGCACCGGCGAGCCCGAGCGCGAAGATCAACCAGATCAGGGCAGCCGGCATGCAGTCAGGATATCCCTATCCACACTCGGAACCGCACAGTCGCAGCGAACAATTACACTGCCAGGATCATGTGGTGCGCCAGTGTCTCCCTGTCGGTCTGGGCTAACGCCTGGCTGGCTGAAAAGGCAGCACCCGATGACGTCCTGGACGCGCTATCATCCTGGGCGCCAATACAATCGGTGATCGCCTATGACGCGGTTGCGGCTGGCAACGCTGGCCTGCCATGGCCCGGGAGGCACGACTTCGGGGCGACTTCGCTGTTGCAGATGGTGCGCGGTGCGGCCGGCGACCCGCCCGGCGCACCGGGAGGCATCCGCCCGGTGTTCCCGATACCCGGGGACGTGCGCGGCCTGCCGGCCGGTACCGAGTTCGAGTGGAATGCGCTCGCGGCCGGCGAGGCGGTGATCGTGACCGAACCGAACGGCCGCACCGCCATCGGTCTGGTGCCGGATTCCACCGACGACGACCCGGATGCCACTGGGGACACCGCCGACACAGGGCTGTCCTGGACGGCGTACGCGCTGCCCGGGGTGTCCGTCGTCGAGCACCATGATCTCGGTGACGCCGAGTATGCCTTGCGTTCGGCGGTGCGGTCGGCCGCCGACACCCTGAGCGACATCGGATCGCGCTGCGCCATCGCCGACGACCCGCGGACGATGATCGAGCGGCTAGTGGAATCCTCTCGACACCATCGCATTCCGAGTCACGCGCCGGCGCGCGCGGTACGCGTGCTGGAAAACGCGGGCCATGTCGATGCGATCGTCACGGTCAGTTCCGGACTGGTAGCGGCCGCGGCGCAGTCGTCCTCGGCCGCACAGCGCGCCACCGAGGCGCTGCAACCGTTGGCCGCGGTGGTGCGGTCGGCCCGCACCGCCGCGGTGAACGCCATCCTGCACTCGGCGTGGCGTGGCTAGCCGGTCGGAATAACGCGTTCGGCGGCGCAGTGCGGCGGCCCACACGGGGCACCATCGACGCCGAACCCGCAACCGGGCGCCGGGTCCGGGCCGCTGACACGCTCCGGTTCCACGCCATTGCGCAGTTCGTCGACGAGCCGCCGGGCCAGCAGGGCGAACCGCCGGTCGGCGTTCGGCGTGACGGCCCGGGCAAACGCGATTCCCGCCGAGTCCGCCTGCAACCGCAGTTCGTGGTCCAAATCCCACAACACCTCGATGTTGTCGCTGACGAAACCGATCGGGCAGATGATCACCGCGGGCACACCTGCGCCGGCCAGCAGCTCCAGATGCACCCCCACATCGGGTTCCAGCCAAGGGATCTGCGGCGAGCCGGAACGCGACTGCCACACCTGGTCGTATTCGGTATACCCGGCGCCAGTCGCGACAAGCCTTGCGGCGTAGCCGACTTGGCGACTGTAGAGCCGCGGGCAGTACCGTTCGTCGGCGGCCACCGGGATCGAGTGCGCTGTGAACACCAGTCGCGCGTCATCGCGCAGCCCGACCGGCAGGGTGTCGGCGGCGGCGGCGACCGCCTCGGCAAACATCGTCACGAACAGCGGATGGTCGAAATACTGCCGCAGCTTCACCAACTCCGGGGCGCGCTCGCCGACCGCGCGCCGAGCCCGGGCGATATCCTCCGCGTACTGCCCGCAGCCCGAATATCCGCCCCACGCCGAGGTCGGGAACACCGCGGCTCGGCGAACCCCGTCGTCGGCCATCACTGAAACGACGTCCTCGATGTAGGGTTCCCAGTTGCGGTTGCCGAAATAGACCGGCAGATCCGGCATCTCGGCGCGCAGTTCGTCGGCCAGCGCACGATTGATCGCATTGATCGGCGAGACACCGCCGAAATGCAGATAGTGCTGCCCGACGGCATCGAGACGCTCCGGCGGGATACCCCGACCGCGTGTCACGTTCTCCAGGTAGGGCCGCACCTGCTCGGGCCCCTCCGGTCCACCGAAGGAGAGCAGCAGGACGGCGTCCAATTCCATCACCAATCCGCTAAAGCATCTGGGTGTGCGCTCCGCCATCGGCGTAGATAACCGTGCCGGTGGTGGCGGGCAGCCAGTCCGACAGGACCGCACACACGGTCTTGGCGACCGGGGTGGGATCCTTCATGTCCCAGCCCACCGGTGCGCGCTGGTCCCAGCCCTCTTCCAGCAACCGAATCTGCTCACTGGCACCATCGCCAAGTGCACCGCCGACGATCGCGCTCATCGCCAGCGTCCGGATCGGCCCGGCCGCAACGAGATTCGACCGCACCCCGACTTGACCGGCCTCGCGCGCCACGAACCGGTTCACCGACTCCAGCGCGCTCTTGGCCACCGTCATCCAGTTGTAGGCCGGCATCGCCCGAGTCGGGTCGAAGTCCATGCCCACGATGCTGCCACCGGGGTTCATGATCGGCAGCACCGCCTTGGCCAGCGATGCGTACGAGTAGGCCGAGATGTGGATGCCCTTGGCGACGTCCTCGAAGGGTGCGTCGAAGAACGGGTTGACGCCCATTCCACTCTGCGGCATGAACCCGATCGAGTGGACCACGCCGTCGAGTTTGTTGCCCTCGCCGATCACCTCGCCGATCCGGCCGGCCAGCGAGTCCAGGTGCTCGCTGTTCTGCACATCAAGTTCCAGCAGCGGCGCGGGTTCGGGCAACCGGTCGGCGATGCGTTGGATCAGTCGCATCCGGTCGAAGCCGGTCAGCACCAGTTGCGCACCGGCCTCCTGGGCCACCCGCGCGATGTGGAACGCGATCGACGCGTCGGTGATGATCCCGGTGACCAGGATGCGCTTGCCTTCGAGAAAGCCTGTCATTTAAGTCCCCTACTTTGAATCGATTCGGGCCTCTAGTGGCCCATGCCCATGCCGCCATCGACCGGGATCACCGCACCGGAGATGTAGCCGGCGTCCTGCGACGCGAGGAAGCTGACCACCCCGGCGACCTCGTCGGCGGTGCCGACCCGCTTGGCCGGGATGAAATCCAGTGCCCCTTGCTGGATCCGCTCATCCAGCGCGCGGGTCATCTCGGTGTCGATAAAGCCCGGGGCCACCACGTTGGCGGTGACCGACGCCTTGGACAACTCCCGGGCGATCGAGCGGGCCATGCCGATCAGGCCGGCCTTCGACGCCGCGTAATTCGCCTGGTTGCCGATGCCCCAGGAAGCGGAGACCGAACCGATGAAGATCATCCGACCGAAGCGTTTCTTCTGCATGTTGCGCGATGCGCGCTGAGCCACCCGGAACGCGCCGGTGAGGTTGGCGTCAATGACCTTCTCGAACTTCTCTTCGGTCATCCGCATCAGGAACGCATCCGCGGCGACGCCGGCGTTGGCCACCAGCACCTCCACCGAGCCCTGGTGCTCCTCGACCGCGGTGAAGGCCGCATCGACGGCTGCCGAATCGGTGACGTCGCACTGGACCCCGAACAGACCCTCCGGCGCCCCGGATCCGCGGTGCGTCACCGCCACCTGGTGACCATCGGCGGCCAGTCGCTGAGCGATCGCCAGACCGATACCCCGGTTCCCGCCGGTGACCAGTACCGAACGCGAAACAAACGGGGGTTTGCCATGGTTTTCCGCGGTCGTTTGGGTCTGTGTCACCCCGCCAACTTATCGCCTCACCAGTCCCACGCCGAAATCGAGTCGGCATCCACGGCGGCAGCAGCCGCCGGGATCAGGCCGGCAAGCGCCGGTTCAGCAGCAGTGCCGTCAGCCCCGCCAGCGCCAGGATCAGCGCACCCAACCGCAGCCAGCCGGTGCTGGCGTCGCCGCGGATCGTCTCGAAACCGATCTGGCTCTGCAGCGTGGAGTAGACCTCCTTGAGCTGCGCCAGGCTGGAGGCGGTGTAGGCGGTACCGCCGGACAGATCGGCGATCTTTTTCAGCGATTCGTCGTCGACGGGTACCGGCTGGCGCTGGTCGTTGATCTCGACGTAGCCGTACGGGGTGCCGAACGAGATCGTCGATATCGGCACGCCTTGGTCCTTGGCGGTGCGGGCCGCGGTGAACCCACCCTTGGGGTTGTCCGGGTTGGAGGGCACCGTCTCTTTGCCGTCAGACTCCAAGACGATGCGGGCCGGCGGTGGAGTATCGCCGCCGCCGATCACCGCGCCCACGGTGGCGATCGCCTGCAGCGCGGTGAAGATGCCCTCCCCGGTGGCCGTCCGGTCGGCCAGCTGTAGTTTGTCGATCGCGACCTTGGTGGCCTCACGATTGGTGGTCGGTGACACCAGCACGGTCGCGGTGCCGGCGTAGGCGATCAGGCCCAGGTTGATGCCCGGCGTCAGCTCGTCGGCGAACTGCTTTCCGGCGTCCTGGGCGGCGGCCAGCCGGGTGGGTTCGACGTCGGTGGACCGCATCGACTGGGACACGTCGATGACCAGCATCACCACCGCACGGTTGCGTGGAATCCTGACGTCGTGCGTGGGGCCGGCCATCGCGACCGTGAACAGCATCAGCGAGCTCAGCATCAGGACCGCCGAGAGGTGTCGCCACCGGGTTGGCGACTTGGGCGCCACGCTCTCCAGCAGCTCCATGTTGGCGAACCGCAGCACCCGTCGCTGCCGCGACACCTGCATGATGACGTACAGCGCCGCGAGGCACAGGACCACCAGCAGGAACAGGAAGAACCACGGGTGGGCGAAGCCGGTCAACGTCATCGGCCCGAGCAGTGGCAAAGTCATGGCAGGCCTGTCTGTGTGGGTGCAGGTGTCACCGGGTTGCCGCCAGAGCGCCGCGCCGACGCGACTCGACGAACCGGACGATGTCCGCGATCCAGTCCCGATCGGTGCGCAGCGCCAGCAACGGCGCGCCGCAGCCGCGCAGCGCGTGCGTCACGTCGGCGCGGTGGGTCGCTGCGGCGCGGGCGAAGTCGTCGCGCAGCTTCTCGTCGACGGTGAATTCGCGGGTGACCCCCGATTCAGTGTCCTGCAACACCACGTCGCCGACGTCCGGCAACTCGACGTCGCGCGGGTCGAGCACCTCGACGCCCAGCACCTCATGCCGCGCGGCGATCGCACGCAGCGGGCGCATCCAATTGATCGGGCCGAGGAAGTCGCTGACGATCACCGCCATCCCGCGGCGGCGTTCCGGTCGGCGCAGCGCATCGATGGCCGCCGTTAGGTCGCCGCGCACCCCCAACGGGGCCCGCGGTGTAGTCGCGATGGTGCGCAGCAGTGTCTGCTCGTGCATGCGCCCGGACCGCGCCGGGACCCGCACGATGCGCTCGCCGTTGGCGATCACGGCGCCGATCCGGTTACCACCGCCACTGTTGAGGAAGATGATGGCCGCGGCCGCCGCCACCGCCAAGTCCCGCTTCTCACATCGGGTGGTTCCGAAATCCATGCTGGCCGACATGTCGATAACCAGCCAGGTCTCCAGCTCCCGGTCGGCGATCATCTGCCGGACGTGCGGATGGGTGGTGCGGGCCGTAACCGACCAATCCATCCGGCGCACGTCGTCGCCCGGCTGGTAGAGCCGCGATTCACCGGATTCGGAGCCCGGACCCGGGATCAGTCCGAGATGGTCGCCGTGCAGCACGCCGTCGAG
>JBDTKT010000007.1:0-3326 GCA_039935195.1 Mycobacterium sp.
CGGATGCCTCGCGGGAGACCCTGGACCACTCGGTGATGTACATCTTCGCCGTTGCGCTGCAGGACGGCACCTGGCACCACCAGCGGTCCTACGCCCCGCAACGGGCGCACCGGCCCGACACCATCGAACTGTGGCGCAAAATCTCCACCGTCGAGGACCCGGAGTGGACGCGCCGTTACCACGCAGACGATCCGGCGGAGAAGGCCTTCGGCGCCCGGGCGGAGGTCACCCTCAAAAGCGGCGACGTGATCGTCGACGAACTCGCCCTCGCCGACGCTCACCCGCTGGGCGCCCGGCCATTCAAGCGCAAGCAGTACATCGCGAAGTTCGCCGAACTGGCCGAGGGCGTCATCGAGGACGCCGAGCAGCAGCGGTTCCTCTCGGCGGTTGAGAGCCTCTCGGAACTGACGGCGGGCTCCCTGGGCGCGCTCAACCCGGTCGTCGATCCCGCGGTGCTGGCAGGCGCGCCCACGATTCCACCGGGAATTCTCTGATGAGCGGGCTGATCGGCAGCGCCGTGCCCGCCACCGACAAGCGCACCGCGTTCCGCACCGCGCTGGACAGCGGCCGGCTGCAACGGTTTCCGGGATCGTTCTCGCCACTGGTCGCCAAGCTGGTCGCCGAACTCGGATTCGACGGAGTGTACGTCTCCGGCGCGGTGCTCTCCGCCGACCTGGGCCTGCCCGACATCGGGCTGACCACCCTGACCGAAGTCAGCGCACGGGGCGCCCAGATCGCAGCGGTCACCGACCTGCCCACCTTCATCGATGCCGACACCGGATTCGGCGAACCGATGAATGTGGCGCGCACTGTCACCACATTGGAGGATGCCGGGCTGGCCGGGTGCCATCTCGAAGACCAGGTGAACCCGAAGCGGTGCGGGCACCTCGACGGGAAAGCGGTGGTGCCCGCCGCTGAGATGATCAAACGGCTGCGGGCCGCGGTATCGGCCCGGCGCGACCCGAACTTCATCATCTGCGCGCGCACCGACGCCGCCGGGATCGAAGGAATACCGGCGGCGATCGATCGGGCCAAGGCCTACGCCGCGGCAGGCGCCGACCTGATCTTCACCGAAGCCCTGCACACACCGGCCGAATTCGAGCAGTTCCGGGCCGCAGTGACAACACCGCTGCTGGCCAACATGACCGAGTTCGGCAAGTCAGAGTTGCTGACGGCCGGACAACTCGCCGACATCGGCTACAACGTGGTGATCTACCCGGTGACCACGCTCCGGCTGGCCATGCACGCCGTCGAGGCCGGACTTCGTGAGATTGCTGAAACCGGAACACAATCCGGCCTATTGGACCGCATGCAGCACCGCAGCCGGCTCTACGAGCTGTTGCGGTACGCCGACTACAGCCAATTCGATTCCGAGATCTACAACTTCGCCGTGCAAGGAGTTACGCCATGAGCACCATCGAAGACAAGCCCCGCATCTTCAAAGGACTGGCCGGCGTCGTCGTCGACACCACTGCCATCTCCAAGGTCGTCCCGGAGACCAACTCGCTGACCTACCGCGGCTACGCGGTCCAAGACCTCGCCGCGCACTGCAGCTTCGAGCAGGTCGCCTACCTGCTGTGGCACGGCGAACTGCCCACCGAGGGGCAGTTGGCGTTGTTCACCCAGCGTGAACGGGCTGCGCGCCGACTGAACCGATCGCTGCTATCACTGCTGGCGAAGCTGCCCGACAACTGCCACCCGATGGATGTGGTGCGCACGGTGATCAGTTACCTCGGCGCCGAAGACCCCGATGAGGACGACAGCGGCGCAGAAGCCAACTACGCCAAGTCACTGCGAATGTTGGCCGTGTTGCCCACCATCGTCGCCGCCGACATGCGCCGCCGCCGCGGCCTGGAACCCATCGCGGGGCACAGTCACCTGAATTACGCGCAGAACTTTCTGTACATGTGCTTCGGTGACGTGCCCGAGCAGGTGGTGGTGGATGCCTTCGAGCAGTCGATGATTCTCTACGCCGAACACAGTTTCAACGCTTCCACGTTCGCCGCACGGGTGGTCACCTCCACCCAGTCCGACATCTACAGCGCCGTCACGGCCGCCATCGGTGCGCTCAAAGGGTCACTGCACGGCGGCGCCAACGAAGCGGTGATGCGCGACATGCTGGAAATAGGCACCGCCGATCGGGCTTCAGAGTGGTTGCGGGGCAAGGTGGCCCGCAAAGAGAAGATCATGGGCTTCGGCCACCGGGTGTACAAGAACGGCGATTCCCGGGTACCGGCCATGAAGCAGGCCCTGCTGCGTGTCGCGGCAGTTCGCGATGGCCAGCGGTGGGTCGACATCTACGACGTCCTGGAGCAGGAGATGGCGACGTCCAACGGGATCAAACCGAACCTGGACTTTCCGACCGGTCCCGCTTACTACCTGATGGGCTTCGATATTGGTTGCTTCACGCCGATCTTCGTGATGAGCCGGATCACCGGATGGACGGCCCACATCATGGAGCAGAACGCATCCAACGCGTTGATCCGTCCGCTCAGCGAGTACGTCGGGACGCCACAACGCGCGCTCGGTTGAGTGCCGGCGCGGCGTTACCCGGTGGTGTTGAGGATGGTCAGTTCGAGTGCCACCGCAGCACCGGACATCACTGCCACGATCGACAGCGCCACCCAGTCGGCGAGCTTGGGCCGCGCGGGCGAAGCCGAGATCTGGCCGATGCCACCGCGGGCGATGATCGCATCGCCCATCTCGTCGGCGCGGCGAAGCGTGACCGTGATGGCCGCGGTGATCAGGTCGATCACCTCCCGCGCCCAGCGCTGACGTCGTTCCCGGCGAGTACGCGGTCGCTGCTCGGGCCGCAGCCGACGGGCAGCGTAGAGCACCCGGAACTCGTCGATCAGCATCGGGAACGCCCGCAGTGCCAGCGCCAGTGCAACCGCCCAGTCGTCGACCGGGATTCGCAACAGTCGCAGCGGACGGCCCAAAGTTGCTAACGCGGGCGCGATTTCGGCGACGTTGGTGGTCCACGACACCATCGCCCCCAACCCGAGCAGCACAATCGACAGTGCCGTGATCCGCAGGAAGTTCAACAGCCCGCCCAGCCCGAGCCCGGCCGAGCCCAGCTGGATCACCGGGTCGCCGCCGGCCATCGCCGCGGTGATGCCGCCCACCGCCAGCAGAATCCACAGCCAATGCGGCACCGACGGCAGCGCACCGCGCGGAATGTGGGCGATTCGGGCCGCGGCCAACACCAGCAGCGCGACCGCGCCGATCGGCACCCACCCGGGATAGAAGGTCAGCAGCACCGAGATCCCGAAGACCACGATCAGTTTGGTGCCGGCCCAAAGCCGGTGCACGGCGGAGGTGCCCGG
>JBDTKT010000008.1:0-8081 GCA_039935195.1 Mycobacterium sp.
GGCTTGACGCCAGCCGGTACGGCGAGCAGAAGATCGCTGCCGCACTCGCCGTCGATCTCACCGAGTGGCAGGCCGAGATCTCATCCATCGAGCAGTGGTACGCCACCATCGGGGACAACCGATTGCCCGGCCAGTTGCAGCAGGAACTCGCCGACCTGAAACATCGCATAGCGACGGCCGGTACGACTACCGGTTCACCCCGGAGGGGTCTCCGGCGACCGCGATGAACGGTAAAAATAATGCAAGAGGAGCGCGGCGACCACACCGTACCCGAGGTGCGGGATCACATCGCTGATCCAACCGACGGCGCCCCAGGCCCGCGGGTCGGTCACCCCGAGAACGATCATCGGCCCGTTGGTGCCGAGCAGGGCAAAAAGGGCGGCGGCCAGCGTGGCGAGAAGTAGGCCGGGTTGCCAGCCCAGCGCGTAGGCCAGCCCGAGGATCACCCCTATCCCGATGCCGGCGGTGTATCCGGTGAGCGCGCCGAGGCCCGTGAGTCGGTTGGCCAGGGGGTCACCGGTGCCCGGGACGGTGAGGTGAACCAGCTTCGCCAGGGCTTCGACGGTCCGTTCGGGTGTTGTGCTGGTTCCCCGGCCCCGGACCGCCATGTCCAGGTACGTGATCACATTGAGGGCGGTCGTGCCCGCGGCGCCGGCGGCGGCGCCGATCAGCAGTCCCGGCCAGACTCGGGACGGGTGCCTGGTTCGCATCGGTCGTGCCGCCTGTGCGGTAGGTGTCATGTCTTCTTCCCGATCATCAGGGTGTACCCGATCCGGCCGGCCTTGACCACCTCGCGGCGAGCCCGGTGTGCGCGAGGGCCGCGTGGGGTCGGGGTCGGCCACGACTCCGTCACCGATGTTCTCCTGTCAGCCATTCGCCTCAGCCACCACATCACCAAGTAAACGGTGCGTGGCGGCCAACTGCCAGCAGTCGAACAACGCGGCCGTGTCGCCACGATGACAGTTCGCCTGTTTTCCGCGCCCCGAACGAGCGCACTATGGAAACAAGAAGCTGGAACAGGTCGTGAAGGGAAGTGTCCCAATGATCCGCGCCGTGTGGAACGAGACTGTACTCGCGGAGGCGCCGCGAACCATCCGGGTGGAGGGCAACCACTACTTCCCACCCGAGTCGCTGCACCGCGAGCACCTGATCGACAGCCTGACCACGTCAATGTGCCCGTGGAAGGGCCGAGCGCACTACTACAGCATCACCGCTAACGGCGAGGTGAACCTCGACGGTGCCTGGTACTACCCGCGCCCGAGCCCGCTGGCCCGCCGGATCAAAAACCATGTTGCGTTCTGGAACGGCGTCACCGTCGAAGGCGAACCCGAAGGCGCACCGCAAGGCTCGGCGAACCGCGTGGCGGCCTGGCTGGGCGTCACAGCGGTGCGATGGTGCCCTCGAGGGTGAAGCGGCCGATTGACATGCGGACTCCTTCGTCTCGTCCGGGGAACCCGCTGCGGCGCAGTTCGGCTCCCCCAGTGCAGATCCTTGGTCGACGCCGGTCATGGTCACCACTGCGGCTCCGCGTCGTAAGGTGAGGCAATGACTGTCCAATTGTCTGCTGGCGCAACCGTCCCGGCTCGGCGACTCAAAGCCATTGACGGCACGCTGGTGGATGTGCCCGCGACGGCCGGCCGGACACACCTGCAGTTCCGCCGCTACGCCGGCTGTCCCATCTGCCATCTGCATCTGCGCAGCTTCGCCGACCGGCATCAGGAACTGACCGACACCGCAATCAGCGAAGTGGTGTTCTTTCACTCGCCGGCCGAAGAACTGCGCGGTTATCAGTCCGTTCTGCCGTTCACCGTGATCGCTGACCCCGACAAAGTGCAGTACCGGCAGTTCGGAGTGGAGAAGGGCCTGCGGGCCCTCACCCATCCGCAGACGTGGCGGTCCGCCTTTCGCGGGTACGCGGCCGCCCGTCGGCACCGAGGCGATCCCGACTACGCTGGCGTCGGATCTACCGACGGAACAACGCATTTGGGACTGCCCGCGGACTTCCTCATCGACCCCGACGGAACGGTCGTCGCTGTGCACTACAGCGCCCATGCCGATGACCAGGGGTCGGTGGACCAAGTGCTCGCTATTCACCACTCACTCGGTGGAAGGGAATCGCCGTGAGCGTCGGCGACAAGTGTGAGCAGGTAAGCAGGCGAGGTGCCAGGCGGGAAGCCCAGGACTCTCACGTCCTCGGAGATCGGCTCGGACGGGCGGCCGCCGCGCGCGAGTCACCCTGAGATTAGGGCGGCCCTCCCCAACGATGCCGCGCCGACAATCCCGGAATCATCCCCCAGTTCGGCAGCGACAAAACGCAGCTTCGGATGAGGCTGGAGCATCCACGGGGTCGCCGCTGCCGCGATCCGGTCGGCGAGGTGCTGGCCGAGCTTCTCGGCCATGCCACCGCCGATCACAACCAGTTCCAGGTCGAGTAGGTTGACCGTCGACCCGATCCCGGCCCCGAGCGTCTCGACGGCCAGATCGAACAACTCGGTGGCGAGCTCGTCGTGCTCGGCGAGTGCCCGCGCCCATACCTTCGAGGTCAGTTTGGTTTTACCTTCCTCCTCGCGGATGTCGTCCAGCGCGGTGGATCGGCCGGCATCGACCATGGCCGACACCGCGCCCGCCATGGACCGCCTGCCCGCGTAGGCCTCGACGCAGCCGCGCCGGCCGCAGCCACACAGCGCGCCGTCGCGCTGGACGATCATGTGGCCGACCTCCCCGGCGGCCCCCCGTGATCCGTAAAACGGTTGGCCGTCGAGGATGAGGCCGCCGCCGATGCCGGTACCCATCCATACCCCCAACACATTGCGGGCGCCCCGGGCGGCGCCGGCCAGCCACTCGCCGAGCAAGCCGACGTTGGCGTCGTTGCCCAGCGCCACCGCCACACCCACCCGCTTCTTCAGCGCGCTGACGATGTCGATGCTCTCGTGCCAGTTCGCCAGGTTGGGAACGGTGAGCACCTCGCCCTCGTGCACCACCCCGGGGATCCCCACCCCAACCGCGTCGGGCTGCCCGTCGAGTGACCCGACCAGTTCCGCAATGGTGTCCATCACGGCGTCGGGCCCGTCTGTGGGGGTTGGCGCCTTGGCGCGGTCGCGCACTCGGTGATCGTCGCTGACCAGACCGGCTTCGATGTTGGTGCCCCCCACATCGACGCCGGCGACTGTAATCGGGCTCTTGCTCACGTCATCGGACCTTCCGTCGATCGATCACCAGAAGTTTGACGTCCTTGCGGACCGTTCCCTGCCCTCGTGGTCGTTCCGCGGGCACCATAATCCACACCGTACGCGGGGCGTTCAGCGGCTCCGCCAGTCTCTCAATGCCATGTGGAATGGACGAACTATCCGCTCGGTTCAGACGTCGATCTCCCGCTAGTCGCGAAGTCATGGCCTGCCGGTGCCGGCGTTACCATCTAATGCCCACCAGCCCGCGGTCCGTCGTGGTGTGACCTGCGACGGGCAGCGATGTAACCGACGCTGGCCACCAGAAACGGCACCACATAATTGATCGAAATCTGCACCCACGTGCCCACCCCGGGGTGGCCTCCCCACAGCACCGCGCCTTCGTTGACTGCGGACAGGATCGTCCCCACCACCGCGGCGGTTGGCACCGCCGTGCGGACGGTGTAGCCACGAAGAAACATGCCGAACGCGTGCGACGGCCGGTCCCACGTCGCATCGTCTGCCCCGCTGTCGATCACGTCTCCCCCGGGTCAGTCGGCCGCACCCATGGGCGCGCTCATTGGCTGGCATCGGTCTGCATCGTGCTGATTCGCCCCGCCGCGCTGCAACGTCAACTATCGCAGAAGCACCTTGGCCTCGACCACCAGGCAGTCGACCACAGGTCAACCCAGGTGCGCGGAGAGCAGCCAAGCCGGCAGTGACTTGCGGCCGTTGTCCTCGTCGCGCAGATCCGCCACGGGGAACTCGTCGGGACTGGCGTCGGGAAAGTTGGCGTGAATCCGGGCCGACCGGATGTCGTCGATCACCCAGTACTTGGAAACCACTTCGCGCAGTTCGTCTTCGGTGACCGGGTTGGCCGGATTGGCCGGGTTCGCCGGCATTCCGGCCCGGTCGAAGACCAGCACAAAATACGAGGCTCCGGGCGCCGCGGCCGCAACGACCGACTGCTGATAACCCTCCCGCAACGCAACCGGCATCGAGTGGAATAGCGTGCTGTCGATGATGGTGCCGAACCTGGCGTCATATCCGGCCGGCCATCCGGCGAAGTCAGAAATGTCGGCAACCTCGAAGGCAGCGTTGGCCAACCGCCGCCGGGCCGCCTCGGCCCTGGCCAAGTCGATGGCGGTGGCCGAGGCGTCCAACCCGACGGTGTTGTAGCCGCGCTCGGCCAGATACAACGAAACGGCGGCCTCACCACAGCCGGCGTCGAGGACGTCGCCGTGGACTTTGCCCTGCGCGATCAATGCGGCGATTTCAGGCTGCGGTTCACCAATGCTCCAGGGCGGTCGAGCGCCCACGCCGAACTCGACGGCCTCGCCACGGTAGGCCGAGTCGAAATCAAGATTGAACTCCGGGTTTCCAGTCATGTTCTCATGTGTATCAATCTGCCTGATATATGTCAAGATGGATGACATGGGTCAGACCGACAACGCTCCACTCGGCTATCTGCTGCACCGGGTCGGAGCCGCGCTGCGCCCGGAGGTGACCGCAGCGCTGCGTCCGCTGAGTCTGTCGCTTGCCGAATTCGTCTGTATGCGAATGCTTTCCCTGCATCCGGGGATGTCGAGCGCGGAACTGGCACGGCTGGGCAGTGTCACACCGCAGGCGATGAACACCCTATTGCGTCAGTTGCAAGGCCGCGATGCGGTAAGCCGACCGGCGTCGGTGCCGTCCGGGCGGGCGTTACCGGCGACGTTGAGCCGAGACGGTCAGGTCCTGCTCCAACGTGCCGAAACGGCGGTATCGGCGGCCGACGACCGGATTCTCGACAAGCTGAGCATCGCTGAGCAGCGCGAATTCACCCGGATGCTGGAGATTCTCGGCTCGGATCAGTGCTGAGCGCTGTCCTGGATGCGAGCCCAGGGCCGCGCTTCTTCGAGTTCGTAGGCCAACTCCAGCAACAGGGCCTCCGCGCCGCGTTCGGCGGCGAACATCATGCCCTGCGGCAACCCCGCGGCGGTTTGGGTCAGCGGCAATGAGATCGCCGGATCGCCGGTGGCGTTCTGCAGCGGCGTGAAAGCGACCCATGCCATCAATCGGTCGATGATCTCCTGATAGCCGGCGGTCGGATCGAAATGCCCGATGCGCGGGGTTTCGTGGGCGACGGTGGGGGTCAGCAGCGCGTCGTAGCCGCGGAAGAACCGCGCGCTGCGCCGCCGAGAGGCCGCCAGTCGGGCCACCGCCAGCGGCAGTCGGTACGCGTGACGCCGGGCATGACGGTCCAACCCCAGCGTCAGATCGTCCAATTGGCTGCGATCGAACGTCGGACCGAACATGAACCGCCCGCCGCGCACCAGCGCGGTGGCTAAAGTCGCCCAGTACAGCAGGAAGTCGTCGCCGAAAGACGCCGGTATGGGCGGCTTCTCGACGTGCTCCACCCGGTGGCCGAGTTCCTCCAGCAGCTCTGCGGTTTTCAGCGTCAGCTCACGCACCTCGGGGCTGGCCTCGTACTGGATCGAGCGAGTGATGACCGCGATCTTCAACCGCCGCTTGCCGGGGCCGGTGATATCGCCGATTGCCGGCAGCTTGGAGTTGCGCCAGGTGCGCTCGGCTTCCCGGTAGAAAGCCGCGGTGTCGCGGACCGAACGGGTCACCACGCCGTTGTAGACGATGCGCACCGGCATCGCGCGAAAATCCTTGTCCAGCGGCAACCGGCCACGGGACGGCTTCAGGCCGACCAACCCGTTGCACGCCGCGGGGATGCGGATCGAGCCGCCACCGTCGTTGGCGTGCGCTATCGGCACCACGCCGGCGGCAACGAACGCTGCAGACCCCGACGACGAGGCGGCGGCGGTGTAGTCGGTGTTCCACGGGTTGCGGACCGGGCCCAGTCGAGGATGCTCAGCCGAAGCACTGAAGCCGAACTCGCTCAACTGCGTTTTCCCCAACGCGTTGAGCCCGGTAGACAGGTACAGCCGAGCGAAGTTGCCGTCGGCCGCGGCCGGATGCGGGTCCCAGGCGTCGGTGCCCTGCATGGTCGGCATGCCCGCGACGTCGACGTTGTCTTTGACGAAAGTCGGGACCCCGCTGAAGAACCCGCCGTGCGATGCTTTCGCACGGGCGCGGGCTCGGTCGAAAGCCGCGTACGCCAGCCCGTTCAGCGTCGGGTTGACGGCTTCGGTGCGCGCTATCGCCGCCTCGACGAGTTCGACGGGCGACACGTCCCCGGAGCTGATCCGCTCGACCAGTCCGACCGTGTCGGAATCCGCAAGGGCGTCATCGCCGAAGGCGTGTACATAGCGCATACCTCGACGCTAGCAAGGCACCGGTGCTGCGTTAAACCTGGCCGACCTCGAACCGCACGAACCGGGTCACGGTCACGCCCGCCTCGTCGAGCAGCGCCTTCACCGTCTTCTTGCTGTCGGCGACCGCTGCCTGCTCCAGCAGCACGGTGTCCTTGAAGAAGCCGTTCACCCGGCCCTCGACGATCTTGGGCAGCGCCGCCTCGGGCTTGCCCTCTTCCTTGGCAGTCTCCTCAGCGATGCGGCGCTCGTTGGCCACCACGTCTGCAGGCACGTCGTCGCGGGTCAGGTACTTGGCCTTGAGCGCGGCGATCTGCAGGGCGACCGCGTGGGCGGCCTCGGCGCCGGAGCCGGTGTACTCCACCAGCACCCCGACCGCCGGCGGCAGGTCCGCCGACCGCTTATGCAGGTAGGTCTCGACGGTGCCGCCGAAGTAGGCGACCCGACGCAACTCAAGCTTTTCGCCGATCTTGGCCGACAGCGCCTCGATGGCCTCGGCCACCGTGCGGTCCCCCGCCTTGGCCGCTTTGAGCACCTCGATGTCGCCGGTTTTGACCGCTGCGGCGGCGGCGACGACCTCGTCGGCCAACGCCTTGAACTCGTCATTCTTGGCGACGAAGTCGGTCTCCGAGTTCAGCTCGATCAGGGCGCCGTCCTTGGCCACGACCAGGCCTTCGGCGGTGGCGCGCTCAGCGCGCTTGCCGACGTCCTTGGCGCCCTTGATCCGCAGCACCTCGACGGCCTTGTCGAAGTCTCCTTCGCTTTCAACCAGGGCGTTCTTGCAGTCGAGCATGCCGGAGCCGGTCAGCTCCCGCAGACGCTTAACGTCGGCGGCGGTGTAGTTCGCCAATGTTCAGCCCTTCCTAGGATGCGGCGGTCGTGGTGTCGGGTGCGGCCGCCGCGATGGCGGGTGCACCTACCGAGGTGTCGGGTGCGTCCGCCGCGATGGCGGGTGCATCCGCCGGGGTGTCGGTGGATGCGGACTCGACGGCGGCCGGGGCCGGCGCTGTAGCGCCCGCCAGCAACTCCTGCTCCCACTCGGCCAGCGGCTCAACGGCGCCACCTTCGGCCTTGTCCTCGCCGCTGCCCTGCCGGGACCGGGCCTGCAGACCCTCGGCGACCGCGGAGGCGATCACCTTGGTCAGCAGCGCCGCCGAACGGATCGCGTCGTCGTTGCCGGGGATCGGGTAGTCGACCAGGTCGGGGTCGCAGTTGGTGTCCAGGATCGCGATCACGGGGATACCCAGCTTGCGGGCCTCGGAGACCGCGAGGTGTTCCTTGTTGGTGTCGATTACCCAGACCGCCGACGGCACCTTGACCATGTCGCGGATACCGCCGAGGCTGCGCTCCAGTTTGTTCTTCTCCCGGGTCAGCATCAGGATCTCTTTTTTGGTGCGACCCTCGAAGCCACCGGTCTGCTCCATGGCCTCGAGTTCCTTCATCCGCTGCAGCCGCTTGTGCACGGTTGAGAAGTTGGTGAGCATGCCGCCCAACCAGCGCTGGTTCACGTACGGCATGCCGACCCGAAGGGCTTCGGCCGCGACGGACTCCTGCGCCTGCTTCTTGGTGCCGACGAACATCACGGAACCGCCGTGGGCGACGGTCTCCTTGACGAACTCGTAGGCCTTGTCGATGAACGTCAGCGTCTGCTGCA
>JBDTKT010000009.1:0-13093 GCA_039935195.1 Mycobacterium sp.
CCGCCCCGCGTGACGTGCTCGGTGAACTGGCCGCCACCGTCTACGGTCATCCGTGCGAACGGGTCACGGTCATCGGGATCACCGGAACATCCGGGAAGACCACCACGGCCTACCTGATCGAGGCCGGGCTGCGCGCGGCCGGCCGAACGGCCGGACTGATCGGTACGGTCGGCATCCGCATCGACGGCACCGACCTGCCCAGTGTGCTGACCACCCCGGAGGCGCCGGCGTTGCAAGCGCTGCTGGCGTTGATGGCCGAACGCGGGGTGGACACGGTGGTCATGGAGGTCTCCAGCCATGCGCTGGCGCTGGGCCGGGTCGATGGAACGCGCTTCGCAGTCGGCGGGTTCACCAACCTGTCCCGCGACCACCTGGACTTTCACCCGACGATGGCGGACTACTTCGAAGCCAAGGCACGGTTGTTCGATCCGGGGTCATCGCTGCACGCCCACACCGCGGTGGTCTGCGTGGACGACGACGCGGGCTCGGCGATGGCGGCGCGGGCCGGCACGGCAGTGACCGTCAGCGCGACGGGCCGGCCCGCGCAGTGGGGCGTTGAGCGGGTCACCCCGCGCGACGACGGCGGTCAAGAGTTCACCGTGACCGACGCCGCCGGCGTGCACCACCCGGTGGGCATCCGATTGCCCGGCGGATACAACGTGGCCAATTGCCTTCTCGCGCTGGCCGTCCTGGATGCGGTGGGGGTGTCGCCCGAGCAGGCGGCACCCGGCTTGCGCGACGCCCGGGTCCCCGGGCGGTTGGAGCCGATCGACCGGGGACAGGACTTCTTGGCGCTGGTCGACTATGCGCACAAGCCGGGTGCTCTGCGAGCGGTGCTGCGGGCCCTGCGACGCGACCCCCACCATGCGCACGCGCGGGTGGCGGTGGTGTTCGGCGCCGGCGGCGACCGCGACCCCGGCAAGCGCGCCCTGATGGGGGAGATCGCCGCCGAGCTAGCCGATCTGGCCGTCGTCACCGACGACAACCCGCGCCGAGAGGACCCCGCGGTCATCCGCCGCGCCATCCTGGCCGGCGCGGCCGACGGCTCCGCCGAGGTGGTCGAGATCGGCGATCGCCGGGCCGCGATCGAGTACGCGGTGTGCTGGGCGCAGCCCGGCGACGTGGTGCTCGTCGCCGGGAAGGGTCACGAAGCCGGGCAGACCGCGGGCGGACGAACCCAGCCGTTCGATGACCGGGTCGAACTCGCCGCGGCACTGGAGCGGCGAGGATGATCGCGCTGACCATCGCCCGGGTCGCAGAGATCGTCGGAGGACAACTGTCGGATATTTCTGCGGCCGACGCCGCGCACACCCGCATCACCGGGACCGTGGAGTTCGACTCACGTCGGATCACCCCGGGAGGGCTGTTCCTGGCGCTGCCCGGCGCGCACTCCGACGGCCACGACCATGCGGCGGCGGCGGCGACCGCCGGTGCGGTCGCGGTGTTGGCCGTCCGCCCGGTCGGGGTGCCGGCAATCCTGGTGCCCCCGGTCGCGCCGGCGCAGGCTGCCAGCCGCTCCGGCGCGCTCGAGCAGGACGCCGACGGCTCCGGGGCCGCGGTGCTGGCCGCACTGGCCAAGCTGGCCGCGTCGGTCGCCGACGATCTAGTGGCGAAGGGGCTGACGATCGTCGGGGTCACCGGCTCGTCCGGCAAAACCTCGACCAAGGACATGCTGGCTGCGGTGCTGGCGCCGCTGGGCGAGGTGGTGGCGCCGCCGGGTTCGTTCAACAACGAACTGGGGCACCCGTGGACGGTGCTGCGTGCCACCGAAAGCACCGACTACCTGGTGTTGGAGATGTCGGCGCGCCATCGCGGCAACATCGCCACGTTGGCGGCTATCGCGCCGCCGCGGGTAGCGGTGGTGCTCAACGTCGGTACCGCGCATCTCGGCGAATTCGGTTCACGCCGGGCCATCGCGGAAACCAAAGCTGAACTGCCGCAAGCCGTCCCCGCATCCGGCGTGGTCGTCCTCAACGTCGACGACTCGGCGGTGGCTGCGATGGCCGAGCAGACCGCCGCCCGGGTGGTGCGGGTAAGCCGCAGCGCCGACACCGATTCCGGGCCCGCCCACGTGTGGGCAGGCCCGGTCGACCTCGACGAGCTGGCCCGCCCGCGTTTCACGCTGCACACCGGGACGGGTCAGGGCGCGGACCGGGAGGTGGCGGTCGACGTGCAGCTCGCGGTGTCCGGGGATCACCAGGTCGGCAATGCGTTGTGTGCGGCGGCGGTCGCCCTGGAATGCGGCGCGAGCCCACAGCAGATAGCCGCCGCGCTGGCCGGAACCGGCCCGATCTCGCGGCACCGCATGCAGGTCAGCAGTCGCCCCGACGGAGTGACGGTGATCGACGACGCCTACAACGCCAACCCGGACTCGATGCGAGCCGCGTTGCAGGCGCTGGCCTGGATCGCCCGCGGCGGCAACTCGCCCCCCACCCCGCGCCGCAGCTGGGCGGTGCTCGGAGAGATGGCTGAGCTCGGCGAGGACGCGATAACCGAGCACGACCGCATCGGCAGGCTCGCGGTGCGCTTAGATGTGTCTCGACTCATTGTCGTCGGAGTGGGGAGGCCGATGAACGCGATGTACCACGGCGCGGTCATGGAGGGCTCGTGGGGCGCCGAAGCCACCGCGGTCGCCGACGTCGACGCCGCACTCACCCTGTTGCGTGCCGAACTGCAGCCTGGGGACGTGGTGCTGGTCAAGGCGTCGAACGCGGCCGGGCTGACCGCGCTGGCCGACGCGTTGGTCGCCGACGGTCAAGGCGTCGACCGATGATCGGGATCCTCATCGCCGCCGGTGTGGCGCTGGCGGTGGCGATCTTGCTGACCCCGGTGCTGATCCGGCTGTTCACCCAACAGGGCTTCGGCCAGGAGATCCGTGCGGACGGCCCGCCCAGCCATCAGACGAAACGGGGCACACCGTCGATGGGCGGGGTGGCCATCGTGGCCGGCATCTGGGCGGGGTACCTGGTCGCCGAGGTCGCCGAGTTCGCGTTCTACGGTAGCGGGCCGTCGGCGTCCGGCCTGCTGGTGCTCGGGTTGGCCACCGCGCTCGGCGCGGTCGGTTTCGCCGACGACCTGATCAAGATTCGCCGATCGCGCAACCTGGGGCTGAGCAAGACCGCCAAGACCGTCGGCCAGATCAGCGCTGCGGTGCTGTTCGGCCTGTTGGTGCTGAGCTTCCGCAACGGCGCCGGCCTGACCCCCGGCAGTCCGCAGCTGTCCTATGTGCGCGAGATCGCCACAGTCACCCTGCCCGCCGCGGTGTTCGTGTTGTTCTGCGTCGTGCTGGTCAGCGCCTGGTCGAATGCGGTCAACTTCACCGACGGACTGGACGGACTGGCCGGCGGCGCCATGGCGATGGTCAGTGCCGCCTACGTGCTGATCACCGTGTGGCAGCACCGCAATGCCTGCGCGACCGCACCCGGCCTGGGCTGCTACAACGTGCGCGACCCGCTGGATTTGTCGCTGGTGGCCGCCGCCACGGCCGGAGCCTGCGTCGGCTTTCTGTGGTGGAACGCCGCCCCCGCGAAGATATTCATGGGTGACACCGGATCGTTGGCGCTCGGTGGTGTGATCGCCGGACTGTCGGTGACCACCCGCACCGAGATCCTCGCAGTGGTGCTGGGCGGACTGTTCGTCGCCGAGATCACGTCGGTCGTCATCCAGATCCTGGCGTTTCGCACCACCGGCCGCCGGGTGTTCAGGATGGCGCCGTTCCATCACCACTTCGAGCTGGCGGGCTGGGCGGAAACCACCGTGATCATCCGGTTCTGGCTGCTCACCGCGATCAGCTGCGGCCTGGGGGTGTCCATGTTCTACGGTGAGTGGTTCACCGCGGTCGGCGGCTGAGGTGTCGCCCGCCGGCGGGTGGTACTCCCACGTCGATCCCCAAGCCGATCGCAGCGGGCTGACACCGTTGTCCCCGGGTGCGCGGGTGCTGGTCGCCGGAGCCGGCGTGACCGGCCGGGCGGTGCTGACCGCCCTGCAACCGCTGGGCGTGCACCTGTCACTCTGCGACGACGATGCGGCTGCGCTGAGCCCGCACGCAGACCTCGGGGTGACGACACTGAGCCCGGCCGCGGCGGACGTCACCCAATACGACCTGGTCGTCACCAGCCCCGGGTTCGCGCCCGGCACGCCGGTACTGGCCGCGGCGGCCGGGGCGGGGATACCGGTCTGGGGTGACGTCGAACTGGCCTGGCGGCTGGATGTCGCCGGCCATTACGGGCCGCCGCGTCGCTGGCTGGTGGTGACCGGCACCAACGGCAAGACCACGACGACGTCGATGCTGCACGCCATGCTCGTCGCGGCGGGCCGGCGCAGCCGACTGTGCGGCAACATCGGCAGCCCCGTGCTCAGTGTTTTGTCCGGCGGCCCGGACGAAGCCGCCGACCTGCTGGCCGTCGAGCTGTCCAGTTTTCAGCTGCACTGGGCCCCGTCGGTGCGCCCGGCTGCCGGTGCGGTGCTCAACATCGCCGAAGACCACTTGGACTGGCACGGCGGCATGGCCGCCTACACCGCCGCCAAAGCCCGCGCACTGAACGGCCGGGTGGCGGTGGTCGGACTGGACGACACGCGCGCGGCGAGCCTGCTGGGCTCCTGCACCGCCGAGGTGAAAGTCGGTTTCCGGCTCGGCGATCCGGCCGTCGGTGAGCTGGGGGTGGTCGACGGGATGCTCGTCGACCGGGCGTTCGCCGAAGACCTGTCGCTGGCGGCGGTGGCATCGATCCCGGTGCCCGGCGCGGTGGGGACGCTGGATGCGCTGGCCGCCGCCGCACTGGCTCGCAGCGTCGACGTGCCACCCGCTGCGATCGCGGCCGCGCTGGAGTCGTTCCAGGTCGGCAGGCACCGCGCGGAGTTGGTCGTCGTCGCCGACGGCGTCAGCTACGTCGACGACTCCAAGGCCACCAATCCGCATGCGGCCGAGGCATCGGTGCTGGCCTACCCGCGAGTGGTGTGGGTGGCCGGCGGCCTGCTCAAAGGTGCCTCCATCGATGCCACGGTCGCCCGGATCGCCGGCCACCTGGCGGGCGCGGTGCTGATCGGCCGCGACCGCGGTGTGGTTGCCAAGGCGTTATCACGACACGCACCGGATGTCCCCGTCGTCCACGTTGTGACAGACGAGGATGATGTTATGCATGATGCAGATGAGTTTCCAGATACTCATATCTTACGAGTAATTGGCATGTCGGATGAGTCGGCGAGGGCTGGTGTGATGGCCGCGGTGGTGGCCGCTGCCCGCGGTCTGGCCCGGCCCGGAGACACGGTGTTGCTGGCTCCGGCCGGGGCGTCATTCGACCAGTTCGCCGGATACGCCGCCCGCGGCGAGGCGTTCGCGGCCGCCGCGCGCGCCGTGGCCAGGTAGGCCGGTGTGCTCGGCGTACTGACCAGGCTGCGACGTCGGCAAACCCGACCTGATGAGCCGGCCGACGAGGCCGGTGCCGACGCGATGGCCGCGCAACCGGCCGAAGCGACCAAGGCGGCGGCCCCGGAACCCCAAGCCGACGCGAAGCCGACTGGCCCGCGCACCCGGTTCGGCGCCTGGCTGGGCCGACCGATGACCTCGTTTCATCTCATCGTCGCGATCTCCGCACTGCTGACCACCCTCGGCCTGATCATGGTGCTGTCGGCCTCCGGCGTGCGCTCCTACGACATCGACGGGTCCGCGTGGCTCATCTTCGGCAAGCAGTTGCTGTGGACGTTGATCGGCCTGATCGCCTGCTACCTGGCGCTGCGGATGCCGGTCCGGATCATGCGGCGCATCGCGTTCCCCGGCTTCGCGCTCACCATCGTGCTGCTGGTGCTGGTGCTGATCCCGGGAGTCGGCACCCTCTCCAACGGCTCCCGCGGCTGGTTCGTGGTCGCGGGCTTCTCCATGCAGCCGTCCGAACTGGCCAAGATCGCCTTCGTCATCTGGGGTGCGCACCTGCTGGCCGCCCGACGGATGGAGCGGGCCTCGCTGCGGGAGATGCTGGTACCGCTGGTGCCGGCAGCGATCGTCGCGCTGGCCCTGATCGTGGCCCAGCCCGACCTGGGGCAGACGGTGTCGCTGGGCATCATCCTGCTCGCCCTGCTGTGGTACGCCGGTCTGCCGCTGCGGGTGTTCTGCAGCTCGTTGCTGGCGGTCGTCCTGGCGGCGGCGGTGCTGGCGGTCTCCGAGGGCTACCGGTCCGACCGGGTGCGGTCCTGGCTGGATCCTGCCGCTGACTTGCAGGGCTCCGGGTACCAGGCCAAGCAGGCGAAGTTCGCACTGGCCAACGGCGGTATCTTCGGTGACGGGCTGGGGCAGGGCACCGCGAAATGGAACTATCTGCCCAACGCCCACAACGACTTCATCTTCGCCATCATCGGCGAGGAACTCGGCTTCATCGGTGGGTTCGGCCTGCTGGCGCTGTTCGGGTTGTTCGCCTACACCGGGATGCGTATCGCGCGGCGTTCGGCCGATCCGTTTCTGCGGCTGCTGACCGCGACTACGACGATGTGGGTGATCGGCCAGTCGTTCATCAATGTCGGCTACGTGATCGGGCTGCTGCCGGTCACCGGGATTCAGTTGCCGCTGATCTCGGCCGGCGGGACATCCACGGCCACAACACTTCTCATGATCGGGATTATGGCCAACGCCGCCCGGCACGAGCCGGAGGCGGTGGCAGCGCTGCGAGCCGGCAGCGACGACCGGATGAACCGGTTGCTGCGGCTGCCGCTGCCCGAACCGTACGCGCCGACCCGCGTCGAGGTGCTGCGCGACCGGTTGGACTCCCGGGCGCGGCCGGGCAGTCGGGCGCGCGCGACCGGGCGCACATCGACACGGTCGGCCACCCCCCGGGCGACGGAAACTCGGGCGGCGGATCGATCCGTGCCCCGCGGAGGGCATCATGGACGCGGCCGAGCGCAAGCCGGCCGGCGTCCGACGGGCGGACGCGCGCGCACACTGGAAGGTCAGCGTTACGGGTGAACGATTCGGTCATGAAGCCGGCCCGCGGGGCGCCGATATCGGTCGTCCTCGCCGGTGGGGGTACCGCCGGCCATGTCGAGCCCGCGATGGCCGTCGCCGACGCGCTGACTGCTCTGGATCCCGACGTTCGGATCACTGCACTGGGCACCGTCCGAGGCCTGGAGACCCGGTTGGTGCCCGCGCGCGGATACCGCCTGGAGTTGATCACCCCGGTACCGCTGCCGCGCAAGCTCAACACCGATCTGGCCCGGTTGCCGATCCGGGTGCTCCGCGCCGTGCGGGAGACTCGGGCGGTGCTGCGTGGCGTGGACGCCGACGTCGTGATCGGCTTCGGCGGCTATGTGGCGTTGCCCGCCTATCTGGCCGCCCTCGGTATCGGCGCTCGGCGCGTTCCGGTGGTGATCCACGAGGCCAACGCGCGGGCCGGGCTGGCCAACCGGGTCGGCGCCCGGACCGCACGGCGGGTGCTCTCGACGGTGCCCGATTGCGGGCTGCGGCATGCCGAAGTGGTGGGTGTTCCGGTGCGGGCGGCGATCACCACGCTGAACCGTGCGGCATTGCGGTCAGCGGCGCGGGCCGAGTTCGGCTTCGCCGACGACGCACGGGTGCTGCTGGTGTTCGGTGGTTCGCAGGGGGCTCGGTCGATCAACCAGGCTGTCGCTGGGGCGGCGAAACACCTTGCTGCGGCGGGGGTTTCAGTGCTTCACGCGCACGGGCCGAAGAACTCCCTGGAATTGCCGCAGGCCGCCCAGGGTGATCCGCCGTATATCGCGGTGCCCTACCTGGATCGGATGGATCTGGCCTACGCGGCCGCTGATCTGGCGATCTGCCGGTCCGGGGCGATGACGGTTGCGGAGGTGTCGGCGGTCGGTCTGCCGGCGCTCTACGTACCGTTGCCCATCGGCAACGGCGAGCAGCGGCTCAATGCGCTGCCGGTGGTCAATGCCGGCGGCGGACTGCTGGTCGACGACGCCGAATTGACACCCGACTTCGTGGCCGCCACCGTGGCCGAGTTGCTCACCGATGAGCCGCGACTGGCGGCGATGACGGCCGCGGCCGCGCTGGCCGGCCACCCTGATGCGGCGCGACGGGTCGCCCAAGCGGCCTTGGACGTGGCCCGGGCATCGCGGAGCCGGTCATGACCGCTGAGCGACTGCCACCGGACCTGCGCCGGGTGCACATGGTCGGCATCGGGGGAGCGGGCATGTCCGGCATCGCCCGTATCCTGTTGGACCGCGGCGGGCAGGTGTCGGGGTCGGACGCCAAGGAGTCCCGCGGGGTGCGCGCGCTACGCGCCCGGGGCGCGCTGATCCGGATCGGTCACGACCCGTCGGCACTGGACCTGCTGCCCGGCGGTGTGACGGCCGTGGTCACCACGCACGCGGCGATCCCGAAAACTAATCCGGAATTGGTCGAAGCCCGCCGCCGCGGCATCCCGGTGGTGCTCCGGCCGGCGGTGCTGGCCCAGCTGATGGCCGGCCGAAACACGCTGATGGTCACCGGCACGCACGGCAAAACGACGACAACGTCGATGCTGGTGGTCGCGCTGCAACACTGCGGGATGGACCCGTCCTTCGCGGTCGGCGGCGAACTGGGCTCGGGTGGTACGGAAGCGGGCACCAACGCCCACCACGGCAGCGGTGAGTGCTTCGTCGCCGAAGCCGACGAAAGCGACGGCTCCCTGCTGGAATACACCCCGAATGTCGCCGTGGTGACCAACATTGAAGCCGATCATCTGGACTTTTTCGGCAGCGTCGACGCCTACACCGCGGTGTTCGACTCGTTCGTCGCCCGCCTGGCGCCGAGCGGGGCGCTGGTGGTCTGCGTCGACGACCCCGGCGCGGCCGCCCTGGCAGATCGCAGTGCGGCAGAAGGCTTTCGGGTGCTTCGATACGGCAGCGACTGTGATGTCGGCGGCGAATTGGCCGCCCGATTGTTGTCGTGGGAGCAACAGGGGACCGGCGCGGTGGCTCGGATTGCGCTGGCGGGGCGGGCCTACCCGGAGGTGATGCGCCTGTCGGTGCCGGGCCGGCACATGGCTCTCAACGCGCTGGGCGCTCTGCTGGCGGCCGTCGAGGCCGGCGCACCGGTCGATGAGGTGCTCGACGGGCTGGCCGGGTTCGAAGGCGTACGCCGCCGGTTCGAGTTGGTGGGTACCGCGGGCTCGGTGCGGGTCTTCGACGATTACGCACACCACCCCACCGAGATTAGCGCGACCCTGATCGCGGTCCGGACGATGCTGACCGAGAGCGGCTCCGGACGCAGCCTGGTGGTGTTCCAGCCGCATCTGTATTCGCGGACAAGGACTTTCGCCGCCCAGTTCGGCAAGGCGCTGGACGAGGCCGACGAGGTTTTTGTTCTGGACGTCTACGGCGCGCGCGAACAACCGTTGCCGGGGGTGAGCGGGGCCAGTGTTGCCGAGCACGTCAGCGTGCCGGTGCACTACGTGGCGGACTTCTCCGCAGTCCCCCAGGCGGTGGCCGCCGCGGCCGGCCGGGGCGACGTCATCGTCACGATGGGCGCCGGCGATGTGACCATGCTGGGGCCGGAGATCGTGACCGCGCTGCGGCTGCGGGCCAACCGGACCGTGCCCGGACACCCGAGCATGCTGTGACGATGGCGCCGGACACTCCGGACACTCCGGACGGGCTGCCGGTCGATGCGGTGGTCGATGGCACCGGGGCATCGAGCGAAGCCGTCGCCGAACCGGTCGCCGAACCCGTCGCCGAGTCGGTCGCCGAGCCCGCACCGGACGAAACGGAGGGTCCGCGCCGGCGGGCGCGCCGGGAGCGGGCCGAGCGGCGTGTCGCCCAGGACCGTGCCGAGGCGATCGAGCAGGCACGCCGGGAAGCCAAACGGCGCACGCGGGCGAACGTCGCCGCCGCGCCGAACCCCGTTTCGCGAGGAGCCGTCCGGGGTTTGAAGTTGGTGCTGGCCGTTGTGCTGGCGGTGGCTGCTTTGGTCGGGCTCGGGCTGGTCCTGTACTTCACGCCGGTGATGTCGGTGCGCAACATCGAGGTGACCGGGATCGGTGCCATGACCCGCGACGAGGTGCTCGACGCCGCGCGGGTGCAGGCGGGCACCCCGCTGCTGCAGGTCGACACCGGCCAGGTCGCCGATCGGGTCGCGGCGATTCGGCGGGTGGCCAGTACCCGGGTGCAACGCCAGTACCCGTCGGCGCTGCGGATCGCCGTCGTCGAACGGGTTCCGGTGGTGGTGCAGGATCTGCCGGACGGCCCGCACCTGTTCGACCGGGACGGGGTCGATTTCGCGACCGCACCGCCGCCGTTGCCGCTGCCCTACCTCGATGTCGAGCACCCCGGCCCGACCGATCCGACCACGCGGGCCGCCCTGCAGGTGACGACCGCGCTGGCACCCGAGGTCGCCGGCCAGGTCGACCGGGTGGCCGCCGTGTCCATCGCTTCGATCACCTTGACGCTGACCGACGGCCGGGTGGTGGTCTGGGGGAGCACCGATCGCACAGCGGAGAAGGCGCAGAAGTTGGCCGCGCTGCTGACGCAGCCCGGCCACACCTATGACGTGTCGAGCCCCGATCTCCCGACGGTGCGTTAACCGCGCGGGTCGGACGCGACCGCGGATGGGAAACGCAATTCGCGCGAAAACGCTTCGGCGCGCCTGCCGGGGTGACACGGCCGACGGCCATACTGTGGCGGTTGCGCGAAACAACTTGACATAACTCTAAGCCTTTGGTTGAGGTTGAGAGTTTCTCGAAGTCGGGAAGTTCGGCGACAGGCCCCAGTACCACCAGGGAGGAAGACACCCGATGACTCCACCGCACAACTATTTGGCCGTCATCAAAGTCGTCGGTATCGGCGGCGGTGGCGTCAACGCCGTCAATCGAATGATCGAGCAGGGCCTCAAGGGCGTGGAGTTCATCGCGATCAACACCGACGCGCAGGCGCTGTTGATGAGCGACGCCGACGTGAAGCTCGATGTCGGCCGCGAATCCACCCGCGGATTAGGTGCCGGCGCCGACCCCGATGTAGGCCGCAAAGCCGCCGAAGACGCCAAGGACGAGATCGAGGAACTGCTGCGCGGGTCCGACATGGTCTTCGTCACCGCTGGTGAGGGCGGCGGCACCGGGACCGGTGGGGCTCCGGTCGTCGCGAGCATCGCACGCAAACTGGGGGCGCTGACCGTCGGCGTGGTCACCAGGCCGTTCTCGTTTGAGGGCAAGCGCCGCGGTAACCAGGCCGAGAACGGAATCGCTTCGCTGCGGGAAAGCTGCGACACGCTGATCGTGATCCCCAACGACAGGCTGCTGCAGATGGGCGATGCCGCAGTGTCGCTGATGGATGCCTTCCGCAGCGCCGACGAGGTGCTGCTCAACGGCGTGCAAGGCATCACCGACCTGATCACCACGCCGGGTCTGATCAATGTCGACTTCGCCGACGTCAAGGGAATCATGAGTGGCGCCGGCACCGCTTTGATGGGTATCGGTTCGGCACGTGGCGACGGTCGGGCGATCAAGGCTGCCGAGATCGCGATCAACTCCCCGTTGCTGGAGGCGTCGATGGAGGGCGCCCAGGGCGTACTGATGTCGGTCGCCGGCGGCAGTGATCTGGGTCTGTTTGAAATCAACGAGGCGGCCTCACTGGTCCAGGACGCCGCCCACCAGGACGCCAATATCATCTTCGGCACCGTGATCGACGACTCGCTGGGCGACGAGGTGCGGGTCACCGTGATCGCGGCGGGCTTCGATGCCGCTGGATCCGGCCGCAAACCGGTGACCGGCCCGATCGGCCAGTCGATCGCCCCGGGCAGGGCGGGCAAGGTCACCTCGCCGCTGTTCGAGCCGATCGATGCGGCCAGCGTGCCGACGCCCACCAACGGTGCGACCGTCAGTGTCGGGGGCCGCGACGACGGCCGCGACGTCGGCGACGACGATGTCGACGTCCCGCCATTCATGCGCCGCTAGCCGATGAAATTCCGGGTCCGCCGGGTAAGCACCACCCGCTCCGGAGGGGTCTCGAAGACCCCGTTCGACACTTTTAATCTGGGCGACCACGTCGGAGATGACCCGGCGGCGGTGGCGGCGAACCGGTCTCGGCTGGCCGCCGCGACGGGCCTCGGCGCCGGCCGACTGGTGTGGATGAACCAGGTGCACGGGGACCGGGTCGCGGTGATAGACGGGCCGCGCGAGCGTGCGGTCGACGACGCCGACGCACTGCTCACGACCGTCCCAGGGCTGGCTCTGGTTGTGGTGACCGCAGACTGTGTGCCGGTGCTCATGGCCGATGCGCGCGTGGGCGTGGTGGCGGCGGTGCATGCCGGCCGGGCCGGCGCGAGCGACGGGGTGGTCGTTCGCGCGCTGGAGGCGATGCTGACCGCCGGTGCGCACCCGGCGGATATCTCGGTGCTGCTCGGCCCGGCGGTCAGCGGTCACCACTACGAGGTGCCCGCCGAGATGGCCGACGCCGTCGAGGCAGTGTTGCCGGGCAGTCGCACCATCACGTCGGCGGGTACGCCCGGCCTGGATTTAAGAGCCGGAATCGCCTGTCAACTCCGCAGTTTCGGAATCACCGCGATCGACGTCGACCCGCGCTGCACGGCGGCCGACCCGGACCTGTTCAGCTACCGGCGCGACGGGCGCACCGGGCGACTGGCCTCGCTGGTGTGGCTGGAATGAGCCCGGAATGAGGGTTGCCGGGCAATCCCGGTTCGAACCCCGCGCGTGTCGGTGCCACGCTAACGCGCTCCCGGCCGATACCGTCACCGTAATTAGTCACTCCAGTCACAATTTCATCACAAACATCAGACCAACTCCAGATCATCAGACGCCTGAAAGGGTCCCGCGATGAGCACACTCCACAAGGTCAAGGCCTACTTCGGGATGGCGCCGATGGAGGACTACGACGACGACTACTACGACGACGAGGACGCCTCGTCGCGCGGCTATTCCTCCTCGTCCTCCTCGTCCTCCTCGAATCGGCCGGACCGGTTCGGCGAGGACGTCTTCGACCGCGCAGCGGGTCGCGCGGAGAGCCGATACGAGGACCGGGACTTCGACGAAGCGCAGGGCGGCTACCGCGGTGGTTTCGAAGAGGAGTCCCGGTACCGTGGCCGTGAGTTCGACCGGCCGCGGGAATTCGAGCGCTCGCGGTTCGCGTCACTGCGCGG
>JBDTKT010000010.1:0-7583 GCA_039935195.1 Mycobacterium sp.
CCGGTGAAGACCCCCGGCGGCTCACCGAAGTCCTCGATTTGGTGGAGGACTCGGTGCGGCAGCGCTGATTCGCCGCCGCCGACGACCGTGACCGGGCTACTTGGCCGGCTGGTGGTGCCGGGTGCGGTGGTTGGGTCCGCCCCGGCTACGCATCGCCGCGCCCGACTCGCGCAGCATGCTGTGCACGGAACCGTACGATCGTCCGGTGGATGCCGCCAGGGTGCGGATACTGGCCCCACCCTCGTAGGCACTGCGCAGATCGACTAGCACGCGGTCGCGTAGCTGGTTTGGTTTTGTCATCGCCATCTCCCCGATGTGCATTGGGTAGCCAACGAATTCAGGGTAGAAAGCCGGTGTCGATACCGGGCCGGTTTGGCCGGATTCGGCGAACCAGCTAGGCGAGTTCGATCAGGTCCCGATACTCCGTCGACCAGTGGTCCTCGGTGCCGTCGGGCAGCAGCACCACCCGTTGCGGGTCGAGCGCTTCGGCCGCCCCCGGGTCGTGGGTGACCAGCACCACCGCACCGGCGTAGCTGCGCAGTGCGTCGAGCACCTGCTCGCGCGACGCCGGATCAAGATTGTTGGTGGGCTCATCGAGCAGCAGCACGTTCGCGGTCGAGGCCACCAGCCCAGCCAGCGCCAGCCGCGTCTTCTCGCCGCCGGACAGCGTGCCGGCCGACTGGTCGAGTTGTGCACCGGTGAACATGAATGCTCCCAGCAGGCCGCGCAACTCCTGCTCCGACGTATTCGGTGCGGCGTGGACGATGTTCTCCCACACCGAGGCGAGGTTGTCGATGGTGTCGTGCTCCTGAGCGAAATAGCCGACCTTGCAACCGTGTCCGGGCTCAAGCTGGCCGGATTCGGGCACCTCGACACCGGCCAGCAGTCGGAGCAGCGTCGTCTTGCCGGCACCGTTGAGGCCCAGCACCACCACCCGCGACCCGCGGTCGATGGCCAGATCCACCCCGGTGAACACCTCCAGTGACCCGTACATCTTGGTCAACCCGGTGGCCATCAGCGGGGTCCGGCCACACGCGGCCGGGGTGGGGAACTTGATCCGGGCCACCCGGTCGGCGACCCGGTCCTGGTCGAGCTCGGCCATCATCCGGTCGGCGCGTCGCAGCATGTTCTGCGCCGCAACGGCTTTAGTCGCTTTGGCACCCAACTTGGCAGCCTGGGTGCGCAGTGCCGCGGCTTTACGCTCGGCGTTGGACCGTTCCCGGCGGCGGCGTTGTTCGTCGGTCGCCCGGGCGTCTAAGTAGCGCTGCCAGCCCATGTTGTAGATGTCGGCTTCACCGCGCACCGCGTCCAGAAACCACACCCGGTTGACGACGTCGGCGAGCAGGTCCACGTTGTGGCTGATCAGCACCAGCCCGCCGGTGTGTGATTTGAGGAAGCTCCGCAGCCAGCCCAGCGAGTCGGCGTCGAGGTGGTTGGTCGGCTCGTCGAGCAGCAAGGTGGTACCGGAGCCCGAACCGCCTCCCCCGGCCCCGTTGTCGGCCGCGGCGAACAAGATCCGGGCCAGCTCGACCCGACGGCGCTGGCCGCCGGAGAGGGTGCGCAACTGTTGACCGAGCGCCCGGGCGGGCAGGCCGAGGCTGGTGCAGATCCGGCTGGCCTCGCTCTCCGCGGCGTACCCGCCGAGCGCGGCAAACCGCTCCTCGATCTCGCCGTAGCGGCGGATCGCGCGGTCACGGGCGTCGTCGTCGGCCACCTCGGCCATCAGCGCCTGCTGTTTTTCCAAATCGACGAGCAAGGTGTCGAGTCCACGCGCCGAGAGCACCCGGTCGCGGGCCACCACGTCGAGGTTGCCCTCCCTGGGATCCTGGGGAAGATAACCGACCTCACCGCTGCGGGTGATACTGCCGGCGTAGGGCTCAGCCTCGCCCGCCAGGATGCGCAGGGTGGTGGTCTTGCCCGCCCCGTTGCGTCCCACCAGTCCGATGCGATCGCCGGGCTGCACCCGCAGCGCCGGCCCTTCGGCGGCGAGCAGGGTGCGCGCCCCAGCGCGGACCTCGAGGTCCGTTGCGGTGATCACGCCAATGCTCCTGTTGTCGTACTACTTGTCGTCGGTGAAAACCGGCGGACGCTTCTCGGCGCGCGCGGCGACGGCCTCTTCGAAGTTGCTGGTCAGCAGCCGCACATAGAGCTGCCCGAGCCCCTCGGCCTGCATATGCCCCTCTAGACTACCGGCTTCGAGACCACTCCAGAGCGTGCGCTTGGTCAACTCGGTTCCCGGCCGGGAGAAAGCCGCGATCCGCTCCGCCATGTCGTAGCAGACGCCGAGCAGGTCGGCCCGCGCCACGACCTGCGACACCAGCCCGATCCGCTGGGCTTCCTCCGCATCGACGTCACGGCCGGTGAGCATGATCTCGAACGCCCGAGACGCCCCGATCGCCCTGGGCAGCAGGTAGCTCAGGCCCAGTTCGCTGGCGGTCAACCCGTTGTTGATGCCCGCCGCTCGGAAATAGGCCCCCGACGCGGCGACCCTGATGTCGGCGGCCAGCGCCAGGCACAGACCCCCGCCGATCGCCGCGCCATTGATCGCGGCGATCACCGGCTGGTGCAGCCGGCGCAGCGCCAGGATCACTTCATCGAGCAACTCCATCGACCGCAGCCCGTAGCTGGGCCGAGTCAAGCCCGCCACGTGCGGCACACTGCCAGCGGTTTTATGGTCGGCACCGGACGAGAACCCGCTGCCGGCGCCGGTCAGCACGACCACTCGCACCGCGTTGTCGTAGCTGATCTGGTGCAGGGTTTCGCGCAGCGGAACCATGACGTCGAACGCCATGGAGTTCATCCGCTCCGGCCGGTTCAACGTGATCAGCGCGACCTGCGGGCGCGGCCGCTCGACGAGGACAAATTCGGTTGTGGGGGTCACGGGTGCACGCTATCGCGCGACCCCGGTCAGGCCTGGTCGGCCTCGCTCTGCGCGGCGGGCGCGGCGTCGACGTCCAAACCCCTGACCTGCTCGACCAGGTCTTCCAGGGCGGCCGCGGGCAGCGCGCCGGGCTGGTTGAACACCAGCTTGCCCTTCTTGAAAACCATCAGGGTGGGAATGGACCGGATCTCGGCGGCAGCGGCCAACTGCTGCTCGGCCTCGGTGTCAACCTTGGCGAAGACGATGTCGGGGTGCTTTTCGGACACCGTCGAATAGGTCGGCGCGAATGCGCGGCATGGTCCGCACCACGAGGCCCAGAAGTCGACCAGCACGATGTCGTTCCCGGCGAGGGTCTCGTTGAACTCTGCAGCGGTGAGGTCTTGGGTAGCCATGCTTGCCCCAACGCCGATGATCGGTGCCATGTTCCCCCGCCGAGGCTCGGCCGATTTACACAGCGGGCACACAGGGCTGAACAAGCCGGCTGCTAAATCCACTGGCGACGGTGATAATGCCTAACTAACGGCCTGCACCTGAGTGCGGTCCACGATGAGGAGAATGCTGATGCCAGTCCATCCCCGCACGCTTCGGTTCGCCGCCTTCGCGATCACCGGCGCCACCGCCCTGTCCGTCGCCGCGCTCTCCGCACCGGCACCGGCACACGCGGAAGGCGACGGGGCCTTCGGCCCGATCACCTCGGTGTCGGGCAACACCTTCGAGGTGGGCGAGAACACCGCGGTGGCCTTCACCGATGCCACCAAGATCTCCGAGGCCATCCCGGCTCAACTGGGCGAGGTCACCGTCGGCAGCTGTGTCAAGGCCGGCCCGACCCCGGACAGCACCCCGGCCGACAGCGGTGCGATCACCGCAAAGTGGGTGATGATCAGCACCGCGGTGGACGGTAAATGCCCACAGCGGCCGGGAGCCGCCCCCGGTGGGCCCCACCACGGGGTTCGCGGCGTCGTCAACGCCGTCGCCGGTGACACCATCACCGTGGCCGGTGACACCGCGACAAGCACCGTGACCGTCACCGATGCCACCCACTTCCGCAAGCGCCAGCCCGCCGATGCGCAGGCCGTCACCGCAGGTAAATGTGCAGCAGTCCGGGGCGCCAAAGACGACCAGGGCGTGCTGCAGGCGAACAGGGTCACCGTGTGGGCGTCCAACGGCGGTGCCTGCCCACAGCCGGGGAGTTAGAGGCCCCCGCGGGCCGGCCGCCGACGGCGGCCGGCCCGGGGGTGCTCGACTAACCGGTGTAGCTCGGCGCGTTGCACTACGGCACTGTTTCAGTACAGGTAGACCCGCGCGCTCTTGCCACCGGTGCGCGCTGCTACAGCGCAGACCGTGCGGCGCTCAATCTTGCGCACCGAATACTCCACGGCGGTCGTCTGCGCTACTCCTACCGGGCAGCTTTACTACCGAGGCGACCGCGCCAGCGATGGGGCAACTGAGTCCGCAATCGAGTCCGCCCCGTGACCGTTTCCTAATACCGTTGAAAGCACTGCTCTTCGGTGCTCGACAGGCCAGTACGGAACGCCTCGATGCGGCTGAATCCGGCTGGCACGGTGGCACCCTCGACGTTGCTGGCGGCGATCCCATTGGTGAGCAACCCGGCCACCGCCTCGTCCACATCACCGGCGGACAGCACCAGGGTGTTGCCACTGGGCAGGGGAATCGGCTGCGCCATCGCGTGTTGCGCAACACCGGTCAGGCATGCGGTGCGCAACGCTGTCTTTGGTTGGTCCAACGGCTCCCCGCGCGATTGCTGCAGGTTCAGGGCGTAGCGCGAGGTCACCAGCGAGATCGCGGTGTTGTCCCCCTGCGGCAGAACACGTTCGGTCTTGTCGGCCGGTACGCTCATCTGCTGCAGCAACGCCAGGTCCACAGCGATCACGTTCGTTGTCGGACAGTACGACGCCGGCGGGCTGGGCGCGACATCCGGACACTGCGGTTGGGCGAACGACAGGGTGGGCGGGCTAGCCGGCCGGAACACCTGCCCAAGCAATTCCATCAACGTGCCCAGTGTCTGTTCGTCAACCGGCATGTCTCCGGATTGCACCTCTCCGTAGGAGGTCAAGCCCAACTCCATCGGCAGATCCCCGCGCCGCTGCTTGATCTCCGGGAGGTTGATGCCGGTGCAGACGACCGGTCCGCTATCGAAACCCATCTGGAAGGCGCTGATCCGATCGAGGGCAGTGCCGTGCCCGCTCTCGACCATTTCCTCCTGACCGGGTTCGAGCACCGGGTCACGCAGCGAGATGACTGCGGCCAGAACATGATTGAGTCCATCGCCGGTGGAGGTGACGAACCGAGGTGAGCTGCCCTCGGCTACCCAGTGCATATAGGAGCCGGCGAAACAGTCCGCCTGCTGTTCTTTCACGATCGCGTCAGTGCGAGAAGTGACCAGGCCGGCGGACGCCTGGACGGCGTGCCCGTATTCGTGGGCGATCAGGGCCGCGATGGACTGGTCGCCGAAGTACTTCCGCCCGGCCGGTATCAACGCACCACGATCCCAGGCCAGCGAGCGATCGAGTCGGCAGAACATCGCATTCGGGCTCCCGTACTGCCGGTGCAGGCATATGCGGGGGCCCCGCGGGTCTGCGGAGTCATACGAGATCAGCTTGCGGACCGGAGTAAATTCCTGCCCGAACAACTGCGGGTACTGGAACTGCCAATACTGTTCGACGTCGTCGACGCCCAGCAGCGCCAGTTGATCGGCGGCACCGCCATCGGAGTGCTTGGCGGCTCGCAGCGGAGTCGGAGCGTCGGCGCGAACGCCGCTGGGCCCGTCCGTCACGTCGAGGCCACCGACCTTCAACGCGGTGTCGGGTACCGCCGGGGGCGCCGTCGCCGGCGCGCAACCCGCCGCCAGCATGACCGCCAACGCCGCTGCCACGACAACCACCGCCTTACCCATGGGTTAAGCCTAGTGTTTGCCGGTGACAGATCGGTCGTTCGGAAAATCGTTGTAACACCGCAGAGCGCGACGTTATGGGAGCCCGTTCAGCCGCTTCGACTGCTCGACCCGTCCAAGATGTGGCTGATCCGCTGTGACGCGTCCGCAGTGCCATTGACCGCGCCCTGCGCAACTTCTCGACGTCGGCCGTGCGCACACAAGCCCGCACCCCTTCCCCGGTGGCGCATGGGACGGATGTGACTACAACACCGTGGCGCCTAGTCCGGCCTGCTCAGCCCAACATTTTCCCGTACGTCTGCCGCCCCATCAAAAACATCGCCTCCACCGCCACGTCCCGCAGTTCCTTCGGCGGAACCCGTCGCGGATTCTCCGACAGCACAACCAGATCCGCGTATTTTCCGTTCTCCAGGCTGCCAGTCTCGTTGTCCAGCCGCAGCTGCCAGGCGCCATTCAACGTCTGCGCCTGGATGGCGGCGTCGATGCCGATGCGCTGCTCCGGGGCCAACACCCGCCCGCTGCCCTTGGCAATCCGGTTGACCGCGGTGGCGATGTTGCCAATCGGGTCCGGCGGGGTGACGGTGCCGTCGTTGTGAAATGAGATCCGCAGGCCGGCGTCCAGCGCTGATTTCGCCGCCATCCAGCGCGCCCCGTGCTCGGGTCCGAACAGTTTGTCTACCAGCACATCTCCCCAGTAGTAGACATGTTCGATGAACAGGCTCGGGGTGACGCCCATTTTCGCGGCCCGCACGAACTGGTCGGGTCGCATGGCGCCGACGTGCTCGAGTCGCGGCCGCAGCACCGGGGGCACCTGCGCCTTCTCGAAAGCGTCCAGCACGATATCGACCGCGGCGTCACCGTGCACATGGCAGGACACCTGCCAGTGTTGATCGATGAAAGCCGTTGCCAGTTCCTGGATCTGCTCCGGCGTGTAGTTCATCCCGCCGCGGTGGTTCGACCCGAGGTCCATGGTGGCCGTCGTCGCGTTGGTCAGGTACGGGAACGTGGTGAAGATGTTGCCCTGCCAGGGTGAGCCGTCGGCCCACAGCTTCATCCCGATCTTGTCGAACAGCACGTCCGCGCCGGCACGTCTGCCGCGCACATTGCCCGGATCGGCAGCCAACTCCGGGGTGCCGATCTCGTAGGCGCGAACGCGCAGCGCGCAATCCGGGTCCTGCGCCAACTTCGAGAACACCTCGCGCTGGCTGCTCGCGACATAGGAGTGTTCGGTGGCGGTGGCAATACCGGCTCGGGCCAGCTGGGCATAGGCCCAACGAAGATTGTCGCCGGCGTTGGCCATGATCGCACCGGAGAATGGCGCGGTCAGCGCCATCAACGCCGCTGCCTCGCGCACCTCCCCCGTGAGCTGCCCGTCAGGTCCGTGCACGAACTGCGCACCGATCGGGTTGGGCGTGGCTTGGGTGATGCCGGCTGCGGCAAAAGCGGCGGTATTGCCGTAGGCGGCATGCCCACTGTTGGTGATGATGACGACCGGGTTGTGCGGCACCAGCTTGTCAAGCTCGGTTCGGGTGAACGACTGCAGCCCGGTTTGCAGTAGCGGATCGACACCGGTCAGCAGGATCGGCTGACCTTTGGGTGTGTCCGTCACTGCGTCGGCGAGCTTGGCGAACACCCCGCTTGCGGTCGGGACCGTGAAGGGCCGCACGTCGATGGCCGGCGGGGCCAGCGTGGTGCCCATCTCGAACGGGTGTCCGTGCGGTTCCACGAACGCCGGCAGCAGTGCCCGCCCGCGCAGGTCGATGACTTTGGTTTTCGACCCGCGCAACCCCA
>JBDTKT010000011.1:0-17956 GCA_039935195.1 Mycobacterium sp.
ACTTCAGCGGGCAAAGCCCCAGTTAGAACGTTGAAAAACCGGCGAATTGGCGGGTTTCGGGTGTTTACGCACGTGGTGAAATGCCTAATCGCGGATCAGGAGACGTTGCGGGCGTCGCCAATTCATGCGCGGTGCTGAAATTGGCGGGTCAATGCGCCGGGGCGGGGAAAATTCTTTACCGAATTGGAAGCGGTTGGGGTGCATTGCGTATCGAATCGACAACCGGGAAGCAACTGTGATCAGCGTTGCCGCTGAGCTTCTTTGACGAGGTTCGATCCGATGATCAGCCGCTGAATCTCGCTGGTGCCCTCGTAGAGGCGCAGCAGGCGGACATCGCGGTAGATGCGTTCGACAGGTACACCGCGGATGTATCCGCTGCCACCGTGGACCTGCACGGCGAGATCGGCGACTTCGCCGGCCATCTCGGTGCAGAACAGCTTGGCCACCGACGGTGCGACTCTGCGGTCCTCGCCGGAGATCCACTTCCGCGCTGCGTCGCGGACCAGGGCACGTCCGGCCAGCACGCCGGTCTGCTGATCCGCGAGCATCGCCTGCACCAGTTGGAAGCCGCCGATTGTGTTGCCGCCCTGCGTCGCGGTGGCGGCATACGCCACCGATTCGTCGAGCGCGCGCTGAGCCGTTCCCACCGCCAACGCGGCGATATGTATGCGGCCGCGAGCCAGGGAGGTCATCGCCGCCCGATAACCGATGTCTTCGCTGCCGCCGACTAATGCCTCGGCGGACACCCGCACGTCGGAGAAACTGACGTCGGCCGTCCAGGCGCCCTCCTGGCCCATCTTGGCGTCTTTGGTTCCGACCCCGACACCGGTTGCGTTGGCGGGCACCAGGAAGACCGCGACGCCGGCGCCCTGGTCGTCGGCGGGCCGGGTCCTGGCGAATACGACGAACAGGTCGGCAACCGGGGCGTTGGTGATGAACCGCTTCTGTCCGGAGATCAGCCAGCCTTCCCCGTCCCGGACGGCTTTGGTCCGCAGGCCCGCCGGGTTGGAACCGGCACCGGGTTCGGTCAGGGCGAAGGAGGCGACCACCGCGCCTGCGGCCATTGCGGCCAACCAGCGGGACTTCTGCTCGTCGGTGCCAAAACCGACCAGCACCTGGCCGGCGATGCCGTTGTTGGTGCCGAACATGGACCGCACCGCCAACGACGTGTAGCCCAGTTCCATGGCCAACTCGACATCTTGGGCCAGGTTCAGGCCCAACCCGCCCCATTCCTGGGGAATGGCGTAACCGAACAACCCCAGCGCCTTGGCCTGGTCGCGAAGGTCGTCCGGTACCCGGTCGTCATCGAGGATTTCCTGCTCTCGGGGAAGCACCGCAGACCGGACGAACCGGCGGGTATGGGCCAGAATTTCGGCGAAGACGTCGTCGTCGACGGACGCTGCAGTCATGGTCAATAGATCGTATATGAAATATGATTCAGGTGGTGTCAGGGCGGACGACGGACAAGGACGGTGCATGGATGCCATTACTCAACGGCAAGACGGCGGTGATCACCGGCGGTGCGCAGGGCCTGGGCCTGGCCATCGCGGAGCGGTTCGTCGCGCAGGGCGCCCGGGTCGTGCTGGGTGATCTGAACCTGGAGGCCACCGAGGCGGCTGCGCGCACGCTCGGCAGTGACGCTGCGTTGGCGGTGCGAGCCGACGTGACCCGCGCGGACGACGTCGACGCGTTGCTGCGTGCCGCCTTGGAGCGGTTCGGTGGACTGGACGTGATGGTCAACAACGCGGGCATCACCCGGGATGCCACCCTGCGCACGATGACCGAGGAGCAGTTCGACGAGGTGATCACGGTGCACCTGAAGGGCACCTGGAACGGCATCCGCAAGGCGGCGGCGATCATGCGAGAGAATAAGCGCGGATCGATCATCAACATGTCCTCGCTGTCGGGCAAGGTCGGACTGGTCGGACAGACCAACTATTCGGCGGCCAAAGCCGGCATCGTCGGGATGACCAAGGCTGCCGCCAAGGAGCTTGCCCACTTGGGGGTGCGGGTCAACGCGATTGCACCGGGGCTTATCCGCTCGGCGATGACCGAGGCTATGCCGCAACGCATTTGGGATCAGAAAATAGCCGAGGTGCCGATGGGCCGGGCCGGCGAGCCCGCCGAGGTGGCCGGCGTCGCCCTGTTCTTGGCGTCGGACCTTTCCTCCTATATGACCGGCACGGTGCTCGAAGTGACCGGCGGCAGGTTCATGTGAGCGTCCGGGAGAATATGAGGGACGCCGTCTTGAGGGACACCGTGATCTGCGAACCGGTCCGGACTCCGATCGGCCGCTACGGTGGCGTGTTCAAGACATTGAGCGCGGTAGACCTTGGTGTGGCCGCCCTCGCCGGCCTGCTGAAGCGCACCGGAATCCCACCGGAGACCGTGGATGACGTCGTTCTCGGACACTGCTATCCGACCAGTGAGGCGCCGGCGATCGGGCGGGTGGTGGCCCTGGACGCCGGCCTGCCGGTGACGGTTCCCGGCATGCAGGTGGACCGTCGGTGCGGGTCGGGCCTGCAGGCGGTGATTCAGGCCTGCCTGCAGGTCGGCAGCGGCGCCCACGACCTGGTGATCGCCGGCGGCGCGGAGAGCATGAGCAACGTGGTGTTCTACTCCACCGGCATGCGATGGGGGCCGCCGCGCGGCGACATCCGACTGCATGACGGTCTGGCGCGAGGGCGCAGCACCGCGGGCGGTCGTCGCCACCCGGTGCCCGGCGGGATGCTGGAGACCGCGGAGAATCTGCGTCGGCGGTACGACATCTCCCGCACCGAACAGGACGAACTCGCGGTGGCGTCACACCAGCGGGCGGTGGCCGCGCAAAAGGACGGCGTTTTCGACGCGGAGATCGTTCCCGTGACGGTCCGGGCTCGGCACGGTGAACAACTCATCGATACCGACGAGCATCCGCGTGCCGATACTTCGCTGGAATCCTTGGGCAAGCTCAAGCCGGTGCTGCTCGCGGACGACCCCGAGGCGACCGTGACGGCGGGCAACGCCAGCGGACAGAACGATGCCGCCGCGATGTGCGTGGTGACGACGTCGGGCCGGGCCGCCGAGTTGGGGCTGAGGCCACTGGTGCGGATGGTGTCTTGGGCGGTTGCCGGCGTCGCGCCCGACGTGATGGGTATCGGCCCGGTGCCGGCGACGGCGGCCGCCCTGGGCCGCGCGGAACTGCGACTGGCCGACATTGACCTGATTGAACTCAACGAGGCGTTCGCGGTGCAGGCCCTGGCAGTGCAGCGGGAGTGGGGATTCGGGGCGGCCGACCGAGAGCGGATCAACGTGCACGGATCCGGGATCTCGCTGGGGCACCCGGTCGGTGCGACCGGAGTGCGAATGTTGGCGACCCTGGCGCGGGAGATGAACCGGCGCCGCGTGCGCTACGGGCTGGAAACCATGTGTATCGGCGGCGGCCAGGGCCTGGCTGCCATCTTCGAGCGGATCCCCGAAGGGAGTGCGGCATGAGCAAACTCGCCCAAACGCTGGGCCTCACCGAAGGCCAGGCCGAGATCATCGCGGCGGTAAGACAATTCGTCGAGAAGGAGGTCATCCCCAACGCCGCCGACTTCGAGCGCACCGACACCTATCCGCAGGCCATCGTCGACCAGATGCGGCAGCTGGGTCTGTTCGGATTGATGATCCCCGAGCAGTACGGCGGCCTGGGCCAGTCGCTGCTCACCTATGCGCTCTGCGTCGAGGAGTTGGCCCGCGGCTGGATGAGCGTCTCGGGTGTGATCAACACCCACTTCATCGTTGCCTACATGCTGCGCCAGCACGGGACTGACGAGCAGAAGCAACGTTATCTGCCCCGGATGGCGACCGGCGAGACGCGCGGAGCGTTCTCCATGTCGGAACCCGGACTGGGTTCCGACGTGGCAGCGATTCGCACCCGGGCCACCCGGGTGCCCGACGGCGACTACATCGTCGACGGACAAAAAATGTGGCTGACCAACGGCGCCAGTTCGACGTTGGTGGCCGTGCTGGTCCGCACCGACGAGGGGGCCCAGAGCCCGCATCGTAACCTGACCGCGTTTCTGGTCGAAAAGCCAACGGGCTTCGGGGAAGTCGCCGCCGGCCTGACGATCTCCACCAAGATCGACAAGCTCGGCTACAAGGGCATTGACACCACCGAGCTGATCTTCGACGGCTACCGGGTCCGCGCCTCCGACATCCTTGGCGGTGAACCCGGGCAAGGCTTCTTCCAGATGATGGACGGCATCGAGGTCGGCCGGGTCAATGTCGCGGCGCGGGCCTGTGGGGTGGGAATTCGCGCGTTCGAGCTGGCGGTGCGCTACGCCCAGCAGCGCAGCACCTTCGGCAAGCCGATCGCCGAGCACCAGGCGATCGCGTTTCAGCTCGCCGAGATGGCGACCAAAATGGAGGCCGCACACCTGATGATGGTCAACGCGGCCCGCCTCAAGGATTCCGGGGAACGCAACGACGTGGCTGCCGGTATGGCGAAGTACCTGGCCAGCGAGTACTGCAACGAAGTAACCCAGCAGAGCTTCCGGATCCACGGCGGCTACGGCTATTCGAAGGAATACGAAATCGAACGACTCATGCGCGACGCGCCGTTCCTGCTGATCGGCGAGGGCACCAGTGAGATACAGAAGCAGATCATCAGCAAGCGGCTGCTCGTCGACTATCGGATCTGACCGATAATGGTTCCCGACTTCACCACCCGGCCGCAGCTCTCCGAGGACGTCGCACGTTTCGTCCGGACGCGGATCTTCGCCGGCACCTACGCCGCGGGGGAGTACGTGCGCTTGGACCAGTTGGCCACGGAGCTAGGGATCAGCGTCACCCCCGTCCGTGAGGCGCTGTTTGAGCTGCGCGCCGAGGGGCTGCTGGCTCAGCAGCCGCACCGCGGCTTCGTGGTGCTGCCGGTGACCAGGCGGGATCTCGTGGATGTGGCCGACGTGCAGGCCTTCGTCGGCGGTGAACTGGCCGCCCGAGCCGCGGCCGGGATCAGCGACGAGCGGTTGAGCGAACTCAAAGAGATCCAGGCGCGGCTCGAGAATGCCTACGCCGGCGACGACGACGAACGGACGGTCCGACTCAATCACGACTTTCACCGGGCGATCAATGTCGCCGCCGGCTCACCGAAACTTGCCCAGCTGATGTCGCAGATCACCCGGTATGCACCCGAATCGGTGTTCCCCACAATCTCCGGCTGGCCCGATCGCTCCATCCGGGACCATCGGCGGCTGCTGGACGCGTTGGCGGCCCGGGACGCGACGCTGGCCCGTACAGCGATGGCCGATCATCTGGCCGCCGGGGTGGTGCCGCTGATCGAACATCTGGCCGAGCACGGCGTGGTCGAGTGAGAAGATGAGACGACGCGCATAAGGATCAGCCGCCGTTGCCGGTGCGGACATGAGACGGTAGGAAGCTATGCACAATGACAACTACCTGACTTACGAGGAGTTCGGTCGTAGGTTCTTCGAGGTCGCGATTACCAAAGAACGTGTGGCAGCTGCGTTCGCCGCGATCGCCGGCGAAGAGTTCGAGATGGCTCCGATCCCGCAGGGGCCGGGCAAGATCGCCCGGGTCAGCGCCCGGGTCAAGATCCAGCAGCCACAGGTCACCCGGCACCCGGGCGACCTGATCACGTTCTCGATCCACATTCCGCTGGCCATCGATCTGCTGGTCGACCTGCGTCTGGACAAACAGCGGTTCGTGGTCGCCGGCGACATCGAACTGCGAGCCACCGCCCGCGCTGCCGAACCGCTGCTACTGATTATCGACGTGCCGAAGCCGCGTTCGTCGGATATCAGCGTGCAGGTGTCGTCGGAGTCCATTCGTGGTGAGCTGCTGCGCATATTCGCCGGCGTCGACGGCGAGATCCGGCGGTTCATCGCCCAGTATGTCGCCGCGCAGATCGACACCCCGCAATCCCGGCAAGCTCAGACCATTGACGTGGCCGGGCGTCTGGACGCCGCCTGGACCGGCATCTAGGACGCCCGCACACCGGCCTACGGCTGAGGAATCCCTGGGGCACCGGGGAACCCCGGGATGGCCGGGATGGCGGGAATAGCTGGAATTCCCGGAATGCCGGGTGGCACTTGGATCGCCGGCGCGTGCGGAGTCCGCGGAGCGGGCGGCGGCTGGGTCTGCGGCGCTCGGTTGGCGGGTGCCGCGCTGGTCGGCGGAGGAGTCGGCGTTTCGGTCGGGCTGGGCACCGCGCTGCCGGTGGTAGGCGGCGCGCTCGGGCTGGTCGTCGATTCGGTGGTTCCACCGGAGGTGTCGTCGTCGCAGGTGTCATCGCAGGCGCTCGACACCGCGCACACGACAAGGCCTACGGCTGCCACCGACAGGACTGACTTTCCGAAACTGCGACGCCGCATCGGCTCTCCCATTTCTCGGCTACTCGTTATCCGGTTACTGCCGTCCAACTTTGGTGAAGTGCAGCCTACTGCCCACCCAAATCAGTTGGTTGAGGATTTCCGCCGGGCAACCAGGCGCACCGACCCCCGGCTACAGCGTTTGCCGGTAGCCGAAATATTCGTGGTCTTCGTTGTAGCCGCCATAGCCGCTACCGACTTCGCTGAAGTTGGTTACGAATTCGATGCCGCCCAGCCACTTCACCATCTTGAAGCCGTGCTGCAGCTCGTTGCGCAGCCGCAGCGGTGCGCCGTGGCCATACTTCAGCGGTTCACCATTCATGTCGTAGGCCAGCATGGTCAGGTGGTGATCCATCTGCTGCATGGCGTGGGCGTCGTAATAAAGCCCGCCGTCGGAGCCGGGTGCCATCGAATAGAAGACCACCCACTTGGCCTCGGGCAGCGGTTTGACGAGGTCCAGAATCGTCTTCATCGAGACGCCGCCCCACTTGGCGACACCCGACCAGCCCTGGATGCAGAAATGCTGGGTGATCTGCTCGTGGTACGGCAGCGCCTTCAACTCTTCGAGGCTGAAGTTCATCGGGTGCTCGACCAGTCCGTAGACGTGCAGCCGCCAATCTACGAAGTCGTTGGCCTCCAACTCCTTGTATTCGATGGTCTGCGGGTAGGTACCGTTCTGCCAGAAGTAGGGCGAGATGTGCTTCTCGGTGAACGCACCCGGCTCCGGGTTGACGAACTCGAACGCATGCTGAAGTGGGCCGATCAGCGCGTAGCCGACCCGCTGCACCACCCGGGGATGCCGGTAGGTGAATGGGGTGGCCCACACCCAGGCCACAGTGGTGACCACCATTGCCGCGGCAAAGACCGAGAACCCGACGAGGCTGGTGTCGTCGCGGGAGGCGAACATGTGGTTCAGGTTGCGCACGGCATCGGTCGCGAAGACCAGCGTGACGTGCACCAGGATAAAGAACACGAAGTACACCATCACGAGGAAGTGCAGTGAGCGGGCCAGTTGAATGTTTAGCCGCTTGCTGATGTGGGTCAGCCGCATCGAGACCGCCGGCCCCATGCCCAGGCCGGTGAGGACCGCTGCTGGGGCGGCGATGAAGACCGTGGCGAAGTAGGCCAGCAGTTGCAGACCGTTGTAAGCCACCCAGCCGTTGTCGGTGGGCCAGTCCAGGGACAGATACTGCAGCGCCACCGACATTGCGTTGGGGAAGACGTCCCAGCTGGTCGGTACCAGGTGCCGCCAGTGCCCGGTGGTGAATAGCAGCACGTAGAAGATGGCGCCGTTGACCAACCACAGCACGTCGGTACCGAGGTGCCACCAGCGGGCCAGGCCGATGGCGTGCCGAATCCCAGGCAGCCCGAACTGGTCGGGCAGGCCGACCGAGTCGGCTTTGGCGGTCCACATCGGGTCGTTCGGAACCGGTTCCGCGATCCGCAGCCAGTCGTGCTTGTTCGGGGTGGCATTGCGGGTGAAGTACAGCCGAGGGTGGTCCGCAAAGATTTGAATGCCGGACCGAATCATGAACGTCATCAGGAACAGGTTGAAAAAGTGCGTCCAGTTGGCCCAGACTGGAATACCCGGCTTGCTTCCGGCGGCCACCGTGGTGCCCGGGTGACGGTGGATGAATTCCTGCACCGCGGGGAAGCCGACCACGTACTTCGCCACGGCCACCGCGGCGACCAGTGCGACGAAACCGATTGGGATCAGCCACAGCAGGTTGAACCACCGGTCCCGGCCGATGCGCAGTCGCGGCGCGATGGCCCGTCTGCTTTGGTCCAGGCCACCGGCCCACGTCTCAAAATCCACCACGTCGCCGGCGGTTTTGAGTTCGGAGCGGTAATCCACAACTGCCGTTTGACCCGCTGCGGCGCCGTGCGGACCGGAGCGATCGGCTCGGCGGCTTTCGTCAGCGTCTGTCATGGTCTGGACCGCCCTTTGTGAAGTGGTTGCACAGCGTTGAATCCGCGCCAGCCTAGCCCATGAGTCGCATTGCGATATAAACGTGACATGCGGGATGCCGCGAAACATCGTGGGGGAGAGTGCGATGCAGTGCCAGTCAATGCACTGCAGTGGTGGCCGGAGTCAGCAAGCGGTCAGGACTCGAGTATTCGCAGCGCGAAGTCATGGGCCCCGCTCTCGGGCGCGAACGCGGGTGCGTGCAGGCCCTCGGCGACGTCCGTGGCTGAGTAGTGCAACATGTGTTGTAACGCGAAATCGACCTGGTCGATAAGCACACCCTGACGACCGAGTTCGTCGCGAGCTATCGCCTCGGCGCCGGCTCGATCATCGGCCGCGGGTGAAACGCAGTAGTTCTCCTCTCGGACATGGGTTTTGCCCGAGCAGCTGTCCTCAACTTCGACTTTGAAGACGGGGGCCTCCGTTGCGCAGTCTGATTGGCATTGATCACAATGCTAATCAGACTGCGCAGGAAGACTATTCGTCGTCCGATCGTCAGATGGTCTGGTGCCGGCCGAAGAACTTGTGGTCCTCGCTGTAACCACCGTGACCGCTACCGATCTCCTTGTAGCTCTCGACAAATTCGATGCCCTTGATCCACTTCACCAGCTTGTAGCCGTGCTGCAATTCGTTACGCAGCCGCAGCGGCCGGCCGTGCATGTAGGGCAGCGGCTCGTCGTTCATGTTGTAGGCCAACATCGACATGTGATGCCACATCTGGTCGACCGGGTGTGCGTTGTAGAAAATCCCACCGGTGGCGCCCAGGCCCATCGAGTAGAAGATGGCCCACTTGGCCTCCGGCAGCGGCTTGACGACGTCCATGATCGTTGACATCGACACCCCGCCCCACTTGGCCACACCCGACCAGGCCTGCACGCACATGTGCTGGGTGATCTGGTCGTGGTAGGGCAGTGCCTGCAGGTCCTCCAGTGAGAACTCCATGGGGTTCTCGACTAGGCCGTAGACCTTCAGTCGCCAGTCCTTGAAGTCGTTGGCCTCCAACTCCTTGTAATCGACGGTCTCCGGCAGTCGGCCGTTGCGCCAGTGGAACGGCGAAATGTCGGCTTCGGTGAAGGTGCCGGGCTCGGGGTTGAGTTTCTCCAGCGACCGCTGGAACGGCCCGATCAGCGCATAGCCGATCTTCTGCACCACCCGCGGATACTTGAGCGTCAGCGGGGTGGCCGCGATCCAGGCGGCGGTGCACACCACCGCCGCCACGCAGAAGACCCAGAACCCGGTCGCACTGTGGCATTCCGGCCCGGCCCCGACCTCACAGCCGCGCGCTGCGAACATGTGGTTCAAGTTGTCGAAAGCGTCGGTGGCGAAAACCATCGTGACGTGGACCAGGATGAACATCAGGAAGTAGACCAGCACCACGAAGTGCAGGGACCGGGCGATCTGGATGTTCAGTCGCATGTGCTTGCTGATCAGCCCGAGACGCTGTGACAGCGCCGGGGACATGCCCATCGCGGTAATCAACGCGGCGGGGCCGGCGATGAAGACCGTGACGAAGTAGGAGATCAACTGCAGGGCGTTGTAGTTGGTCCAGGTGTGGTCGTCGGGCCAGTCCATGGACATGTACTGGATCGCGACCGACGCGGCGTGCGGGAAGACGTCCCAGCTGCCCGGCACGATGCGTCGCCACTGTCCGGTGGTAAACAGCAACACATAGAACACCGCACCGTTGAGCAGCCACAGCACGCCCAAGCCCATGTGCCACCAGCGCGCCAGGCCGATCGAGTGCCGGAATCCCGGCAGGCCGAACTGGGGCGGCAACGCGACGGTGTCAGCATTGGCCGTCCAGTACGGGTCGTCGGGCACCGGCGGGCCCACCCGCAGCCATTCGTCCTTGCCTGGAGTGGAGTTGCGGCTGAAATACAGCCGCGGGTGGTCGCAGAGGATCTGGATTCCAGACCTGACGATGAAGATCATCATGAACAAGTTGAAGAAGTGCGTCCAGCCGGCCCAGGCAGGCATGCCGCCGTCAACCTCGGTAGACGAACTGCTGCCCGGGTACTGCGCGATGAACTCCTCCACGCCGGGCATGTTGCGAATGCCCTTGCCGGCCGCGATCATCGCGATCAGTCCGACGAAGCCGATCGGGATCAGCCACAGCAGGTTGAGCCACTTGTCCCGGCCGATCCGCAAATGTGGGGCGACCGCGCGCCGGGAGAGATCGAAGCCGCCGCCATACGTCTCGACATCGACGGTATCGTGGTGGTTCTTATGGATCTCGGTGCGGTAACCCTGCTCCAACTCCAGTTCGACGTCGATGACGTCGGTTGAGTAGTTGACCTCGTGGGTGGTTTCCCCTGCTGCCGGTGAGGTGGCGGGACCCCTAGAGTCAAGGTGGCCGTCAGTGCCATGTCCGTCAATGGTCGTCACGACCCGACGATACATGAGAATCGACCCCAAAAGCCGTGAGCCACAGCAAATACACAGCGGTCTGGCAGGCGACTCAGCTAACAAGCAAACACGCGTCAGGCGGGTCGCCGCGGGGCACGCCGAACGGGCGGCCGCGCGCCCCAGGTGGGGTCGGCGATCTTTTCGATCGGCGGGATTTTTTCCGCGGCAGGTGCCACTGCCTGCCTCCGGGCGCGCTCATCTGAATCTTTCACTTCACCGAGCGTTCACCTAATCATTCATAATGCAAGGTCACAGCGGCGAACCGGAATTCGGTACCGCCACCGTATTGCAATCTCCGCGACAGACGGACGTCGCCGAACACCCGCTAGCATGCGCAGTGAAGATCTACGGAACGAGTAGGGATCGATGATGACTAAGCAAACGCCGGAGCTGCGCCACAGCCGGGCGCCGCACCGGGTGGAGGTTGTGAGACACCGTGGCTGACGAAAACCGGGAGCCTGGATACGGCCTGGGGCTCTCGACGCGCACCCAGATGACGGGTTACCAATTCTTGGCGCGCCGCACTGCGATGGCGTTGACCCGTTGGTCGGTTCGGATGGAGGTAGAGCCGGGCCGCCGCCAGGGACTGGCGTTGGTGGCGTCGGTGTCGGCGGCGTTGGTGGTCTGCCTGGGTGCGCTGCTCTGGTCATTTCTGAGCCCGTCGGGCCAGATGAACGAATCGCCGATTATTGCCGACCGGGATTCCGGTGCCCTGTATGTCCGGGTCGGCAACACGTTGTATCCGGCACTGAATTTGGCTTCGGCGCGCCTGATTGCCGGGCGTGCCGATAATCCGCACAAAGTGCGGTCCACCCAGATTGCCGATCAACCGCACGGGCCACTGGTCGGAATTCCGGGTGCGCCGTCGCAGATTCTGGCAACGAGCCCGCCGTCGTCGTCCTGGCTGATTTGCGACACCGTCGCCAACGTTCAGGGCGTCGGGGCGCCGTCGACGGTCACGGTGACGGTGATCGACGGAAGCCCGGACCTGACGTCCCGGCGCCGGGTGCTGGACGGGCCGGATGCGGTGGTGCTGCGGTACGGCGAGGATTCGTGGGTGATTCGGCAGGGTCGCCGGTCCCGCATCGAGGCGGCAGACCGGGCAGTGCTGTTGCCGCTGGGACTCAGCCCCGAGCAGGTGGACCAGGCACGACCGATGAGTAGGGCGCTGTTCGATGCTCTGCCGGTAGGGCCGGAATTGTCGGTGCCGTTCGTGCCGGACGCCGGTAGTCCGGCTCAGTTCCCGAGCGCCCCCGGTCCGGTCGGCACGGTGTTCACCACGCCTCAACTCAGTGGGCCGCAACAGTTCTCCGTGGTTTTGTCGAACGGTGTGCAGACGGTGTCGCCGGTCGTGGCTCGAATCCTGCAGAACGCCGGCGCTACCGCGGGCGGTGCCCCGGTGGAGGTGGCACCGCCGGCACTGGCGAAGATGCCGGTGGTCACCGGGCTGGACCTGTCGGCCTACCCGGACGGACCGCTGAAGGTCGTCGACATGCGAGAGAACCCGTCTACCTGCTGGTGGTGGGAGCGTTCCGGGGGTGAGGGCCGGGCCAGGATCCAGGTGGTGTCCGGCCCCACGATTCCCATACCGAAAAAACAGGTGAACAGGGTGGTGTCGTTGGTGAAGGTGGACAAAAGCGGCCGCGAGGCCGACCGTGTCTACTTCGGCCCCGGGCAAGCGAACTTCGTCACGGTCACCGGCAACGAACCGGATGCCAAGACGGCGGAATCACTCTGGTGGCTGTCGGCCTCCGGCGTGCGTTTCGGCGTGCCGGGCAACGACGAGCGTAAGGCGTTGGGGCTGGTCGACGAGCCCACGCCCGCGCCGTGGGTGGCGCTGAAGCTACTGGCGAACGGACCGACGCTGTCCCGCCAAGATGCCCTGATCCGCCACGACACGTTGCCGGTCGATATGAACCCTGCGGAGTTGGTGGTGCCCCGATGAAACGTGGATTCGCCCGGCCGACGCCGGAACGAGCGCCGGTGGTCAAGCCGGAGAACATCGTGTTGCCGACGCCGCTGAGCGTTCCGCCGCCGGAAGGCAAGCCCTGGTGGCTCGTGGTGGTCGGGGTGCTGGTGGTGGGCCTGCTGGTCGGCATGGTGTCGATGACCGTGGCCAACGGGTCGCGGATGTTCCTCGGTGCCGGATCGATTTTCCCGATCTTCATGATCGGCGGTGTCGCGATGATGATGTTCGGCCGCTCCGGCGGCGGTGCCCAGCAGTTGAGCCGGCCGAAACTGGACGCAATGCGGGCGCAGTTCATGCTGATGCTGGATCGACTGCGGGAGTCGGCCGCGGAATCCGCGGATTCGATGGACGCCAACTATCGGTGGTTCCACCCGGCGCCGACGACGCTGGCCGCGGCGGTGGGGTCGGCCCGGATGTGGGAGCGGCAACCCAACGGCAAAGACCTGAACTTCGGACTGGTCCGGGTCGGGGTGGGCATGACGCGGCCCGAGGTGACCTGGGGCGAACCGCAAAACATGCCGACCGACATCGAGCTGGAGCCGGTGACCGGGAAGGCACTGCAGGAATTCGGGCGCTACCAGAGCGTGGTCTATAACCTGCCGAAGATGGTGTCGCTGCTGGTCGAACCCTGGTACTCGTTGGTCGGGAACCGCGAGCAGGTGTTGGGGCTGATGCGGGCGATCATCTGCCAGCTGGCCTTCTCCCATGGGCCCGACCACCTGCGGATGGTCATCGTTACTTCCGATGCGGCGCAGTGGGATTGGATGAAGTGGCTGCCGCATTTGGGCAACCCGCGCCGCCAGGACGCCGCCGGCAACGCCCGGATGGTTTACGGGTCGGTGCTGGACTTCGCCACCGAGCACGGCGACCTGTTCTCCGGGCGGGGCTCGTTCATGCCTCGGCACGCGAGTTCGTCGGCGGAGACGCCGACGCCGCACCATCTGATCATCGTCGACAGCATCGACCAGCAGTGGGAGTACGTCAACACCACCGAGGGTGCGGACGGGGTGACCTTCTTCGACCTCACCGGCGCGCCGGAGTGGGGGGGCGAGGCGCAGCGGGTGTTGAGGCTCGACAGCGAGGGCATCATCAACACCCTGCCCCGCGACCGTGACACCTGGATAGTGATCGATGACAACGAGTGGTTCTTCGCGCTGGCGGACCAGCTGAGCGAGGCGGATGCCGAACGGTTCGCGCAGCGAATGGCGCACTGGCGGTTGGCCGAGGCCTACGAGGAGATCGGCCAGCGGGTGACGCACCAGATCGGCGCGCGCGACGTTCTGTCCTACTACGGTATTGAGGACGCCGGGCGCATCGACTTCGCGGGAATCTGGGCGGGACGTCGGGAAGGCGGCAGCCGCAATCGGTTGCGGATTCCGTTCGGCAACCGCTCCGACAACGGCGAGTTGCTGTTCCTTGACATGAAGTCACTCGATGAAGGCGGTGACGGTCCGCACGGCGTCATGTCGGGGACCACCGGCTCGGGTAAATCGACGCTGGTCCGGACGGTGATCGAGTCCCTGATGCTGGCGCATTCCCCCGATGAGCTGCAGTTCGTGCTGGCCGACCTCAAGGGTGGGTCGGCGGTCAAGCCGTTCGTCGGGGTGCCGCACGTGTCGCGGATCATCACCGACCTGGAAGACGACCAGGCGTTGATGGAGCGCTTCCTGGAGGCGATGTGGGGCGAGATCTCCCGCCGTAAGACGATGTGCGACAGCGCCGGTGTGGACGGCGCCAAGGAGTACAACGAGATTCGGGGCCGGATGCAGGCCCGCGGCCAGGATGAGTTGCTGCCGCTGCCGATGCTGGTCGTGGTCATCGACGAGTTCTACGAGTGGTTCCGCATCATGCCGACGGCGGTAGAGGTGCTCGACTCGATCGGCCGGCAGGGCCGCGCCTACTGGGTGCATCTGATGATGGCCTCGCAGACCATCGAGAGCCGCGCCGAGAAGCTGATGGAGAACATGGGCTACCGGCTGGTGCTCAAGGCGCAGACGGCCGGTGCCGCCCAAGCGGCCGGGGTGCCCAACGCGGTGAATCTGCCCGGAACGGCTGGGTTGGGCTACTTCCGGAAGAGCGGTGAGGAGGTCATCCGCTTCCAGGCCGAGTTCCTGTGGCGCGACTACCACCGTGGTGGGCAGTTCGACGACGATCAGCTGCCGCTCGCGCACTCCATCGACTACATCCGGCCGCAGCTGTTCACCACCGCGTTCACCCCGCTGGAGGTGGTCGTGAGCGAGATCGAGGCGGCGGAGGAGACGCCGGCGATCACCGCCACGGTGGTGGAGCGGGCCGAAGAGGTCGCCGAGGAGCAAGAGGCGATCCGGACTCCGAAGGTCGGTACGGTGATCATCGACCAGTTGCGCCGGATCGACTTCGAGCCCTATCGACTCTGGCAGCCGCCGCTGGACGTCCCGCTGGCTGTCGACGAGTTGGTGAACAAGTATCTGGGCCACCCGTGGCAGGAGGACTACGGCACCCGCAAAGACCTGGTGTTTCCGATCGGGCTCATCGACCGGCCGTTCAAGCACGACCAGCCGCCGTGGACGGTGGACACCTCCGGGCCGGGCGCCAACGTGCTGATCCTGGGCGCCGGTGGATCGGGAAAGACGACGGCGCTGCAGACGCTGATCTGCTCGGCCGCGCTGACCCACACGCCCGAGCAGGTCCAGTTCTACTGCCTGGCCTACAGCGGCACCTCGCTGACCACGGTGACCGGATTGCCGCACGTTGGCAGCGTGTGCGGGCCCACCGACCCCGACGGCGTGCGCCGCACGGTGGCCGAACTGCTGGCGCTGATGCGGGGCCGCAAACGCAGCTTCCTCGAGTGCGACGTGGCGTCCATGGCGGTGTTCCGCCGACGGAAGTTCGACGGTGCGCCAGGCTCGGTGCCCAACGACGGGTTCGGTGACGTCTACCTGGTGATCGACAACTACCGGGCACTGTCCGAGGAGAACGAGGTGCTCGTCGAGCAGGTCAACCAGATCATCAACCAGGGGCCCTCGTTCGGGGTGCATGTGATCGTCACCGCCGACCGCGAGTCCGAGCTGCGGCCACCGGTCCGCAGCGGCTTCGGGTCCCGGGTCGAGCTGCGGCTGGCCGCGGTGGAGGACGCCAAGCTGGTGCGCTCCCGGTTCGCCAAGGACGTCCCGGTCAAGCCGGGCCGGGGCATGGTCGCGGTCAACTACATACGACTCGACAGCGACCCCCAGGCCGGCCTGCACACGTTGATCGCCCGGCCGGCCTTGGCCGACACCCCGAAGCGGGTGTTCGAGTCCGACAGCGTGGCCGCCGCGGTCGGGCAGGTGGCCGTGGGCAAGGTCCGCCAGGTGCGCAGGTTGCCGGCGCGCTTCGGCCTCGACGAGGTCCGCACCGCCGCGGCCGCCGACCAGCGCGTAGGGGTAGGTGCCGGCGGGATCGCCTGGGGCATGTCCGAGCTGGATCTGCAGCCGGTCTATCTGAACTTCGCCGAGAACGGCCACCTGATGGTGACCGGCCGGCGTGAGTGCGGACGCACCACCACGCTGGCCACGATCATGTCCGAGATTCAGCGGGTGTACGCGCCCGGCGCCAGCACCGCGCCGTCCGCCCGGCCGGACGGGCAACCCTCGGCCCAGGTCTGGCTGGTTGATCCGCGCCGCCAGCTGCTGACCACGCTGGGTTCGGACTACGTGGAGAAGTTCGCCTACAACGTGGACGGAGCCGTCGCGCTGGTCAACGAGCTGGCGGCCACGCTGGCCGACAGAGAGCCGCCACCCGGCCTGTCGGCTGAGGAGTTGCTGTCGCGGACCTGGTGGAGCGGGCCGGAGATCTTCTTGATCATCGACGACGTTCAGCAGTTCCCGCCAGGCTTCGACTCGCCGTTCCAGAAGGCGGCGCCCTGGGTGACGCGTGCGGCCGACGTGGGACTGCACGTGATCGCCACCCGCACCTTCGGCGGCTGGTCGTCGGCGGGCAGCGACCCCCTGCTGCGAGCCCTGCACCAGGCCAACGCGCCATTACTTGTGATGGACGCGGACCCGGACGAGGGTTTTATCCGCGGCAAGATGAAGGGTGGCCCGCTGCCCCGCGGTCGCGGCCTACTGATGGCCGAGGACACCGGCGTGTTCGTCCAGGTCGCCGCCACCGAGTTGCGTCGGGCCGTCGTGCAAGAGCGCGCTGCCAGCCCGGCGGGCTAATTCGGCACTGCAACCACTGTGGCGCTGATAACAGCGCCACAGTGGTTGCTGGCCGACTCATACCCGGAGGTTCTCCGGCATTAACTGCGGCGAGATTTTTAACCGGTGGCCCACCCGCAACCGGCCTGGCACCGGCTGTGGCCGGTTGGTAATCGTCCGGATGCATCGCAAATGACAGCCATGTGTTTATGCAGATGTCGGCCGTTTCGGGGGCTTCGGGTGAGGCGTGGCGGACGGTCAGGTTTACTGGGCCGTTACCCAAGGTGAACAGTTGCAATCACTGGGTGAACAGTTGGCATCGTAGGCCGTATCGGCCGTTCGGAGCATCTAGGCTCGGTCACGGAGCGATTGCTGAAGGCGATCCGAGGAGGAAGTCCACATGTCGTTCGTTACCGCACAGCCGGAGGCCCTGTCCGCAGCTGCCAGCAGCCTGAACGGTGTCGGGTCAGCCTTGAATGCGCAGAACGCGTCCACGGCCGCGCCGACCACCGGGGTGGCTCCAGCCGCCGCCGACGAGGTCTCGATGTTGACGGCGACTCAGTTCGCCGCTCATGCCGCGATGTATCAGCAGGTCAGCGCGCAGGCCGCGGCCATCCACGAAATGTTCGTGGCGACCCTCAACAGCAGTGCCAACTCCTACGCCGCCGCCGAGGCCGCCAACGCGGCCGCGGCCGGTTAAGCAGGCCAACCATGGCGATGTCGCCGGCCGCCGACTGACGGAAGGGGGAAACTATTCATAGATCCCAGGCCGGCAGTCGATGTCCATGACCTAAGCGACAGCTAGTCACCGGCCGCCGCGATAACAAACCACCGTCAATGAATTTCAAGTGAGGAGACACAACAGTGGCTATGCGTTTTATGACCGATCCGGATGCGATGCGGGCGATGGCGGGCCGTTTCGACGTGCACGCGCAGACAGTGGAGGATGAGGCCCGCAGGATGGCGGCGTCGTCGTCGAATATCTCCGGCGCTGGCTGGGGTGGTCTGGCGGAGCGGACCTCGATGGACACGATGGGGCAGATGCAGACGGCGTTTCGCAACATCGTCAATATGCTGCACGGGGTGCGCGATGGGCTGATCCGCG
>JBDTKT010000012.1:0-4351 GCA_039935195.1 Mycobacterium sp.
GGTGTGGGTGCTGGCCGCCGCTCACGGGTCGGACATCGGTGATGACGCGGTGCTCTATGACCTGGAATCCGGAGCCGGTCCGGGCGGTCGCATTCTGTGGGCCACCGACACCGGCCCGCTTCCCGCCGAAACCCACATGGCCGTCGTCGGCGCGGCGTACGACGCGGTCTTTCTGGAGGAGACCTTCGGCACCCGCAGCGGGCACGGCACCGAGCACCACGACCTGAGCTCGTTCGCGGACACGATTGCCCGGCTGCGCGGGTCCGGAGCCGTCACCGACACTACCGCTGTCGTCGCCATCCACCTGAGTCACCACAATCCTCCCGAGGCGGAATTGGCTGCGGCCCTGGCTGATTCGGGTGCACGCCCCGGACGTGACGGTGAGGTGGTGCGGGTGGGGTCGGCCCAGATTCCCCCGAAGCGCACCCTGGTGCTCGGCGGCGTACGGTCCGGAAAGTCCGCCCACGCCGAGGCGCTGCTGGCCGCCGAATCCGCAGTGACCTATCTGGCCACCGGCGGGGTCCGGGAGGGTGATCCGGAGTGGGCCGAGCGGGTGCGCTTGCATCGGGCGCGGCGCCCCGCATCGTGGCGCACCGTGGAGACCTCCGACGTCGCCGACGAGCTGCGAACAGCTCAGGGCCCGCTGCTGCTGGACTGCCTGGGCACCTGGCTGACCGCCCGGATGGACCTGCACCAGATGTGGGACGGGGCTTCGGATGCGGTCCGCGCCGTCCACGCCGACATCGACGAACTCATCTCGGCCTGGCGGGCCTGCCCGGTGCCGGCGGCGGTGGTCAGCAACGAAGTCGGCAGCGGCGTGGTGCCGGCCACCATCAGCACCACCTGGTCGGACTCGGCGGCGATCCGCGCGTTGAGCACGCCGATCAGGTCGCGGAACAGCCGCCCCGCCGGGGTAGGAGGCACCACCCCGCTGCCGACTTCGTTGCTGACCGCCACCGCCGGCACCGGGCAGGCCCGCCAGGCCGAGATGAGCTCGTCGATGTCGGCACTGACGGCGCGGGCGGCATCCGAATCACCGTCCCAAATCTGGTGCAGGTCCATCCGGGCAGTCAGCCAGGTGCCCAGGCAGTCCAGCAGCAGCGGGCCCTGAGCTGTTCGCAGCTCGTCGGCGACGTCGGAGGTCTCCACGGTGCGCCACGATGCGGGGCGCCGCGCCCGGTGCAGGCGCACCCGCTCGGCCCACTCCGGATCACCCTCCCGGACCCCGCCGGTGGCCAGATAGGTCACCGCGGATTCGGCGGTCAGCAGCGCTTCGGCGTGGGAGGACTTGCCGGACCGGACGCCGCCGAGCACCAGGGTGCGCGTCGGGGGAATCTGGGCCGACCCCACCCGCACCACCTCACCGTCACGTCCGGGGCGTGCACCGAAATCGGCTAGGGCCGCAGTTAATTCCGCCTCGGGAGGATTGTGGTGACTCAGGTGGATGGCGACGACAGCGGTGGTGTCGGTGACGGCACCGGAGCGGCGCAGCCGGGCAATTGTGTCCGCGAACGAGGCCAGGTCGTGGTGCTCGGTGCCGTGCCCGCTGCGGGTGCCGAAAGTCTCCTCCAGAAATACCGCGTCGTAAGCCGCGCCGCCGACCGCGATGTGGGTTTCGACGGGCAGCGGGCCGGTGTCGGTGGCCCACAGAATTCGACCGTCGGACCCCTCGACGTCATAGAGCACGGCGTCATCACCCAGGTCCGACCCGTGCGCGGCGGTCAGCACCCGCGCCCGGTAGCGGCCCAGATCCACCTGATCGCCCGCCCGCACCGGAACGAACCGGACCGGGTCGTCGGGGCCGACCCAATCGCGGCACTGGCTCAGCACACCGGGCGGTCCGACGACGTCGATGGGTTCGGTGCGCCCGGCCCAGTGCCGCATCACCAGCGCCGCCGGGCCGACATGGTCATGGTGGCCGTGGGTGAACAGGATGTGCCGCACCCCGGCCAGCGACCGTCCGAAACGCACCGCGGCGCGCGGCGCCTCCGGTCCGCAGTCCAGCAGCAGGGTGTCGTCGACGAGCGCGGCGGTCTGGCCGCGGACCACACCGGCATCGGCCGCCGATCGGCAGGAAGCGCACCGGCAGAACGGGTTGGGCCAACCGTCGGCGCTGCCGGTGCCCAACAGCAGAATTTTCACACAGCCATCCTCGTTGACTTTGCGCTGACCAAGCACCCCACTCGCACTTCTGCCTGGTGTACGCAGAGTCAACGAGCCACGAAAAAGCCCGGCCCCGAAAACGGGACCGGGCTCTTTCGTGTTCGGACTTAGAAGTCCATGCCGCCCATGCCGCCGGTCGGGTCGCCCGCCGGGGCGCCCGCCTTCTCCGGCTTGTCGGCGACGACCGCCTCGGTGGTCAGGAACAGCGCCGCGATGGACGCCGCGTTCTGCAGCGCCGAACGGGTGACCTTGACCGGGTCGGCGACGCCGGCCTTGAGCAGGTCCTCGTACACGCCGGTAGCGGCGTTCAGGCCGTGACCCGCCGGCAGGTTGCGCACCTTCTCGGCCACCACGCCCGGCTCCAGCCCGGCGTTGAAGGCGATCTGCTTCAGCGGAGCCTCCAGCGCCACCCGGACGATGTTGGCGCCGGTTGCCTCGTCACCCTCGAGCTTCAGCTCGTCGAGCGCCGGGGCGACCTGGAGCAGGGTCACGCCGCCACCGGCGACGATGCCCTCTTCCACAGCGGCCTTGGCGTTGCGCACCGCGTCTTCGATGCGGTGCTTGCGCTCCTTGAGCTCCACCTCGGTGGCAGCCCCGGCCTTGATCACCGCAACACCGCCGGCCAGCTTGGCCAGGCGCTCCTGCAGCTTCTCACGGTCGTAGTCGGAGTCGCTGTTCTCGATCTCCGCGCGGATCTGGGCCACCCGGCCGGCGATGGCTTCGGAGTCACCGGAGCCCTCGACGATGGTGGTCTCGTCCTTGGTGACCACGATCTTGCGGGCCTTACCCAGCAGAGCGATGTCGGCGCTCTCCAGCGACAGGCCGACCTCTTCGCTGATGACCTGGCCACCGGTGAGGATCGCCATGTCCTGCAGCATCGCCTTGCGACGGTCACCGAAGCCGGGTGCCTTGACCGCGACCGACTTGAAGGTGCCGCGGATCTTGTTGACGACCAGCGTCGACAGCGCCTCACCCTCGACGTCCTCGGCGATGATCAGCAGCGGCTTACCGCCCTGGATGACCTTCTCCAGCAGCGGCAGCAGGTCCTTGACCGTTGACACCTTGGAGCTGACCAGCAGGATGTAGGGCTCCTCCAGGACGGCTTCCTGGCGCTCGGCGTCGGTGACGAAGTAGCCCGAGATGTAGCCCTTGTCGAAGCGCATGCCCTCGGTGAGTTCGAGCTGCAGTCCGAAGGTGTTGGACTCCTCGACGGTGATGACACCCTCGTTGCCGACCTTATCCATCGCCTCGGCGATCAGGTCGCCGATGGACTGGTCGCCCGCGGAAATCCCGGCGGTGGCCGCGATCTGCTCCTTGGTCTCGATCGCCTTGGCGTCCTTGAGCAAGGTCTCGGTGATCTTCGCGACGGCCTTCTCGATGCCCCGCTTCAGGCCGAGCGGGTTGGCACCGGCGGCCACGTTGCGCAGCCCCTCACGCACCAGCGCCTGGGCCAGCACGGTAGCGGTGGTGGTGCCGTCACCGGCGACGTCGTCGGTCTTCTTGGCGACCTCTTTGACCAGCTCAGCGCCGATCTTCTCGTAGGGGTCCTCCAGTTCGATCTCCTTGGCGATGGACACACCATCGTTGGTGATCGTGGGGGCACCCCACTTCTTCTCCAGCACGACGTTGCGGCCCTTGGGGCCCAACGTCACCTTGACCACGTCGGCGAGGGCGTTCAGGCCCCGCTCAAGACCGCGGCGGGCCTCTTCGTCATACGCAATTATCTTGGCCATTGCGAAGTGATTCCTCCGAATTTGGGGATGACACGTCTCGGCCGGGCGCAGTGCCCGCGACGGACGGCCTCAGCTGTCGTGGGGCTGGGCCTCACCGTCCCGACCTAGCACTCACTGGTCGCGAGTGCCAAGTCATTCTTAGCACTCGCCTATGGAGAGTGCAAGGTCGCGCCCCCCTGGCGAGCAGGCGGAGAATCGCACCCCGCCGATAAATTTTCGACGATTCTGTGCCTGCTCGCGATCCACGGTGAGCGATCACGGCAGGTCGAGCAGCTCCTCGTGGAAGCCGCCGAAGCCGCGGGCCGGGTTGGCCAGGTGCACTTCCAGAATCCAGTGGCAGGTGCGGCCGGTGCGGTCCGCGCGGCGCATCGGCTGATCCGAGCCCGGCGCGATGTAGGACGCGACGCCGTCGCCGGCGATCTTCTTGTGCGGAAACTCCCCCACCAGATGTCCGG
>JBDTKT010000013.1:0-8871 GCA_039935195.1 Mycobacterium sp.
ACCGTGACCGATCACCCACGATCGCGTTCGTGGCGGACCATCGTCGGGTCCGTCATTGCCGCGCTCAGCCTGATCGGACTTGCGACGGCGACGGTGGGGGCCGAGCCGGAAAGTGGCACGGAAATCGCCACCGAACTGGCCAAGCTCGACACCGTTGCGATCAAAGGCCGGGCACCCAAGACCGGTTACAGCCGTCAACTGTTCGGCCAGGCGTGGAGCGATGACGTGACGGTCCCCGACGGGCACAACGGCTGCGACACCCGCAACGACATCCTGCGCCGCGACCTGGTCGACATCGAGACCAAACCCGAGACCAACGGGTGCGTCGTGCTGTCCGGCGTCCTCAACGATCCCTATACCGGCACCACCATAGATTTCCAGCGTGGTCGCGGCACCTCCCGCGCGGTGCAGATCGACCACATCGTTCCGCTGTCGGACGCCTGGCAGAAGGGCGCCCAGCAGTGGGATGAGACCACCCGGCGCAACTTCGCCAACGATCCGCTGAACCTGCAGGCCACTGATGGCCGGGCCAACGAGCAAAAGGGGGACGGCGATGCTGCAACGTGGTTGCCGCCCAACAAGTCCTATCGCTGTACCTACGTCTCCCGGATCGTTGACGTGAAATCCGCCTACGGGCTGTGGGCCACCCAGGCGGAGCACGACGCGATCGTGCGGATTCTGACGAGCGACTGCGCTGCCGGCTGAAACACGACCGGCCGGGGTGCTGTGAGCCGAGCTACTGCAGCTGACCCGATTGCCCGACGACGCGGTAGGTGGCGCCGGCCATCGATGGACGGTTGCCGCTCTGACGCGCCTTCCCGGTGATCCGCAGCAGTTGACCGGGCGCAATGTCTGCGCCGTGTCCGGTGCGGAACGTGACTCGGACATCACCGCTGTCGTCACCGACGACGATCCTGCGGAACGTTCGTCCCCGGATGGTGATGTCCTCGACCTGACTGACCCGCCCCTCGATGGTGGCCCGCCGCCCGGGTATCAGGCGCTGCGCCGCGATCACGGTGGCCGGCCGCTCCGGATGTTCGTATTCGTCGACTGCCTGCGCTTCGTCCCGCGAGAGCCACGCCTGGACCTTGCCTACCTCGCGCGCGATCCGTTCTTCGACGACGTCGGGGAACGCGTCCCTGATCCGCGATTGCACGTCGTAGGGCACGATCGTGGCGGCCGCGTCCGGGATCCTGCTGACGGCTCGGGCGATCTTGTCCGCGGTGTGGTCATGGAGCAGCCGCCCCAGGATGGGGGCGTACGTGCGCCGCGGCAACAACACCGTCACGCTGGTATCCGGATACTCGTTTCGTGTCGTCAGCACGAACTCTTGCGCGGCCCGGGTAAGCCGACGATCCGGGCAGTCCACAACACGGAGCCGGGTATCCAGATCGAAAAGCTCCCAACGCTTGCGTAACTGCGCCGCCTGCGTCGCATCAATCATGAAATGTACGGCGATCAGTTCGGTGGAGTGCAGTCCTCGGCCGTAGCGCAGCGCCTCCAGCACCGCCAAGTCAAGAGAGTTCACAAAGACGAACACCCGATGTCGGGCATACTTCACCAACTCGGGAGGGTCGGCGCGGAACGCCTCCAGGATGGCCGCCTCGGCGCGGTACTCCTTATTCAGCCGCATCAGTACCGCCACCAGAACCGGGAAGACAACCACCACCAGCCACGCGCCCTCGGTGAACTTTGCCACCGCGAAGATGCCGACCACGATCGTCGACAAGACCGCCGCGGACAGATTGATCGCCAGCCGGTGCCGCCAGCCGGGGTCACGACGCGTCAGATGGTGTTTGGACATTCCATAGCCGGCCATCGAGAATCCGGTGAACACGCCGATCGCGTAAAACGGGACCAGCGCGTTGACCGAGCCACCGGTCAACACCAGCAGCGCCACCGACAGCGCGGTCAGTGCGATAATTCCGTTCGAAAACACCAGGCGATAACCGCGTTTTGTCAGCTGCCGCGGCAGGAAACGATCTTCGGCGACGAAGTTGGCGAGTGCGGGGAAACCGTTGAAGCTAGTATTCGCGCCGGTGAACAAGATGGCTGCGGTCGATACCTGGGCGAGTAGGAACAGGGCCTGCCCGACCAGTCCGTGACCGAAGACGGCTCGGGCGACCTCGGACAGCACCGACGGGTATTCATCGACATACGGGGTGGCGTGGGTGGCGTAAGCAAGGTAGGAGACACCGGCCAGCAAGAATCCGAGAATGCAGGCCATAGCGGTCAAGACCCGACGCGCGTTGGGGCCCTGCGGTTTACGGAAGGTATCGACCGTGTTGGAGATTGCCTCGACGCCGGTGAGAGAGGAGCCGCCGTTGGCGAATGCGCGCAGCAGCACCAGGATCGTCGCACCCATCACCAGGCCGCTCCCCTGATGAACCGGTACCGCGCCCGCGATGTCTTCCGGGTTGTATGTCGGTAAACCCCAGAATATTTCGCGGATGACGCCGGTCACGATCATCAGCGTGATCATGACCACGAAGGAGTAGGTCGCAACCGCGAACGGTCGACCCGCTTCCCGCAACCCGCGCAGGTTCAGGTAAGACATAATGATGACCGCGGCGACCGTGATTTCCAGGCTGTAGGGACCCAGCACTGGGATAGCCGAGACCACCGCAACCGTCCCCGCCGCCGCCTGCACCGCCACGGTGACCACATAGTCGATCAACAACGCTGCCGCGGCAACCTGCGCCACCCGGGGCCCGAAGTTCTCCCGCGCGACCACGTAGGAACCGCCGGCCCGGGTATAGGCCATGATGACCTGCCGATACGACGCGGCCACCAACACCAGGATCAACAGAATGACCCCGGTGATCGGAAGCAGCAACACGAATGCCGCCAGCCCGGCATGCGGCAGGAGTTCGATCAGGATCTGTTCGGGGCCATAGGCGGTCGACGAGATCGCATCCGGTGTCAGCGCGCCGAGCGCAACCCGATTCGACAGCCTCTCAGACGAGAGTTCCTCGGTGATCAGTGGCTTTCCGAGGAAGATGCGCTTGAAGGCGTCCCCCATCGACAGCGGGATGCGCCGCGGCTTGGCGGTCGACGAGGTCACGACTACATTGCTTACCCGATCGCGGCGCTGACCGGAAGCCTCCAACGGGGTCAGTCGGTCGCCAGTCGCTCAACCGCGGCGGAGATCCGCTCGTCGGTGGCCGTCAGCGCCACCCGGACATGGCGTGCCCCACCGGGCCCATAGAATTCTCCGGGCGCCACCAGGATGCCGCGCTGCGCCAACCAGCCCACGGTTTCGCGGCACGGCTCACCGCGGGTGGCCCACAGATACAACCCGCCCTGTGACAGGTCGACGGTGAACCCGGCCGCCCGCAACGCCGGCAGCAGCGCCGCCCGCCGCCGGGCGTAGCGGTCGCGCTGGTCACGCTCATGGCCATCGTCGCCGAGTGCGGCGACCATAGCCGCCTGCACCGGGGTCGGCACGATCATCCCGGCGTGTTTGCGCACCGCCAGCAACTCGGCCACCACCTGCGCATCACCGGCGACAAAACCGGCGCGGTACCCGGCCAGCGACGAGGTCTTGGACAGCGAGTGCACCGCCAGCAGTCCGGTGTGGTCGCCGCCACACACCGACGGATGCAGCACCGACACCGGCTGGGCATCCCAGCCCAGCCCCAGGTAGCACTCGTCGGACACCAGCAGCACGGCGTGCTCGCGAGCCCAGTCGACGACCTCTCGCAGCGCGGCAACGGCCACGATCCCCCCGGTCGGGTTGCTGGGCGAGTTCAGGTACATCAATGCCGGTGACGCACCGTCGAATTCGATCGGCCCATCGGCGCGCCGCAGTTGTGTCCCCGCCAACCGGGCGCCCACCTCGTAGGTCGGGTAGGCCAACTCCGGGACCACAACCACCTGATCACCGCCGAGGCCGAGCAGCGTCGGCAGCCAGGCAATGAACTCCTTGGTGCCGATCACCGGCAGCACCGCAGCCTCGGGCAGTCCGGTGATCCCGTACCGCCGCGTCAGTGCAGCGACCGCCGCGGCCCGCAGTTCCGGGGTGCCGGCGGTAGCGGGGTACCCCGGGGCCGCGCTGGCGGCTGCCAGCGCGTCGCGGATGACGGGTGCGACGGAGTCGACCGGGGTGCCGACCGACAGGTCGACGATGCCCCCGGCATGGGACCGCGCGGTTGCCGCAGCATCGGCCAGCGTGTCCCAGGGAAACACCGGCAGTGACGCCGAAACGCCACCGTAAGCGGGAGTCACGATTGCTGATCCTACGTCGTACAACTGCAGTGCCGCGCGTCCACTATTCACACAGTTGCAGTGCAACTAGTTGCATATTCTCGTCTCCGATGCCTATGCTGCCGCGGTGGCGCTTCCCCACGCAATCCTGGTCTCGTTGTGCGAGCAATCCGGCTCGGGATACGAGCTGGCGCATCGGTTCGACCGCTCGATCGGGTATTTCTGGAGCGCCACCCACCAGCAGATCTACCGGACCCTGCGGGTGATGGACGACGACGGCTGGGTTCGTGCGACACCGGTGGTGCAGCAGGGCCGCCCGGACAAGAAGGTCTACACCGTCTCCGACGCCGGACGCGCCGAGTTGGCCCGCTGGATCGGCGCACCGCTGGCAGGCCGGGACAGCGCGCTCATCGACGCTCGCCTGCGTGATCTTGCCGTCAAAATCCGGGCCATCTGCTACGGCGATGTAGCGGCGGTGCGGGCGCAGGCGGAGGCGCTGCGCGCCGAACGCGCCACTCGCCGCGACGTCTACCGGACGCTGGAGAAGCGGCAGTTCCCCGACCCCGGTTCGCTCACCGGTGCCGCGTTGCACCAGTACCTGGTGTTGCGCGGCGGAATCCGGGCAGAAGAAAGCGCGATCAACTGGCTTTTCGAAGTTGACGAGGCACTGAGGTGAAGGCGGCACTATGAGCTCCCCGCAGCACAATGCATTTCCGAATCTGTTGTCCCCGTTGGATCTCGGTTTCACCACACTGCGCAACCGGGTGGTGATGGGGTCGATGCACACCGGAATGGAGGATCGGGCCGGCGATATCGGCCGGCTCGCCGAATTTTTCGCCGAGCGCGCCCGCGGCGGTGTCGGGCTGATCATCACCGGTGGGTACGCGCCCAATCGGGCCGGCTGGCTGCTTCCGTTCGCCGCCCAGATGATCACCGCCGCCGACGCGCGGCGGCACCGCCGCCTCACCAGGGCGGTGCAGGAAGCGGGCGGCAAGATCCTGCTGCAGGTGCTGCATGCCGGACGCTACGCCTACCACCCGCTGTCGGTCAGCGCGTCGTCGATCAAGGCGCCGATCAATCCCTTTCGGCCGCGGGCACTCTCATCGCGCGGGGTGGATAACACCATCGACGACTTCGCCCGTGCCGCGGACCTGGCCCGCGACGCCGGGTACGACGGGGTTGAGATCATGGGCAGCGAGGGCTACCTGCTCAACCAATTCCTGGCGCCCCGCACCAACCGGCGCACCGACTCCTGGGGCGGTACCGCGGCGAATCGCCGCAGACTGCCAGTGCAGATCGTGGCGCGTACCCGGGCTGTCGTAGGACCGGACTTCATCATTTGCTACCGGATGTCGATGGCCGACTACGTCGAGGACGGCCAGAGTTGGGCTGAGGTCCTCGCCCTGGCGACCGACATCGAGGCGGCCGGCGCCACCATCATCAACTCGGGTTTCGGCTGGCACGAGGCGCGGGTGCCGACCATCGTCACGTCGGTTCCCAACGGCGCCTTCGTCGACATCAGCAATGCGGTCGCCGAACACGTCACGATCCCGGTGGTGGCGTCCAACCGGATCAACATGCCGCAGAACGCCGAACATATCCTCGCCGACACATCAGTCCGGCTGATCTCGATGGCGCGACCGATGCTGGCCGACCCGGACTGGGTGCGCAAGGCGGCCGACAACCGCGCCGACGAGATCAACACCTGCATCTCGTGCAACCAAGCATGCTTGGACCGCGCCTTTGCCCACAAGACGGTGTCATGTCTGGTCAACCCGCGCGCCGGCTATGAGTCCAAACTGATCGTCAACCCCGCGCGGCGGTCCCGGCGGATCGCAGTGGTGGGGGCCGGGCCGGCAGGCCTGTCGGCCGCGCTCACCGCGGCGCAGCGCGGTCACGACGTGACACTGTTCGAGGAGAGCGGCTTCATCGGCGGTCAATTCGACTTGGCCAAAAGGATTCCCGGCAAGGAGGAGTACGCCGGCACGATCCGCTACTACACCGCGATGCTCGAAAAGCACGGAGTCACGCTGCGATTGGGGAACCGGGCGGGTGTCGATGCGTTGGCCGGCTTCGACGAAGTGGTGCTGGCGACCGGGGTGCAGCCCCGCATTCCCCAGATCCCCGGTATCGACCATCCGATGGTGATGTCCTACGCCGAAGCGATCACCGGTCGGCCGGTCGGTGCCACGGTGGCCGTGGTCGGTGCCGGCGGTATCGGCTTCGACGTCAGCACATTCCTGGTGACTAGACCTTCCTCAGCGGCCTCGCCGACCCGCAACCTCAAGGAGTGGAAAGCCGAATGGGGCGCCGGCGACCCGTGGGAAGCCCGCGGTGCGGTGATCGCACCGGACCCGGCACCGCCAGCACGGCGGGTGTACCTGCTGGCCAGAACCGACGGGCCGCAGGGCCGGCGACTCGGCAAGACCACCGGCTGGGTACACCGCGCGTCACTGAAGGCGAAAAACGTCCAGCAGCTCTCCGGAGTCAACTACGACCGCATCGACGACGACGGCCTGCACATCAGCTTCGGCCCGAAGCGGTCCCGCCGGCAGCTGCTGGCGGTGGACAACGTCGTCATCTGCGCCGGGCAGGAGCCGGTATGCGACCTGGAAGAGGGACTGCGCGATCAGGGCGTGACCCCGCACGTCATCGGCGGCGCCGCGCTGGCGGTGGAGCTCGACGCTGAGCGGGCGATCCGCCAGGGCACCGAACTGGCTGCCCGGCTGTAGAGCGTGTCGAATAACTTTGCCGAGTGTTCGGCACCCGCCGTTCGCGAAGTGACGTGACCCGAAAACGCGTCGTCATCGCGGGCTTCGGCGACACCGGTCTGCTGACCGCGATCCACCTGGCTGGCTACGCCGACGTCGTCGGCATCTCGGCCAAGCCGGGTTTGGTGAGCGGCCAGGAGTTGGGTGCGCGCCTGTGTCGCCCTGACGACTGGGCTCGCGACTACTGGATCCCATTCGGCCGCTTCCGCGGACTGGACCGGGTGCGCACCGTCCACGGCACACTGGCCGGCGTCAACCTGGCCGCCCGAACCGTCACCGTGCTGCGTGCCGACGGCTCGACCCTGGCCGAGGAGTACGACGCGCTGATCATCTCGACCGGGGTCAGCAACGGCTTCTGGCGTCGCCCGACATTGCAGTCGGCGCCCGAAGTCGGCGCCGAACTGCGCGGTGCCCACGACCGCCTGGCTGCTGCTCGATCGGTCATCGTGGTGGGCGGCGGTGCCGCCGCAGCGAGCAGCGCCGCCAACCTGGCTCGGACGTGGCCGGCCAAACGGATCGATCTGTACTTCCCCGGGGAGCGCGCTCTTACCCACCACCACCCCCGGGTGTGGAGGCGGGTTCAGCAGCGGCTGACCGAAGTCGGCGTCGTGCTGCACCCGGGGCACCGCGCCCTGCTGCCCGACGGATTCGCGTGCGATCAGATCACCAGCGACCCGGTTCGGTGGAGCAGTGGGCAGCCGCCGGCATCCGCCGATGCGGTGCTCTGGGCGATCGGTCGCGTCCGGCCGAACACCGACTGGCTGCCGCCGGAGTTGCTCGACGGGCATGGCTTCGTATCCGTGACGCCGGACCTACGGGTTCCCCACCACCGCGGGGTGTTCGCGGTCGGAGACGTCGCTGCGACCGATCCGCTACGCAACTCGGCCCGTAACCGAGCCGATCGACTGCTCGCCCATAATGTCCGCGCCGAGTTCTCCGGGCGACGTTTGCGGGCCTACCGCGCCCCGAAGTCCCGCTGGGGTTCAGTGCTCGGGGTGCAGCCGGACGGGTTCGAAGTCTTCGCCCCCAACGGCCGGGCATTCCGCTTCCCGTCATGGTCAATCGACCGGATACTGCAGCCGTGGATCGTTCGGTACGGCATCTACCGGGGAGTGCGGGCTGGCCGGCCACCTACTCAGGCACGACCCTCATGACAACAATGAATCCCGTCAGCGGTGGGCAACCTCAGCAAGCGACCCGAGTTCGAGATGCCGCGTCAGGAAATTGATCTGATGTGACACGACAGCGTCGAAGCACTCGTGGCCCTGATAGACCCCGAAGTGGTCGCAGGGGTAGTGCCGCACCTCCGCGCGCGCTTTGAAGGCCGCTTTGGCTGCCGCGTGCGGCGGTGCACTCCGGTCGAAGTCGGCGATCTGCATGAGGGTGGGGCAGTTGAGCTTTCCGGCCACCGTGGTGGGCCGGTACGCGGCGAGCGCAGTGCCGATCGCCGCATCGATTTCGTTACGCCAGGTGGGTCCGGCGATCGACATATGGGCTTCGAAATACCCGTCCGTCGTCAGCGCTGCCAATTCGCCGGGCCGGCTCACGATGGGGATCATTCTCGGTGCGCCGCCGATCCGGGTGGACACGGCGCTGCGGATTCCGGTGAGCCCGGAGCGCAGCAGAGTTGTGCTGCTGTGCGCCCCCAGCGCGGCTCGTGCCGCAGCCAGGCCATCGACGAAGGGGGTCAGCGAGATGACGGCGGCGATGTCGTCGCGGGAAGCGGCGACAGCAAGCACGTGGCCACCGGCAAGCGAGACACCCCAGAGCACCACCCGCTTGCGATCCACTCCGGGCAATCGGCTGGCCGCCGAGATGGCGGCGTGGTAGTCGGCGATCTGACGGCTGAACGAGACCGACTGCCGGGGAAGGCCATCGGAGGCGCCGAAACCAC
>JBDTKT010000014.1:0-19540 GCA_039935195.1 Mycobacterium sp.
CGCCGAACTGGCGGCGGTTGACCATCCGGGCGTGGGTGATGCCCAGCACGGTCTGGCAGGAGGCAGCCACCTGTCCGGCGATCGACATCCGCTCGTGTGCCAGTCCCCAGGAGATCGCCGCCAGTCCGGTTCCGGCGCGGGCGATCAACGCGTCGGCGGGCACCCAGGTGTCGATGTGCACCGCGGCGGTGTCCAGCGGCCCGGCGCCGACCTTGCGGTACGGTGCCCGGACCTGCACCTGCGCGGTGGGCACCGCGATCAGCAGCACGTTGCCGTGCCGGCTGTTCTCGTCACCATCAACGCCGCGCGCCACCACCATGATGTGGTCGGCGACCGAGGACAGTGATACGAACTTCTTCTCGCCTCGTACCGTGAAACCGCCGTTGTGCGCACGGACTTCGGTGCCGACGATCTGTAGGTCTGAGCCGCCGGACTCCTCCGAGGCGCCGATGCACAGCACCGCCTCACCGCGGATGGCCTGCTCGCAAATGTTTTTCAGGTACTCGGAACGCCCGAACCGGCGCAGGATCGCGATCGCCGAATCGTGCAGGCTGACCCCGACCCCGATCCCAGCCGAGCCGAGCCGGCCCAGTGCGTACGCCAGCTCGACCAGCTTGGGGACGTCCGGGTGCGATACGTCCCCCCATTTCTGCGCGAAAACCCCTGTGCGGCCCAGGTGTTCGATCAGTTTGCGTGGGAACTGCTCGCTGGCTTCGGCTTCGGCGGTCCAGTCGGTGACCTGTTGGTCGAAGACGCCGTCGAGCAGGGTCCGGTAGTCGTCGAGGGTCATGAGCGGGCCGCCTCCAGGTCGCGTTTGACCTCGAGGCGCCGCAGCTTCCCCGACGACGTGCGGGGCAGCGAGCCCGGCGCCACCAGCACCACGTCGGCGGGGACGATCCCACACTCGGACGCCACCTTGGCCACCACCTCGCTGCGGGCGCCATCCTCGTCGGGCCCGCGGAACTCGGCGGTGATCACCAGCCCCGGCCGGGCTGAGCCGGCTCCGGTGCCCACCGCGACCACCGCACCCTCGCGCATTCCGCGCACCCCGGCGACGACCCGTTCGATCTCGGTGGGGAACACGTTGCGGCCGGCCACCGAGATCACCTCCTTGGCGCGCCCGCACACCACCAGCCCGCCGTCGGTGAGATAGCCGAGGTCGCCGGTGGCAAACCAGTCACCCGGCGCCGCCGGCGGGTCGCCGAGATACCCCGACATCAGCGACGCGCCGCGGATCTCGACGGCGCCGACGTCACGGCCGGCGGGTGCGGCGATCCGCAGTTCGATACCGGAGATCGGCTCACCGAGGACCGCATGCCGCTGCCCGGCGGTCTCGTCGTAACGCAGCCCGGTGCCCGGCTGCGGCACGGTGACCGCGCAGGTGGCCTCGGCCAGGCCGTAGGACGGGCAGTGGGCGCCCGGATCGAAGCCGAACCGGGCCAGTTCGGTGCTGAACCGGTCCAGCCCGGCGCAGTCGATCGGCTCGCCGCCGTTGATCGCCACCCGCACCCGGCTCAGGTCGACGTCGGGCACCCGCCGGGCGTACTTGCCGATCACGCCGTAGGCGAAGTTCGGGGCTGCGGTCAGGGTGGCACGGCTGTCGTGCAGCCACTGCAGCCACCGGAACGGCGACGCCGCGAACGCCGCAGTGGGGGCCAACCACACCGGGACCCCGGTCAACATCCCGGACAGCAGGAACGTCAGGCCCATGTCGTGGTACAGCGGCAGCCAGGAGCAGCCGACGTCGGCCGGGCCGACCTCGATCCGCTCGATCAGCCCGCGCAGGTTGCTCAGCACCGCCGCCGGTGACAACTGCGCGGTGCGCGGCACCCCGGTGGACCCGGCGGTGCCCTGCAGCACCGCCGCCGTGTCGGTCGACACGGGCGCGAGCGTGCTCGAGTGCTGTCGGCGGGCGGCATCGGCGACGTCGATCACCGTCAGCTCGGTGGCGTGCGCCGCCAGCAGGCTGCGCACCGGTTCGGTGCCGAGCACGACGTCGACCCCGATGCGGGCGAACCGGTCCAGGGTGGTGCGGGCCCAGAGTTGCGGGTCGGCGCCGCGCACCGGGCCGGGCAGGATCGACACGGCGCGCCCGGCCAGCCAGGCGCCGGGGATGGCGGCGACGAACGCGGCGGTCGGCTCGCCGACCAACCCGACCGCGCCGGGCCGGCCGCTGTCCAGAATGCGGGCTGCGATGCTTTCGGCGTCCGCGTGGACCTGCGGCCAGGGTCGGCGGGCCCACTCGCCGGTTTCCCGGTCCAGCACCACCAGATCGTGCGGCGAGGCCGTCATCACCTCCGTCAGGGCCTCGGTCAGGGGAGATGCCAGCACGCTCACTTCTCGGCCGGGACCTTGGCCAGGATGGCCGCCTCGAGTTCGCCGACGGTGTCGCAGGTCAGCAGGTCCTCTTCGTTGAGCGCCGCGCCCAGTCGGTCCTCGATGGCCACCATCCCGATCGCGAACGCCACCGAATCCAGTCCCAGGTCGTCGACCAGGCGGGCATCCGGGCTGACGCGTTTGACGTCGACGTTGAGGTCGTCGCGCAGGATTTCGTACAGCGTGGCGCTCACGGTGGCCGGTGTTGAAGCCGAAGTTGACGAAGTCATGGCGCCCGACAATACCCGGTTGAGTTAAGCAAGCCTACGCTTACCCAACCCGTGCGATGGGTTCGCTGCACGTGCGGTACCGTCCATCGGATTAGGGCAGGCTGTACTAATCAAGGACGTGAAGGGCGTGGAGGACATGGTGGGTCCGGGCGACGTTCGCGCGCAGGTCGCGGAGCTGCTCGGCACCGATATCGCCGTTGTCGACCCCGAAGCGGACTTGGTCGGGCAGGGCCTGGACTCGATCCGGATGATGACGCTGGCCGGTCGCTGGCGTAAACGCGGAATCGCTGTCGACTTCGCCGCGCTGGCCGCCGACCCGCGCATCCGGGCGTGGGAAGCGCTGCTGGCCGGCCCCGATCCGGAGCCGCCCACCGCCGAGGCGCCCGAGACGGCACCCGAGGCTGACGATGCGCCGTTCCCGCTGGCCCCGATGCAGCACGCGCTGTGGGTGGGCCGCCAAGACGGCCAGCAACTCGGCGGAGTGGCCGGGCACCTGTACGTCGAGTTCGACTCGAAACGCGGTGGACCCGCCGTCGATCCCGATCGACTGGCCGCCGCGGCCGACACCCTCGCCGCTCGGCACCCGATGCTGCGGGTGGCCTTCCTGCCCGACGGGACCCAGCGCATCGGGCCCGCCGCAGCCGGCCTGCCGGTCGCGGTGCAGGACCTGCGCGGGCTGGCCGCGGCCGAGGCCGAGCAGCGGCTGACGACCGTGCGCGATGCCAAGTCCCACCAGCAGCTTGACGGCGCGGTGCTCGAGCTCACGCTCTCGCTGCTGCCCGACGGCACCACCCGGCTGCACGTCGATCTGGACATGCAGGCCGCCGACGCGATGAGCTACCGCACCCTGATGGCCGACCTGGCGGCGTGCTACTCCGGCGCGGTCCCGCCGTCGCTCGGTTACACCTACCGGCAGTACCGCCACCGGACGGCCACCCGGGCGCCCGACGAGACCCACCGGCAGTGGTGGGCGCAGCGCATCCCCGAGCTGCCCGACCCGCCCCGGCTGCCACAGCGGGCCGGCCTCCCGGCCGACCCGCGCCGCAGCACCCGGCGCTGGCACCAGCTGGACCCGGCCGCCCGCGACGCGCTGTTCGGCCACGCCCGCGCCCGCGGCATCACGCCGGCGATGGCGCTGGCCGCGTCGTTCTCCCACACGCTGGCCCGCTGGTCGGACGAGGCGCGCTTCCTGCTCAATGTGCCGCTGTTCGGCCGGGAGCCGCTGCACCCGGAGGTGGACCGGTTGGTCGGCGACTTCACCTCGTCGCTGCTGCTCGACGTGGATTTACGACAGGCCGAAACCGCCTCGCAGCGGGCGCACGTCGTGCAGGACGCCCTGCGCATCGCCGCCGCGCACGCCGACTACCCGGGCCTGGCGGTGCTGCGCGACCTCGGCCGGTACCGCGGCACCCAGGTGCTCGCACCGGTGGTGTTCACCAGCGCGCTCGGTTTGGGTGAGCTGTTCGGCGCCGAGGTCACCGAGACATTCGGCACGGCGGCCTGGATCATCTCGCAGGGTCCCCAGGTGCTGCTGGACGCGCAGGTCACCGAGTTCGGCGGCGGTGTGCTGGTGAACTGGGACGTGCGGGAGGAGATGTTCCCGCCCGGCGTCGTCGACGCCATGTTCGCCCACCACATCGAGGACCTGACCCGGCTGGCCGGGACGGACGACGCCTGGGACCTGCCCGTCCCACCGGCGCTGCCGGCCGCACAGGGTCAGGTGCGTGCCGCCGTCAACGCCGCGACCGCCGCGCCCAGCGGCGAGACGTTGCACCACGGGTTTTTCCGGCGCGCCGAGCAACACCCCGATGCGCCGGCGATCCTGCACGGCGCCGGCACGGTCAGCTACCGGCAGTTGCGGGACGGGGCGCTGGCGGTGGCCGCCGCGCTGCGCGACCGCGGGGTGCGCCCCGGCGACACCGTGGCGCTGCTGGGTGCCAAGGGTGCCGAGCAGATCCCGGCGCTGCTGGGCATCTTGGCCGCCGGCGGTGTCTACCTGCCGATCAGCGCCGACCAGCCCCGCGACCGCACCGAACGGATGCTGGCACTGGGCCGAGCCGGCGTCGCGCTGGTCACCGGGGAATCGGCAGCGCAGTTCTCGATCCCGACCCTGAGCGTGCATGAGGCAACGCAGGGCGACACCGTCGCCGCCCCGGTCGCCATCGACCCGGCCCAGCTGGCCTACGTGGTGTTCACCTCCGGCTCCACCGGCGAGCCCAAGGGCGTCGAGGTCACCCACGACGCAGCGATGAACACCGTCGAGACCCTCACCGAGCGGTTCGGCTTCTGCCCGGCCGACCGCAGCCTGGCGCTGCTGACCCTGGACGCCGACATGTCGGTGCTGGATGTCTTCGCCATGCTGCGCGTCGGTGGGGCGATCGTGATGGTCGACGAAGCGGACCGCCGCGCCCCCGAAGTGTGGACCCGGCTGATCGACGCCCACCGGGTCAGCATCCTGAACCTGATGCCCGGCGCGTGCGAGATGCTGCTGACCGCCGGCGGAGGCCTGTCCTCGGTGCGCGCGGTGCTCACCGGCGGCGACCGGGTCCGTCCCGGGCTGGCCCGCAGATTTCGTGCGCTGGTTCCCGGCGTCCGGTTCGCCGGGCTGGGCGGCGCCACCGAGACCGCCATCCACGCCACGATCTGCGAGGTTGGCAGCGACCCGCCGGCCGAGTGGACCGCGGTGCCCTACGGCGCCCCGCTGCCCAACATCGGCTGCCGGGTGGTCGGCGCCGACGGGGCCGATCGCCCGGACTGGGTGGCCGGCGAGCTGTGGGTTTGCGGTCGTGGCATCGCCCGCGGGTACCGGGGCCGCCGGGACCTGACCGCCGAGAAATTCGTCGAGCACGACGGCCGGACCTGGTACCGCACTGGAGATCTGGCCCGCTACACCCCGGACGGCACGCTGGAATTCGTCGGCCGCGCCGACCACCGGGTGAAGGTCAGCGGTTACCGCATAGAGCTCGGTGAGGTCGAGGCCGCGCTGCGCCGGCTGACCGGGGTCGCCGACGCCGTCGCGGCGGTGCTGCCCGACACCGACGGCCGCGAGACGCTGGCCGCCGCCGTCCATGCCGACGACCCCGCTCTGACCGAGGCGAACCTGCGGGCCGGGCTCGCCGACCTGCTGCCTGAGCACATGATCCCGCGACAGCTGCAGCTGGTCGAGGCCATTCCCTACACCGCCGCCGGCAAGATCGACCGGCGCGCGGTGGCCGCGGGGCTGGCGGCTGCCGGTGACGGTGCAGTGGCCGGGCATCGGGAGCCGGCCACGCCGCTGCAGCGCGCGCTGGCGGCGATCGTCGCCGAGGTTCTCGGTGGCGCGAGGGTGGGGGTCGACGCCGATTTCTTCGCACTCGGCGGCGACTCGGTGCTGGCCACCGCGGTCATCGCGCGCATCCGCACCTGGCTGGATGTGCCGGGCGCGGTCGTCGCCGATATCTTCGCCTGCCGCACCGTCGCCGCGCTGGCCGATCGGCTGGCTGCCGCGGAACCCGACTCCGGTCGCCTCGATGCGGTCGCCGAGGTGTATCTGGAAGTGGCGCAGCTGGATTCAGCCGCCGTTGTTGAAGCGCTGGCTATCTAGACCGAATCCACCTGGATGCCGGTGATGACGCCAATCACCATCTGAACCGTGAATCAGCTTCCCTGGTGCCATGCCTCCACCATGGCTTCGGTCATTCCCCAAATGCGCTGCGCTGTCTTGGGTGGATTGCAAAGCAACGACGGACGCATCAATGAGTGGCAGGCGTGGCGCGACACCAACTGGCCGATCATCAACGGTGAGGGTGGCTGAGCTAGTACCTCGTCAGAACGGTGGTCGGTCCTCGTCGGGGGACCGCCGTGAACTGACACCACCTCAACCGGCTTCCACCGACCACTGCGCCGACCACACCGCGATGATGCCCCGCCGACGCCGCACCCGCGCCGGAAACCACGCCCGCTACATCACCGCCGAACGCGCCCAGAACCGAAAGGCCCGCGAATCCCGCAGAAAAACGCGGCAAGCGGCCTAGTTCCCGCCGCCTTCACCACTGGCCGATCCCCCGTCTCGGCTGCTATTCGCTCAGCCGTGTGGCGCCTCAGAGATCTTGCTGTCTGGGCCACCAATCGTTTGGCAGTAGGTCGACGCCGACAACCGTGTTGCCGTGATTTCTAGATTGTTGGGTTCAGCGCCGCTCTTGTCCTTGAGCATCTTGCCGATCTCATCGTTTTGCTTCTTCTCGTCCTGCGTTGTGAAATCCCTGCATTTTGTGTCGCCACCAGTGTTGATGACCTGTGAGGCAGAACATCCGCTGAACAGCAGCATGGCGATCGCGATGGTGGCAGGTGCAATTGGCTTCATCATTGGCCTTCCCAATCGGAGTGGTAGGTACTACATGTACACCGCAACGTCGCATTTCAAACATGCGCGTCCCCGGGCGAAGGCAACCTACGGGCTTGACATCCGGGTGGCCGCTCACTGAGACGGGTCTGGCTCGCGCCTTTCAGCGTCACAGTTGATGATGGCGGACCAGGCCGTCGGCGGTTGTCGAGGATCTCACCCTGGTTCTTGTGGATTCCGGCGAGCAGCGCCGCGTCGGCTTTGCGGATCGCGTTGGCCGCGTCGGGCACGATCACGTCACCGTCGTAGCCGACGCATCAATGAGTGGCAGGCGCGGCGCGACACCAACTGGCCGGTCGTCACCGGTGAGTGTGGCTGACCTGGTAACTCGTCAGAACGGTGGCGGGTCGCCATCGGGGTCTGAGTCGGCCGGTGGTGAAGGCGGCGGAAACCAGGCCGCTTGCCGTGCTTTTTTGCGGGCATCGCGGGAATTTCGGTTCTGGGCGCGTTCGGCAGTGATGTAGCGGGCGTGGTTTTCGGCGCGGGTGCGACGTCGGCGGGGCATCATCGCGGTGCGGTCGGAGCAGTGGTCGGTGGAAGCCGGTTGAGGTGGTGTCAGTTCACCGGTGGGAGCGCACAGGTGCGGGAATAGCCACGCGCTGCCGGGGGTGGTGACATGGGTCTGCCCGGAGGGCGTTCGCCAGATCACCGTGCCGTCGGGCAGTTGCTGATCGCCCCAGCGCAGGAAAGTCTTCACGAGGTGGTGTTGGCGGCACATCGCTTTGAGGTTGGAGGCGTGCGTGGGTCCACCGCGCCTGTGCGGAATCGTATGGTCCAGATCGCAATCGATGGCGGGTTTATCGCAGCCGGGAAATCGGCACGTCAGATCTCGGCAGCGCACGAAGTCGGCCAGCGATTGCGACGGGACGTAACCGGACTCGGGTGGGGTGTCGGCGGGGTGGCGCAACGGACGTTGCTTGGCACCGGCGGCCAAGTCGGCGAGCAGTTCGGCCGGGATCAGCGCGTCATCGTCGATCAGTGTGCCCGGCGCGGTCCCGGTGCCATCGAGGCTGGCCTGCTCGGCAATCACGTGGATGAGCACCGATGCCGGCACCGGGCGGCCGGCCGCGGGGCAATCGGCGCTGCCGCAGCGGCACGCCAACCGCTGCGCCCCGGCGGCCAGCGCTCCCATCGCGTCGGCACGGCGCTGACCGGCGGTGCGTGGGTCCTCGGCGCAGACCGTGGCCGCCAAGCTGTCCAACCGGGCATCCAGGACGTGAGCATCGGTGCTGATCAGCCAGCCGAACAGATGGGATACGCCGTCGCTGGTGTGCCAGATCCCCACGCCCCGATCGGCTTGGCGTTCCCGGCGCTGACGCACCGCGTCGGCGTCGGCGCGGGCCACGATCTTGTCGACGAAGCCGCCCAGTCGGCCCCGGGTCAGCGACGACCAGCGGGCCACCTTGGCAGCCAGCGTGGCATCGACGGCGGCGATGATGTTGGGATCGGTGATCAATTCGGTGCGAAACACGATCGTCTGGAATGTCCAGTAGCTGATCTGGCCGCCGGTCAGCAACTCACCGACCTTGGGGAGCCGATCGCGCAGCGCGCGGGCGTACGTCACGAAGCTGCACGCCAGCCCCTGGCTGACCGTCAGTGTCGCCGCCACTTCGGCGGCCACCGCGGTGAAGGTGTCGACCGACCAGTACTCATCGGCGGCGGCCTCGCGGGCCCGCAGCGCATCGAGGGCACCGATGGCGGTGAGTCGCGCGCCGGCAGCCCGGTTCTCCGCCCGTGTCGCCGCGCAGATTTGGTCGACTAAAACAGCCGAAGCCGCCGAAGCCGCCACCCGATTAGTATCGAACATACTTTCGATTGTAGATCGACGGTACGACAGAACTTGCGCCCCTGACGACCGCCCACTGGACTGTGCCCGGGTGTCCGGGGTCCGGCATAAGTAAGGTAACGTAACCCTAAATTTAGGGCAGCCTTTACTAATAACGGAGGGGAACCGGATGGCCGTCGATGACGCCGCGGCGGTCGTGCAGTTCCCACCCTGGATCGGCCGGTTCCCCGGCCCGGCCCCCACCGGCGTGACGACCCTGGTGTTCCCGCACGCCGGGGGAGCGGTGGTCAACTACCGCCTGCTGGCGATGGCGCTGGCCGCCGGCGGCGACACCTATGTCATGCAGTACCCGCAACGGGCCGACAGGTTTCGCGATCCGGCCGCCGAGACCCTGCCGGAGTTGGCCCGCAGCCTGTTCGACGCGGCACCGTGGCACCAGGTGGGGCCGCTGCGGCTGTTCGGGCACAGCATGGGATCGACGGTCGCATTCGAATTCGCCCGGATCGCCGAGGACCGCGGCATCGAAGTGCAGCGGCTGTGGGCCTCGGCCGGCCCGGCGCCGAGCACGGTGTCCGGGTTGCGCAAGCTGCCGACCAGCGACGACGAACTCTGCGCCGAGCTGAAGGAGTTGGGCGGCACCGATCCGCGACTGCTCGCCGACCGGGAGTTCCTCGGCATGCTGCTGACCCCGGTGCGCGCCGACTACCTGGCATTCAATCGGTACCAGTGCGCGTCGGACGTGACAATCAACGCCGACATCAACGTGCTGGGCGGGGAGGCCGACAACCGGATCGGCCCGGATCTGCTGCACCGGTGGGTCGACCACACCGCGGGTACCTGCACGGTGTCGTTCTACAGCGGCGGGCACTTCTACCTCTACGACCACATCGAGGCTCTCGCGAGCCGGATCACCGCCGATGCCTGACCGATCAGACGATCCCGTCGTGATCGTGGGCCTGGCCGTTGAAGCGCCCGGGGGCATCGACACCGCCGAGCAGTACTGGTCCCTGCTGGCCGACGGGCGCGAAGCACTGGGCACGCTGCCCGCCGACCGGGACTGGGCGGTGCGCGAACTGATCGACGGGTCGCACCGCGACGGCTTCAAGCCGATCTGCAATGCCGGTGGATTCCTCTCCGGTGCTGCAGAATTCGACCCCGAGTTTTTCGGGGTCTCGCCGCGGGAGGCGGTGGCGATGGACCCGCAGCAGCGGGTTGCGCTGCGGGTGGCCTGGCGCGCGCTGGAAGACGGCGGCATCAACCCGGACGAACTCACCGGCCATGACGTCGGCGTCTACATCGGTGCTTCGGCGACCGGGTACGGCCCGGACATGACGCAGTTCTCCCGGTACAGCGGTCATCTGATGTCCGGCACCGCGCTGTCGGTGATCTCCGGTCGGGTGGCCCACACCCTCGGTCTGGACGGCCCGGCGGTCACCGTCGACACCTCCTGCTCGTCGGCCCTGTCGGCGCTGCATCTCGCCGCGCAGGCGATCCGGGGCGGGGACTGCGAGATCGCGATCACCGGCGGGGTGTGCGTGATGGGGTCACCCGGTTTCTTCGTCGAGTTCTCCAAGCAACACGCACTCTCCGACGACGGGCACTGCCGGCCATTCAGCGCCGACGCCAACGGAACGGTGTGGGCAGAGGGCGCCGGAATGTTTGTGCTGCAACGGAAATCAGCGGCGATCCGTGACCACAGGCACATCTACGGTGAGGTGCTCGCCAGCGGGCTGAACCAGGACGGCCACACCGCCGGGCTGATGACGCCCAGCCCCGCGGCCCAGCAGCGACTGCTCCGCCGCACCCTGGAGCGGGCCGGTCTGGATCCGGCGCAGGTCGGGATGATCGAAGGGCACGGAACTGGAACCCGGGTCGGCGACCCCGTCGAATTGCGTTCTCTGGTCAGCGTTTACGGCAAGGACACCGCACCGGGAGCCGGGCCCCGACTCGGGTCGGTCAAATCGAACATCGGCCACACCCAGGCGGCGGCGGGAGCCCTCGGCCTGACCAAGGTGCTGCTGGCGGCCGAGCACCAGGTGATCCCGTCCACCCTGCATGTGCGGGGCCGCCGGCACGACGGCGTCGACTGGGACAAGCAGGGGCTCCAGCTCGCCGAGACGATCGCCCCGTGGCCGGCCGTCGACGGCCGCCGATTCGGTTCGGTGTCGGCGTTCGGGATGAGCGGCACCAACGCCCACCTGATCGTCGCCATAGACGAGACCCGCGAGACCCGGCAGACCCCGGCGGCGGTGCCGTGCTGAGCACGTATCCCACCGCGCTGCCCGACGGTCGCGTTCCGGTGCTCATCTCAGCGCACGCTCGCGACCTGGTGCAGGCTGAGGCCGGCGGACTGGTGCGGTACCTCGAATCCCGCGCCGTGCTGGTCAGTGTCGAAGACCTCGCCCAGATGCTGCGGCGGACCCGTCCCGTTCGCCGTCACCGCGCCGTGGTCCGGGCTCGCGACACCGTCGAACTCGTCGCCGGCCTCAATGCCGTGTACCTCGGCGCCGAGCACCCGCTGGTGTCGCGGTCAGACCGTCGGGACGCCGCCCGCACCGCTTTCGTCTTTCCTGGACAGGGCAACCAGTGGCCCGGAATGGGGGCCGCACTGCTCGACGTCCCGGCCTACCGCAGTGAGGCAGACCGCTGCGACGAAGCCTTCATCCGCGCCGGTTACGCGTCTCCGCTTTCTTACCTGCGCGGCAGCAGCTCTGATCTCGACCCCGACCCGGTGCTGGTTCAGGCCGCGCAGTTCGCCCATGCCGCGGCGCTGGCCGCCGCCTGGCGACACTGGGGGGTGCTGCCCGACGTCACCGTCGGCCACAGCCTCGGGGAACTTGCGGCGGCCTACACCGCCGGGGCGGTGGACCTTGACGCCGCTGTGGCGGTCGTCATCGCGCGAGCTTTGCTGACCGACAGTGTGCCGGGCCGGTTCGGCATGGCCATGCTCGGCGTCGGCCCCGATACCGCCACCGACCTGATTGCCGCTATCCCGGGCTGGCTGGAACTGTCGGTGGTCAACGGACCCGAATCCGTTGTGGTCTCCGGTGAACTCGCCGCGGTGCGCGACGCAGTGCGCCACGCCGGCGAGTTCGGCGTCTTCGCCCGCGAACTCTCGGTCAGCTACCCGGCGCACACCAGCGCGCTGACACCGCTACGCGAGCGAATGCTGGAACTGCTGCCGGAATCGGAATTTCACAGTGCCCCGGTGGAATTCATCGGATCGGCGTTCGGTGGTCCGGTTCCGCCCGCAATGACCTTCGGACAGTACTGGTATGAAAACCTGCGTCAGCAGGTGCGTTTCGATCTCGCCACCGCGGCCGCGGTAGCGGTGGGAGTGACCGCCTTCATCGAGATGTCGGCCCATCCCACGCTGCTGATCGCGCTGGCCGACGCGGTCGGCGACGCACAGGTACTGGGCAGCGCCGAGCGTGACCAGCCGGCCGCCGAGGTGCTGTCGGCCAACATCGTGGCGGCCGCGGTGGCTGATCCCCACTACCGGTGGCGGGACCTCACGCCGGCGTCGACGGACGCCCCGCTGCGCGGCTTTCCGCACGCGCCGATGCACGGCACCAGGTTGTGGGCCAAACCCGAGCCGCCCCCGGAGCGCGTCTCCGGCACCCCGATCACCATGGCCGAGCACTGGCAGCCGGTGGGCGACCAGTCGCACCGGTACCCCGGATCGGCGGCGGTCATCGACTACACGGGCGAATCAGGCGAACTGGCGACGGCGCTGGCTGCTGCGCTGCACGCCGGCCCGGTGGATGCCACACAAGCCCCCGAAGCCGAACTGCTGGTGTTGGTCGCACCGCCCGCCGCCGAGACCGAGATAGCCGCGGCGGCAACCTCGTTCGTCGAGTACGCGACCGCGCAGACCGCACAGGTCCCCGGGTCGCGGTGCCGCCGGGTGTGGTTGGTGACCCACGGCGCCGAGCAGACCGACGGGGATCCGCCGCCGCGGCCCGGTTCTGCCGCGCTGGCAGCGCTGCACCGCAGCGTCGGGTTCGGCTATCCCGACCAGACATTCGCCCACCTGGATATGCCCACCGACCCCACCGCGGCCGACGTTCGCGCCGCTGTGACCGCACTGTCGCTGACCGACACCGAAGTCGCGGTGCGTTCGGGCCAACTGTGGGTGCGACGGCTGCGACGGTGCCCGGCTGTCCCCGCGCCCGGCCCCCCGATGCCCGAAACGGTCGTGATCACCGGCGGCACCGGTGCGATCGGCCTGGCCTACGCGACGTTCTGCGCCGAGCACGGCGCCCGCGACATCACCTTGCTCAGCCGCACCGGGGCCTCCGGGATCACCGGGACCATCGGGGCCCGCCTGGATGCGCTCCGCGCGCGCACCGGGGCGCGGATCACCGCGATCCGCTGCGACGTCACCGACGACGAAGCCGTCCGCACTGCTGTCGCCGACCACCGCTCGGCACCGGCCGGCTTGGTGGTGCACACCGCCTCGGCGGCCGCGGTCGCCACCGACGCGGTCACCGCCGCCGCGGTCCGGGATGCGTTCGGCGCGAAGGTCATCGGACTGGACAACCTGGTGTGCAACTGGCCGCTGCGGCCCGATGCCCGGGTGCTGGTCTGCTCGTCGGTGCTGGCGCTGTGGGGCGGGTCGGGGCACGGTCTGTACGCGGCGGCCAACCGGATGGCCGATGCACTGGTCGGGAGGCTGCGATCCGGCGGCCTGGACGCCAGTTCGATTCGCTGGGGGCTCTGGCAGACGGTGGCCGTGGTGAGCGGCGCTGAACAGGACCGGATCGCGCGGGTGGGCCTGACCCCGATGCCGCCCGACGCCGCCATCGCCGCGGGCCTGACCGCCCGGCAGGCCGACCCGGTGATCCTGGCCGCGGACTGGGACCGACTGGCGGTGTTCTTCGACAGCCAGGGGGTGCCGGTGCCGTTCGATTCGGCGTACGACCGGCCCGCTCCAACCGCGCCAGCCGACCCGGCAGTCCCGGACCGTCCGCTGCCCGAAGTGGTGGCCGTCGAACTGGCGGCGGTGCTGGGAATGACCGGACCCGACGATCTCGACATGGACCGGGCGCTGGTCGACCTCGGCCTGGATTCCCTGCTCGCCCTCGACCTGCGTAAACGTCTGGGCGGGGCTACCGGGCGGCGGGTGGCGCTCGGCCCGCTGCTGGCCGGGATCACCGGCACCCAACTGGTAGCCACCCTCGGAAAGAGCCTTGGAAAGGACCGCGTTCACCATGACTGAGAGCACCGCGTCGGTGACCGACCCGACCGAACTTCGGCTGCAACTGCTCCGCCGCCGCCTGCAGGAACGCGGGCTGGCCTCCAGATCAGAATCGGAACTGCAGCCCCGCGACACCGCGGCACCGGCGGCGATGAATGACGGGCAGCGCCGGATGTGGTTCGTCCAGGCGCTCGACCCGGACGGCACCGTCGCCAACATTTCGGTCTCCTACCGGCTGACGGGTCCACTGGACGCCGCCCGGCTGCGTCGCGCACTGGCAGCGGTGGTCGCCCGGCACCCGGTGCTGCGCACTGTTTATCGCCTCGACGGCACCGGCGAACCGCACCCGGTCGTCGGCCCAGGCGGTGCGGTCGAACCCGGCTTCACCGAGCACGACCTCACGGAACTCGGCGAGCAGGCCCGCCAACTGCGTCTGGAAGTGCTGGCCCAGCGTGAGTTCGGTACCCCGTTCAATCTGGAATCCGATGCGCCGCTGCGGATCACGCTGATCCACATCGGCCCGGACGAGCACGTACTGCTGTTGGTCGCTCACCACGTCGCCTGGGACGACGGCTCGTGGCGGGTGTTCTTCGAGGACCTGACGCAGGCTTACACGGACCCCGCCATGTTCGCCGCCCGCCCACCGGTGCGCATCCCCGGCCCGTCGGATGACTCCGGCCACGACGCTGACCTGCACTACTGGCGCACCCTGCTGGCCGACCCGCCCGACCCGCTGGAACTGCCCGGGCCCAACGGGTCGGCGGTGCCCCGCTCGTTGCGCTCCGGACTGTGCACGGCCACCGTCGGTGCCCCGTTGATGACGGGGATCACCAGCCTGGCGCGCAGCAACGGCGCCACCGGGTACATGGTCGTCGGGGCCGCGCTGTCGGCGCTGATCTACCGCTACACCGGCACCGACGACTTCCTCATCGCCTCCCCGGTGCTCAACCGCACCGCCGGCACCGAGGACGCGATCGGTTACTTCGGCAACACCGTGGCGCTGCGCGCCCGGGTGAGCGCCACCGACCGGTTCACCGACCTCCTGCACCGCACCCGCGACATCGCGCTGGGAGCGTTCGCGCACCAGGGCATCAACCTCGACCGGGTGGTCCGCGAACTCAACCCCGACCGTCGGCACGGCGGGGTGGAACGACTGGCGCGGCTCAGCTTCGGCTTCCGTGCCCCCGACGGCGACGGCCTGCACCCCGCCGGGGTGGAATGCACCCGCGCGCCGTATCGCGGCAAGGTCGCCCAGTTGCCGCTGGGCATCATGGTGGAGGCCGGCGCCGACGGCGCGCTGATCGAGGCCGAGTTCCTGCTGGACGTGCTCGACGAGGACCTGGTCTCCCAGCTGCTGCGGCATCTGGTGCAGCTGCTGGAATCTGCTGTCGCCCAACCGGAAGCGACCGTCGGCGAACTGGACCTGCTCGGCGACGACGACCGGTCCTGGCTCGACGCTGTCGCCCGCGGCCCGGACTTCACTGCCGCGCCCACCACCCTGGGCGCGCTGGTGGCCGATCGGGCGGCGGCCACCCCGGCGGCCATAGCGGTCGTCGACGAACACGGCCGCTACAGCTACGCGGAGATCAATCGCCGGGCCAACCGGGTGGCGCACGCCCTGATCGCGGCGGGCATCGGCACCGAGGACAAGGTCGCGGTGCTGCTGGGCCGCTCGGTCGACCTGGTCGTGACCGCGCTGGGCATCGCCAAGGCCGGCGCCGCCTACGTGCCGGTCGACCCCGAATACCCGCTCGAGCGCATCGAGTTCATCCTGGCCGATGCCGGGCCGGCCCTGGTCGTGCGCGAAGCGCTGGACGTGCAGGGCTACCCCGATTCCGACCCGACCGACGCCGACCGGGTGCGCCCGTTGCGGCCGGAGAACCTGGCCTACCTCATCTACACCTCCGGGTCCACCGGGCTGCCCAAGGGCGTCGAGGTGGCGCACGCCCCGATCGCCGAATACCTGACCTGGTTCGGCGCCGACTACCGCATCGACGACACCGACGTGCTGCTGCAGGTCGCCTCACCGAGCTTCGACGTTTCGATCGGTGAACTGTTCGGCACGCTGGGAAGCGGTGCCCGGCTGGTCATTCCCCGCCCGGACGGGCTGCGCGATATCGGCTACCTCACCGACCTGCTCCAGCGCGAGGGCGTCACCGCCATGCACTTCGTGCCGTCGCTGCTGGGGCTGTTCCTGTCGCTGCCCGGCGTCAACGCGTGGCGCACGCTGCGGCGCATCCCGATCGGTGGCGAACCGCTGCCGGGTGAGCTGGCCGATAAATTCCACGCCACCTTCGACGCGCTGCTGCACAATTTTTACGGCCCCACCGAGACTGTGGTCAACTCCACCCGGTTCAAGGTCGAAGGCACTCAGGGCAATCGGATCGTGCCGATCGGCAGCCCGAACATCAACACCACCATCCGACTGCTCGACGACGCCGTGCAGCAGGTTCCGGTGGGTGTGATCGGTGAAATCTACATCGGCGGAACCCATTTGGCCCGCGGCTACCTGGACCGTCCCGGCCTGACCGCGGAGCGTTTCGTCGCCGACCCGTGGGTGCCCGGGGCTCGGCTGTACCGCACCGGGGATCTGGCCCGGCGAAACAGTGCCGGTGACCTGGAGTTCATCGGCCGCGCCGACGAGCAGGTCAAGGTCCGCGGCTTCCGCATTGAACTGGGTGAGGTGGCCGCCGCCATCTCGGTGGACCCCAGCGTCGGCCAGTGCGTGGTGGTGGTCGTCGACCTGCCGGCGCTCGGGCGGAGCTTGGTCGCCTACCTGACCCTCGCTGCTGATGCTGACGAGGTGCAGATCCTGCGGATCCGGGCGCGGGTCGCCGCCGCGCTGCCCGAATACATGGTGCCGGCCGCGTACGTGGTGGTCGACGACATCCCGGTCACCGCCAACGGCAAGATCGACCGAGCCGCACTGCCCGCCCCGGCGCCGATGGACGCCGCGCCGTACCGGGAACCGGAGACCGAGACCGAACGTACGGTGGCGCAACTGTTCTCCCAACTGTTGGGCCGGGACCGGGTCGGCGCCGACGACTCGTTCTTCGACCTCGGCGGCCACTCGCTGCTGGCAACCAAACTGGTGGCGGCGATCCGCGCGCAGTGCGGAGTGGAGATCGGCATCCGGGACATCTTCGAGGCGACCACGGTGGCCCGACTGGCCGCCGCGGTGGACGGGGCTGCGCAATCGCAAGCCGGCGAGGCCGCACCGCCGCGACCGGCGCTGGTAGCGGTGCCGCGGCCGGGGCCCCTGCCGGTGTCGGCGGCGCAGTTGCGCACCTGGTTCTCCTACCGGCTGCACCCCGGCGCGGCGGGCGACAACATCCCGCTGGCTGCCCGACTGACCGGCCCCTGCGACATGCCCGCCCTGATCGCCGCCGTCTCCGACGTGGTGGCCCGCCACGACAGTCTGCGCACCACGTTCCGCGAGATCGACGGGCTGCCCTACCAGGTCGTCAACCCGCCCGGGTCGGTCGATGTGGCCGAACTGCACTGCCCGGCAACCGATCCGGCCGAGGTAGCCGAGTGGACCCGGGACCGGCTCGACGAGCAACGTAGTCCTGGGTTCGATCTCGAGCGCGATTGGCCGATCCGCGCGGCGGTGCTGTACCTGCCCGGCGCCGAGCGGGTGCTGTCGCTGGTGGTGCACCACATCGCCGCCGACCACTGGTCGGTCGAGGTGATCTTCGCCGACCTGCTCACCGCCTACCGGGCCCGGGTCGCCGGCACCGAACCATCTTGGGCGCCAATGGGTTTGCAGTACACCGACTTCGCGCACTGGCAGGGGGAACTACTGCGCGACGAGTCGGGGCGCATCGACGCGCAGCGCCGCTACTGGACCGAGCAACTGGCCGGCCTGGCTGATGACACCGGACCCCGGCCCGACTTCCCGCGCCCGGCCAGGGTGAGCGGCACCGGCGACGCGGTTGAGTTCACCGTCTCCCCGCAGGTGCGGGCCGGTCTGGCCGCGCTGGCCCGGGAGACCGGCGCCACCGAGTTCATGGTGTTGCAGGCCGCGGTCGCGGTGCTGCTGCACCTGGCCGGCAGCGGCGACGACATCCCGCTGGGGGTGCCGATCGCCGGGCGCAGCGATGCCGCCCTGGACCACCTGGTCGGGTTCTTCGTCAACATCGTGGTGCTGCGAAACCGGTTGTCGCACAACCCGACGCTGCGCGATGTGGTGTCTCGGGCGCGGGAGGCCGCGCTGGGCGCCTACGCCCACTCCGACCTGCCGTTCGACCGGGTAGTGGAGGCGCTCAACCCGGTCCGGACACTCTCGCGCAATCCGCTGTTCCAGGTGGTGGTGCATGTGCGCGACGCCGCCGACGTCACCCACGTCGTGGACAGGGGCCCAGGCGGCGACCTGGTGTTCCGTACCGTGATGCCCACCTTCGACATCGCCCACGCCGACCTGTCGGTGAACCTGTTCGCCACCTCGGAGGTTGCAGCAGACGGGGCCGCCGGTTACGGAGCCGGCTATGAAGGTCACCTGATCTACCGGACCGAACTCTACGAACGCGCCACCGTCGCGCGACTGGCCGACTGGCTTGGCCGGGTGCTGGCGGCGATGGCCACCACCCCGGAGCGCGCTCTGCGCGACATCACCCTGCTCGACACCGAGCAGCGCGACCGGATTCTCAACCAGAGCCGCGGGGCCGAGGCACCCGCGGACGATCCGCAGACAATCACCGAAGTGCTGGCGCCCAGTCGCGGCTTCGACGGCGTCGCGGTGCGCTGCGCCGGGGCGCAGTTGACCTATCCCGACCTGCACCGGCGCTCCGACCGGCTCGCCGAACTGCTGATCGAGCGCGGTGTGCGACCCGGGACGCTGGTCGGCCTGTCGGTGGCCCGCAACCTCGACTTGCCGGTGGCGCTGGTCGGGATCATGAAGGCCGGCGCCGGCTATTTCCCACTCGACCCGAGCTATCCGCGCCAGCGCCTGGAGTTCATGGTCGATGACGTCTCGCCGACGGTGATCGTGGTCAGCGCCGCAACGCAAGCTTCGATGCCGTCGCCGACGGGCGTGGCGCTGCTGTGCCTGGATGATCCCGACGTGCAGGCGAAACTGGCCGGCAGCGGCGCCGATCGTGGGCTGCCGGCGCCGCATCCCGACGATCCGATGTACCTGGTCTTCACGTCCGGCTCCACCGGCGCGCCCAAGGGCGTACTCGGCACCCACCGGTCGATGAGTGCCCGGCTGAACTGGCAGGTGGCGCACTATCCGGTCCCGGAAGGCGACATCCGGCTGGCCCAGTCGTCGATGACGTTCCTGGAGGGCGGCATGGAGCTGCTGGCCGGGCTGGCCGCCGGGGCGACGATGATCCTGGCCGACGACAACGCTTTCCGTGACCCGGAGGCATTGGCCCGGCTGATTGAAGAGGAGCAGGTCGCTCAAGTGACTGCGGTGGCCAGTCTGGTCTCGGTGCTCGTTGATCTAGAAACCAGCCGGGCACCCGAGGCGGTGCGCGGCCTGCGTCGGCTGGTGTGCAGTGGCGAGCCGGTCTCGGCGGACCTGCTGGCCCGGCTGACCGAGGTGTTGGACGGAAAGACCCAGCTAC
>JBDTKT010000015.1:0-12502 GCA_039935195.1 Mycobacterium sp.
CGCGATCGCTGAGGTGGTCGAGTCGATCGATGAGGACGGCCGCGTCTTCGAGGAGCTGTCGCTGCGCGCTTGCGTAGCGGCGCTGGATGGATCCGACGTGATCCGCGTGTCCGGCGTCGGCAGTCCGGACCGAGCTCGGGAATTGGGAGTCTCGGTAGCCGGGGAACTGTTCGAGCTGGGCGCGCGCGAGCTCATGGCGGACGCGCGGTGAAACATCCGCGCTGGGAAGCGACTGGGAGTAACGAATGGCTCGCCAAGTGAGCGTGCGGGGTCAGAAGTCCAAGCCGGGCCGCATCGTGTTTGTCGGCGCGGGTCCCGGTGATCCGGGACTGCTGACTACGCGGGCGCGAACGGCGCTGACGAACGCCGCCCTGGTGTTCACCGATCCCGACGTGCCCGTAGCTGTGCTGGCATTGGTCGGCATAGACCTGCCCCCGATCGTCGGCCCGGCGCCAGCCGTCAAGACCGTCGCTGCAGACGTCGCCGGTGAGGCCGGAGAGGTCGGGCACGTCTCGGATGCCCCGGATGGGAAGGCCGCTAAAACCGCGGCTTCGACGGTTTCCGGCGGGTCTGACATTCGCCCGGCGCTGGGCGAGCCGGCCGAGGTGGCCAGGACGCTGATCGCCGAGGCGCGATCCGGCGCAGACGTGGTGCGCCTGGTGGCCGGCGACCCGCTGTCGGTGGACTCGGTGATCACGGAGGTCGCTGCGGTGGCCCGTACTCAGCTGCAGTTCGAGGTCGTGCCCGGCCTGCCCGCCACCAGCGCGGTCCCCACCTACGCCGGCCTGCCGATCGGCTCGTCGCACACGGTGGCCGACGTTCGCGACCCACATGTGGATTGGGGCGCTTTGGCCGCCGCTCCGGGTCCGCTGATCCTGCAGGCCACCACCTCGCACCTGCCGGAGGCGGCGCGCACCCTGATCGAGTACGGGCTCTCGGACGCCACTCCGTGCGTCGTTACCACCGGCGGCACCACCTGTGCGCAGCGTTCCATCGAGTCCAACCTGCGGGGCCTGCTCGACCCCGCCACGCTGGCCGGTGTCGAGCCGTACGTCTCGACCAACGGGCACGAGCCCAGCAATCCTGAGGCTCTGCCGCTGGTGGTGACCATCGGCAAGACGGTGACCAACCGTGCCAAGCTCAACTGGTGGGAGAGCCGGGCGTTGTACGGCTGGACCGTGCTGGTGCCACGCACCAAGGACCAGGCCGGCGAGATGAGCGACAAGCTGGTCGGGCACGGCGCCCTGCCGGTCGAGGTGCCCACCATCGCGGTGGAGCCGCCTCGCAGCCCCGCCCAGATGGAAAGGGCCGTCAAGGGCTTGGTGGACGGACGCTATCAGTGGGTGGTGTTCACCTCCACCAACGCGGTGCGTGCGGTGTGGGAGAAGTTCGGCGAGTTCGGACTGGACGCTCGGGCGTTCTCCGGGGTGAAGATCGCCTGCGTCGGTGAGGCGACCGCCGAGCGGGTCCGCGCGTTCGGGGTCAACCCGGAACTGGTGCCGGTCGAGGAGCAGTCCTCGCTGGGGTTGCTGGACGAATTCCCGCCCTACGACAGTGTCTTCGACCCGGTTAACCGGGTGCTGCTGCCGCGCGCCGACATCGCCACCGAGACGCTGGCCGAGGGCCTGCGCGAACGGGGCTGGGAGATCGAGGACGTCACCGCCTACCGCACGGTGCGGGCCGCGCCGCCGCCGGCCGCCATCCGGGAGATGATCAAGACCGGTGGTTTCGACGCGGTCTGCTTCACCTCCAGTTCGACGGTGCGCAACCTGGTCGGCATCGCTGGCAAGCCGCACCCCCGGACCATCGTGGCCTGCATCGGTCCGAAGACCGCCGAGACCGCGGCCGAGTTCGGCCTGCGGGTCGACGTGCAACCGGAGAGCGCCGCGGTGGGTCCGCTGGTCGACGCCTTGGCCGAGCATGCGGGCCGGTTGCGGGCCGAGGGTGCGCTGCCACCGCCACGTAAGAAGAGCCGCAGGCGCTAGTGGGCGCCGGCGGCTACCCGCGGCAGCGTCCGCGCCGGCTTCGATCCACTCCGGCGCTGCGCCGCCTGGTGGCGCAGACGTCGCTGGAGCCACGGCATCTGGTGCTGCCGATGTTCGTCGCGGACGGCATCGAGGCGCCGCAGCCCATCTCCTCCATGCCCGGCGTGGTCCAGCACACCCGCGACTCGTTGCGTGCCGCTGCCGCCGACGCGGTGGCCGCCGGCGTCGGCGGGCTGATGCTGTTCGGGGTGCCTACGCAGGCCGACAAGGACAGTACGGGCAGCGCCGGTGTCAATCCCGAGGGTGTGCTCAACGTGGCGCTGCGCGACCTGGCCGCCGATCTCGGTGACGCCACCGTGCTGATGGCCGACACCTGCCTCGACGAGTTCACCGACCACGGACACTGCGGGGTGTTGGACTCCTCGGGTCGAGTCGACAACGACACGACCCTGACTCACTACGTGGAACTGGCTGTCGCGCAGGCACAGTCGGGAGCCCAGGTGGTGAGTCCCAGCGGGATGATGGACGGCCAGGTCGCCGCCATCCGTGACGGGCTGGACGCGGCCGGGCACGACCAGGTGTTGATCCTGGCCTACGCGGCGAAGTTCGCGTCGGCGTTCTACGGCCCGTTCCGCGACGCGGTGGCCTCCACGCTGGCCGGAGATCGGCGCACCTATCAGCAGGATCCGGGCAACGCCCGTGAGGCGCTCCGCGAGATCACCCTCGACCTCGACGAGGGTGCCGACATCGTGATGGTCAAGCCGGCCCTGGGTTACCTCGACATCGTGGCTGCCGCGGCAGCCACCTCGCCGGTGCCGGTGGCCGCCTACCAGGTGTCCGGCGAGTACGCGATGATCGCCGCCGCCGCGGCCAACGGCTGGGTCGACGGCCGGGCCGCGGCCCTGGAGTCGCTGCTGAGCATCCGGCGGGCCGGCGCCGACATCGTGCTCACCTATTGGGCCGCCGAGGCGGCGGACTGGCTGACATGACCGGGCCACCTGCTATCGAACCGACGTCGAGGGAACGGCCGGTGGACGTCGACACCGGGTTCTGGCTGTGGCTGGCGGCGCTGCCGCTGATGACGACCGGATACGTGGTGAAACTGCTGGTCGACCTGGCCGCCGACCGGACCGCCGCGCTCTACCCGATCGTCGGGCTGACCGCGACGGTGCTGTGCGTGGTCGTGGTGACCTTCCTGGTGCTGATGCGTTCCGGTTACCGGTGGGCGCGCACCCTGTTGACCGGCGGCGGGGTGGCCGCGGTGGTGTACGCGATCAACGGACTGCTCGAGGCCGACGCACGGCCGGTGATCGCGGTGACTTCCGCGATCACCGGGATCGTCGGATCGGTTCTGATTGCCGGCGGAACCCTGCTGCTGCACCGCACCGATGCCCAGGGATACTTCACCAGGTGACCGCAGATGTCTGAGGCCCCGCCGCCTGTACAGCCCGCGCCGCTGTTCTCCGAGCCTGGCGCCAGCTGGTACTGGGTGTTGTTGGGGCCCGCCGCCGGCCTCGTGATACTGCTGGTCCAGAACTCCAACGGCGACGGACTGCAGTTGCTGACCCCCGGGATGTTCCTGGTGCTGGTCTCCGGTTTCGTCGCCGTGCAGGTCAAGGCGGCCCGCATCCACAGCTCCGTCGAGCTCACCGAACGGACACTGCGCCAAGGTACCGAGACGATCGGGGTCGACGAGATCGTCATGGTGTATCCGGAGCCGCCGCGGCCGGCCCGAAGTACGGAAAATCCGGAGGAGTGGCAGGAGGCCCGCGCACTGGGTGAGCTGAGCGGTGTGCCACGCCGCCGGGTCAGCATCGGGTTGCAGCTCACCGGTAAGCGCCCCGTGCAGGCCTGGGCCCGCGACCACCGTCGACTGCGGGCAGCGATCACCTCGTTGATGGGGCGCCGTGCCGACTCCCTCGGAGGCTTTGACCCCGCCGAGTTCGCCGAACCGGACTCTGACGACGACAGCTCGCAGTGGTGAACGTGGCTCGAATCCGCGCCGCCGTGGAACTGAGCCTGGCTGGTGCGGCAGCGTTCGGCTGCGCGGCGAGTTGGTCGCACGTCCGCTCCGCGGTGCTGGTCGCACCCGTCACCGACGGTGAACCGGTCACCATCTCGATGAGCTACGACCCACAGCTGCTCGTGCTGACGCTGGCGTTGGCGTCGGTCGCCGGACTGCTGGCAGTGGTGGGATCGGCCCGGGTGTGGCGGGCGCGGCGGACCCGCCCGGTCGTGCATTCGATGTGACTGTCGACACAGAACGATAATACCCTAGGGGGGTATGATCGATCGGGTGATCACCACCGACCTCGAACTGCGCGGCATGACCTGCGCTTCGTGCGCGGCGCGGGTCGAACGTGGCCTGAACGCCCTGGGCGGCGTGCACGCCACGGTGAACTTGGCCGTTGAGCGAGCCCACGTCGAACACGAACCCACGGTGTCGGCCGCCGAGTTGATCCGGGCGGTGCAGTCCGTCGGCTACGAGGCGTCGGTGTTCGGGTCGGCGACGTACCCGGCCGACGGGGATAGCCCGGACGCGCACGCCGACGTGCCGGGCAGGCAACTAAGCCAACGGCTGATCGGCACGGCGCTGCTGGCCGTCCCGGTGGTGGCGCTGTCGATGGTGATGGCCTGGCATTTCCCCGGCTGGCAGTGGGTGGCGTTCGCCCTGACCACGCCGGTCGTGGTGTGGGGCGGTTATCCGTTCCACCGCGCTGCGGTGCGCAACGCCGTGCACGGCGCCTCCACGATGGACACCCTGGTGTCGCTGGGCACGGTGGCCGCCTACGTGTGGTCGGCGGTGATGGTGATCTCCGGGGCCACCGACCGGGGTGGCCACGTGTACTTCGAGGTGGCCGCTGCGGTGACGGTGTTCCTGCTGGCCGGTCGCTACGCGGAGTCGCGGGCCAAGCGTTCGGCTGGAGCGGCGCTGCGGGAGTTGCTGGAGCTGGGTGGCAAGGACGCCGCGGTGATGCGGCGCGGCCCGGACGGGCTCAAGGAGACGCGGGTGCCGGTTGCCGAACTGCGGGTCGGCGACGTGCTCGTGGTCCGGCCCGGTGAGCGGATCGCCACCGACGGTGTCGTCATCGACGGCAGCACCGCGTTGGACACCTCGACGATCACCGGCGAACCGATGCCGGTCGACGTGGGTGTCGACGACCACGTGCTCGGCGGTGCACTCAACACCTACGGGCTGGTGCTGGTGCGCGCGACCAAGGCGGCCGCCGACACCCAACTGGCCCGGATGGCCAAGCTGGTGACCGACGCGCAGAGCGGCAAGGCGTCGATCCAGCGACTGGCCGACCGGGTCTCGGCGGTGTTCGTGCCCGTCGTACTGGTGATCGCCGCACTCACCCTGGCCGGTTGGCTGCTGGCCGACCAACCCGCCGCGGCGGCGTTCACCGCTGCCGTCGCGGTACTGATCATCGCCTGCCCGTGTGCGCTCGGCCTGGCTACGCCGACCGCCATCCTGGTCGGCACCGGGCGCGGTGCCCAGTTGGGCATCCTGATCAAGAATCCGCAGGTGCTGGAGACCGTCAACGGCATCGACACCGTCATCTTGGACAAGACCGGCACCGTGACCACCGGTGTGATGACCGTCGGCAACATGGCCGTTCTGCGCGGTGAAGACCCGAACACGGTGCTGGCGCGGGCTGCCACCGTCGAATCGGCATCTGAGCATCCGATCGCGGCCGCGATCGTTGCCGCCGCCAAAGCCACCAACGTGCCACTGGGGCGGGTGGCGGACTTCGCCAACCGACCCGGCCACGGCGTGACCGGCGTCGTCGACGGAATCCAGGTCGACGTCACCCGGTCATCGGCCGCACACGAAACGGGCACCGCGGTCGAGGTTTCCTGGCTCGACCGGGTGCGCGGGACGATCACGCTGACCGACACCGTCCGAGAGACCAGCGCGGCCGCCATCGCTGAGCTCAAGGCGATGGGGATCACCCCGATGCTGCTCACCGGAGACGGCGCCACCGTGGCCCGGAGGGTGGCTAAGGAAGTCGGGATCGAGCCGGCAAATGTGATCGCCAACGTCCTGCCCACCGACAAGGCCGACGTCGTCAAACGACTGCAGGCCGACGGCCGACGGGTGGCGATGGTCGGCGACGGGGTCAACGACTCGGTGGCGCTGGCCACCGCCGACATCGGCATGGCGATGGGTACCGGCACCGACGCCGCCATCGAAGCCGGGGACCTGACGCTGGTGCGCGGCGACCTGCGCACGGTGCCGACCGCGCTGCGATTGTCGGCGCGCACGCTGCGCATCATCCGGATGAACCTGGTGTGGGCGTTCGGCTACAACATCGCGGCCATTCCACTGGCTGCGGCCGGGCTGCTCAATCCGATGATCGCAGGTGCGGCGATGGCCTGCTCGTCGGTGCTGGTGGTCGCCAACAGCCTGCGGTTGCGGCGGTTCGCCCGAAGTTAGCGCACTCGGCCGCGGGCCGACGCGCGATCGACCAGGTGCCAACGAGACCGCCGGCACCGCCGACCAAGACCTGAAAATTGGGTTCGATAAGGTAGGCACCTTTTAAATCTCTGAGATTTGGGTACATTTCCACGTAGTCAATCGTTACGTTGATCACATCGCTCAACGACAAAGGTAGGTCGTAAGGAGGCCGATTCAGCGGGTGGCCGGTTACCGCAACATCAGGGTGAGTCACGAATTGCGCAAGGTTGGTCTGCGCCGTCGTGAGGTAGCTGCGGTAGCTGCGGTGGGGGCGTTTTTGGCGCTAGGACTGCGTGTGCCGGCAGCGCACGCCGATGTTGTCGACGACGTGGTCGATCGGGTTTTTTCGCCGTTTCTGAACGCGGCGACCAACGTGGATTGGGATTCGGTGGCTTCGCCCACCGCGTGGGATGCGTTCCTGGCCCCGGCGCATTGGGATGCGGTTCTGGCTGACCTGGGCGGTGGTGTTGACCAGGCGGGCGCGGCAGCTAATGCGGCCACCGGCGACGTGACGGCGTTGGTGCAGCAGGATGTCTACGCCCCACTGCACACCGATATCGAGAACTGGATCAATAGCCCGACCGGTGCTCAGGTCGACGGTTTCATCAATACGGTGTCCGGGTCTCTCGTGATCGGCAACGGTACCCCCGGGACCGAGGATGACCCGGTCGGCGGTGCGGGCGGGTCGTTGTTCGGCGATGGCGGCGCGGGTTGGAACAGCACCGAGGCCGGGGTCATCGGCGGTGCCGGTGGTGCTGCCGGGGTCTTCGGTGATGGCGGCGCGGGCGGTGACGGCGGTGGCGCTGCCGCCGGTGGTACCGGTGGTGCCGGTGGGTCGCTGATGGGCACCGGCGGTGACGGCGGAGATGGTGGTAACGGTGGCGCCGGCGGTAACGGTGGTGACGGTGGTGACGGCACCGGGTTGTTCGGCAGTGGTGGTAACGGCGGCAACGGCGGTGACGGTGATAACCCGGGCGGCCTGCCCGCGCTCGGCGGCGCCGGCGGCAACGGCGGTTCGCTCGGTGATCACGGGGTGGTCGGCGACCCCGGGACACAGGCCGGGTTCAGTCCGGCTTCCCCGCCGGCGACACCGAGCACCGATGGACTGGTACTGCCCATCTCGACCATCGGCACCGCGATGACCGACGCTGACGGAAAGGTCGTCGTACTGCACGGACTCAACGTGTCGTCAAAATCGCCGGACGAACCGTTCGCCGACGGGTTCGACAATGCCGACGCGGCGTTTCTGGCCGCCAACGGCTTCAACGTTGTACGGCTAACCGTCGAATGGTCGGGTGTCGAACCCGAACCCGGCGTCTTCAACGACGCCTATCTGGCCTCGATCGAACAGACCGTGCAGACCCTGGCCAAGCACGGCATCGCCAGCGTGATCGACATGCACCAGGACCTCTACAGCGACACCATCTCGGCCAGCGGCGACGGTGCGCCGGCCTGGGCGACACAGACCGGCGACCTCTCCAATACCCAGGGTGGCTTCCCGCTCACCTACGTCACGAGCCAAGCGGAGAACCACGCCTGGGATGCGTTCTGGTCAAATGCCCAAACACCGACCGGGATGGGGCTGGAGAACAGCTACGCGCAGATGTGGGAGCACGTCGCGAACTACTTCAAGGGCAGCCCCGACGTGGCCGGCTTCGAGATCATGAACGAACCCTGGCCGGGCTCACAGTGGCTGCAGACCGAGTTGGGCGACCCGTTCTTCGGGGCCCAGCAGCTAACGCCGTTCTACAACCAGGTGGACTCGGCGATCAGGGCTGTCGACCCGACCACACCGGTGTACTTCGAGCCGACCGTTCTGGAGCAGGAGGGAGCACCGATCAACCTGGGCACGGTGGACGACCCGCACTCCGCCCTCACGTTTCACCCATACTGCCTGACGACAGCGCTTTTCGGCAGCGCCAGCTTCGGTTGCACCGCGTTCGAAGGGTTCCTCCAGGGCGCCGCAGAGGACTACGCGAACTCGCATGACATCCCGGCATTGATCACCGAGTTCGGCAACACCGGCAACACCACCACTCTGACCGACGCGATGAGCGTGGCCAACGAGCATGGTCTCGGCTGGATGTATTGGGAATCCGGCCTGTTGATCCATAACCTCGATGAGCCACCGTCGGGCAGCAATGTCGACGCCGCTACGCTGGCAACGCTCGCCGAACCGTATCCGCAGGTGGTGGCCGGCACGCCGGACTCCTGGTCGTTTAACGACGGCACCTTCACGTTCAGCTACTCCACCGAGATGGCTGACGGTTCGGGCAACTTCGCTGCCGGATCGCAGACCAACATCTCGGTGCCTGCCGTCGAATACCCGAACGGCTACCAGGTCAGCGTCACCGGCGGGCACGTCGTTTCGGCTGCAGGCGCCCCGGAACTGGTGATCGCGTCAAACAGCGGCGCGACCACCGTCACCGTCACCGTGAGCGCCGCCGGCGGCTCGGGAACCGGGTAAAACCCGCCTCAGGAGTCCAGCTACGCCAGTTCGGCCGGTGACTGCGCTCGCCAGTACTGCACGCCGTGCCCGCCGGGGGAGAACCCACCGGTCGGCGGGGGTGCAGCTGGTTGAGGAATTGCCGCGGCCGGGGCAGTCGACAACCTGGTCGGTATCGGTGTCGCGATGACGACCCAGAACTTGGCGGCTACCGCCTCACCTCAGCCCCGGTGTTGTCGTGATGCGGCACCGACAACACCGGGGATGTGAGGCTGAACACGGGATTTGAGTCCATCTCTGCGGTGTGGGTAGAGTTTTCGTTCAGCAACATGCGCCTGACTTCCGCGGTCGTGGGTGCGTTGTTTTTTCCCTGGTGGAGCACCGTCGCATCGGTCCACATCCCTGTCCTGTCGATCATTCGGGTTGTATGGATGCTGTTGTGCTGCACCGTGAATGGAGTGACAGTGACATCTCGTGCAGTGGCGTCTGTCCCGACGATCCGCGAGGCCGGTGATCCGAGTACGTCGGTGCTGGCGGCGTTGCGGTCGCCGCGACGCCTGAAAACCGAGGTGCTTGCGGGTCTGGTGGTCGCTTTGGCGCTGATCCCCGAAGCGATCTCGTTCTCGGTGATCGCGGGGGTCGATCCGCGGGTCGGCTTGTTCGCGTCTTTCACGATGGCCGTGACGATCGCGGTCACCGGTGGACGCCCCGCGATGATCTCGGCTGCCACCGGTGCGGTCGCGCTGGTCATCGCCCCGGTGGCGCGTCAGTACGGGATGGATTACCTCATCGCCACGGTGATCTTGGCCGGTGTCCTTCAAGTGCTGCTGAGTGCGGTGGGGGTAACGCGACTGATGCGGTTCATCCCGCGCAGCGTGATGGTCGGATTCGTCAACGCCCTGGCGATCTTGATCTTCACCTCACAACTGCCGCATCTGCTGGGCGTCCCGGCGTTGGTGTATCCGCTCGCCGGGGTCGGCCTGCTGATCATGGTGTTCTTGCCGAAACTGACCACGGCCGTGCCGGCTCCGCTGGTGGCGATCGTGATGCTCACCGTGGCGGTCGCACTGTTGTCGCTCGACGTGCCCAATGTCAGAGACGAAGGAACATTGCCGTCGAATCTTCCCCACCTGCTGGTGCCGCACGTGCCGTGGACGACGCACACGCTCGCGACCATCGCCCCGTACGCGTTGGCGATGGCGGTGGTGGGACTGCTGGAGTCGCTGATGACAGCCAAACTTGTCGATGACATCACTGACACCCATTCAGACAAGACCCGTGAGGGCTGGGGGCAGGGAATAGCCAACGTGGTGACCGGCTTCTTCGGCGGCATGGGTGGCTGCGCGATGATCGGCCAAACCATGATCAACGTGAAGGTCTCCGGTGCCCGTACCAGGATCTCTACCTTCCTGGCCGGCGTGTTCCTGCTGGGATTGGTTGTGGGCCTTGGCGATATCGTCGGTCTGATTCCGATGGCGGCGTTGGTGGCAGTGATGGTCATGGTGTCGGTCGGAACCATGGACTGGCACAGCATCGCTCCGGCCACCCTGCGCCGGATGCCACGCAGCGAAACCCTGGTCATGGCCGTCACGGTCGTGGTGACTGTGATCAGTCACAACCTGGCCTACGGTGTCATCGTCGGCGTGCTCACCGCGACAGTCCTTTTCGCCAGCCGTGTCGCACATTTGGTGACCGTCCACCGGGTCGAACAGGCCGGCCAGGACGACGATGGTGCCGTCGGCAGCGCCGTCTACCGGGTTACCGGCGAGCTGTTCTTCGCCTCCAGCAACGACCTCGTGTACCAGTTTGACTACGTCGGTGACCCCACCACCGTGGTCATCGACATGACCGACTCGCACATCTGGGACGCATCCACCGTCGCCGCTCTCGATGCGATCACGACGAAATACCGCACCAAAGGCAAGCATGTGGAAATTATTGGCCTCAACAAAGATTCAACCGACCGACACGACCGGTTGACCGGACAACTCAGTGCCGCCCACTGACATCTAGTTCACACCGGCGGGGTATCGCTGCCCGAAGACTATCGCGCCGCAATCACGAATCCAGCCAGGCCAGCTCCGCCGGCAACTGCCCGCGCCAGTACCCGACGTCGTGGCCGCCCGGGGAGAACCCGCCCGCCGGCCGGGGATTGAGCTGATTGACGAACTGGGTGGTGGCGGAATAGAAAGTGTCGGAGGTGCCGCAGTCGACCCGAAGCGGGATCGAGGCCAGTTGCGGGACGAGGCCGTAGGCCGAGTTCGTCCGCCAGTCGTCAACGCTGTCAAACGCCCCGGGCGGCGCCCCCCAGTAGGTCATGTACAGCGCGGGACTGATCGCGCAGATGCCGGCGGTGCGGGCCGCACCGAGACGAGCGGCCAGCAGCAGCGCGCCGTATCCGCCCATCGACCAGCCCATGAAACCCACCCGCGAGGTGTCAAGCCCCTTGGTGGCCAGCATCGGGATCAACTCGGTGAGCACCATCGCGCCGGAGTCTTGGCCGGTGCCGTGGCGACGCCAGAATGTGTCGCCGCCGTCCACGCTGACCACCGCGAACGGCGGCCGGCCCGCTTGAGCCAACTGGACGAGGCAGTCCTCCACCCCGAGGTCCATCACCCAGGCGGCATCACCGCCCTTGCAGTGCAGGGCGATCACCGGCCGCAGCAGCGCGGTTTGGCCGGGCGGGCGGGCGATGATCCAGTTGGTTTCGACGCCACCGCGCGCAGCGGAGACGAACGAGCCGGATTCCCTGGTCGGTAGCGGGCCACCCGCGGTGGCCGGGACAAACGGGGCGGGCGGGACGTCCGGCGGCGACGCCGGTGATCTGGCCGGCTCCAGCAGCGAGCCGAGCGCGAACAGGCTCGCCGCACCCGCAGCCGCGCCAACACCGAGTCCCAGTGCGGCGCGGCGGTTCAGCTCCCCCACGGGGGTCATCATGGCGTGCCCGCGTGCGTCGCTCAACTAGCCACGCCGCTGTGGTACCGCATCGATCGCTTCACAAAATCCTCGGCCAATTACCCAAGATCCTTCCAGCGGCGACACAAAATGTAGTTATGGTAGACATTCAGGCCTGCCTTGAGTGAATCAACAAAGGGGGGACCGCGGATGTCGTTCGTCACCGCACACCCGGAAATGTTGGCGACCGCAGCCGACGATTTGGCCGTTGTCGGCGCCGCGATGACGGCCCAGAACTCGGCCGCAGCCTGGTGAAGACGGTCGAGAAATGAACTTCGCTGCGCTGCCACCGGAAATCAACTCGACCCGACTGTATTCGGGTCCCGGGTCCGGGCCGATGTTGGCTGCTGCGGCGGCATGGGACGGGCTCGCAGCCGAACTGCATTCCACCGCCGCCGCCTACCAGTCGGTCATCGCAGGTCTGACCGGCGAAGGGTGGCTGGGGCCGTCCTCGGCGGCAATGGCGGCCGCGATCACCCCGTACGTGCTGTGGATGAGCACCACCGGCGTCCAGGCCGAGAAGACCGCCACCCAGGCCAAGGCGGCCGCCGCGGCGTACGGCACGGCGTTTTCGATGACGGTTCCCCCATCGGTGGTCGCCGCAAATCGCGCCCAACTGCTGGTCTTGGTGGCAACCAACCTTCTGGGGCAGAACGC
>JBDTKT010000016.1:0-9635 GCA_039935195.1 Mycobacterium sp.
CTGTACGCGGCGATGATGGACCTGATCGCCGGGTGCGGCGGCAACGTGAGCTCCGAGCACGGGGTTGGCAGCCGCAAGCGCGGCTACCTTCCGATGTCCCGCGAACCCGCCGACATCGCCGCAATGCGCACGGTCAAGGCGGCGTTCGATCCGACCGGCTATCTCAACGCCGCGGTGCTCTTCGGCTGAAGCCGAACAACCCAGCCGTCAGACGGGAGTGATCATGATCGTGCTGTAGTACTCAGCCGGGAGTTGGGAATGTGGGCCGAAGCGGTCGATCTTCAGCCATACGCCTGTCATGCCCGGGCGGATTTGGTCCTGGAGGGTCACCGCTGCTCTGCCGGCCCCGTCGATAACCATGTCGACGTAAGCCGTTCCCGGTGTGCCAGGGCCGCAGCCCGGGGCGGCCGGCCGGGGTGCCTGGATCAACCCGACCTGGTAGTGAACGCCCAAGAAGCGGGGGTTCGAGAAGTTCACCTCCGCGACGACGGTGTTGCCGCTGGTGTGGATCAGGGCTTCGCCGGTGCCAGAACCCACGGCTCCAAAATTAGTGCTTCCGAGATTATGAAAATCGCAGGATCGGTGGGCCGGCGTGAACGGAGCCCGGGTGGTTGTGCCAGTCGTGCCCGGCGGAGCGCCCGCGGCGGTTCCGGTGCCCATCGGCGACAGCATCGCGGCGCAGATCATCAGGACGGTTGCCGCTGCGGACGTCACGAAAGGTACCGGCTTGCGCATCCGTGCAGTTAACCATGTCGGTCTGTTGATCGTCCTTGGATCGCGTGAGTCGAAGTCGATTACCACCAGGCCAAACGGTGGAACAGTGCCCGCCGCTCCCGTGGTCAGTACGGCTCGAAGGTGATGAGTTGACGCACCGTGGTGCCGTCCGCCAGGTGGTCCATGGCGGCGTTGATGTCATCCAGCGCAATGGTCGCCGACACTAGGGCCTGCACCGGCAAGCGGCCGGACCGCCACAGCGCGACGAACCTGGGGATATCGCGGGCGGGCACCGCGGAGCCGAGGTAGCTGCCGATCAGTGACCGGCCTTCGGCGACCAAGCTCAACGGCGACACGCTGATCCGGGCGTCCGGCGGCGGCGCGGTGCTCAACGTGGGCCGGCCCGCGCCGGGCCAGACGGTCGCGGTTGTCGGCCTCGGCGGTGTCGGCATGGCCGCGGTGCTGACGGTGTTGTCGCACGACGACGTCGATGTCGTCGCGATCGACCGGCTGCCGGAAAAGCTGGCGGCTGCGCGCGCGCTCGGCGTTCGGCGCGTTTACACCCCGCAGCACGCCGTCGAGGAGGGCATCCGGGCGCAGGTGGTAATCGAGGCCGTCGGCCACCCTGCCGCGTTGCAGACCGCGATCGAGCTGACCGCCCCCGGCGGCCGCACCGTCACCGTCGGGTTGCCGCCGCCGGACGCCCGGATCAGCGTGTCGCCGTTGAGCTTGGTCGCCGAAGGCCGGTCACTGATCGGCAGCTACCTGGGCTCTGCGGTGCCCGCGCGCGATATCCCCAGGTTCGTCGCGCTGTGGCGGTCCGGCCGACTGCCGGTGCAGAGCCTGGTGTCGGCGACCATTGCGCTGGACGACATCAACGACGCCATGGACCACCTGGCGGACGGCACCACGGTGCGTCAACTCATCACCTTCGAGCCGAACTGACTCCGCCGCGGCTGCCACTGTTCCGCAGGTCCGGCGTCGGGGCGTCGTCGATAGCTACTCACGCGATCGCAGGACGATCAACAGACCAACATGGTTAACTGCACGGATGCGCAAGCCGGTACTTTTCGTGATGTCCGCGGCAGCAATGGCCCTGACGATCTGCGCCGCGGTGCTGTCGCCGATTGACACCGGTACCGCCACGGCCGCTCCGTCGGACACGACGGGCGCCGGCACCCGGACTCCATTCGGGGGGGCTCGCCGAGCCTGCGATTTCAGCAAGCTCGGGTCCACGAGCTGGGGGAGCCCGGGTACTGGCTACGGAGAAGCTTTCGTCCACACCAGTGGGAACACCGTAATCGCGGAGGTCCAGTTCACGAACAGCCGCTTTCCGGGCGTTCACTACGATATATCGATGATCCAGGTACCCCGGGCGAGCGCGCCGGGGTGCGGCCCCGGCACACCGGGCACGACTTACGCCGGCATGGTCATGGACGGGGCCGGCAACGCGACGCTCACCCTCCAGGACCAGATCCGCCCGGGCATGACGGGCGTATGGCTGCAGATCCAGCGGCCGAGCCCACGTTCCCAACTCCCGGTCGAGTGGTACAGCACCATGCAGATCGTTCCCATCTGACGGCCTGGTTGTTCAGCATCAGTCGAAGAGCACCGCGGCGTTGAGATAGCCAGTCGGGTCGAACACCGCCTTGACGGTGCGCATTACGGCGATGTCGGCGGGCTGGCGGGACATCCGAAGGTAGGCGCGCTTGCGGCTGCCAACCCCGTGCTCGGAGCTCACGTTGCCGCCGCACCCGGCGATCAGGTCCATCATCGCCGCGTACAGGCCGGGTTCGGCGTCAGGTTGACAGCGCAGCACGTTGAGGTGCAGGTTGCCCTCGCCGATATGCCCGAACAGCAGCGGCAGCGCGTCGGGGGCGTGCCGGTGGATCAGCACGTTCGCGTCGGCGGCGAACCGAGCAACGACGGCCAGCGGTAGCGAGACGTCGAACTTCAGCGGTGGCCCGTACACGCCGAGCACGTCGGCTACCGCCTCCCGCACCCGCCACAGCCGCTGTTGGGTGCCGGTGTCCACGCCGACCGCCGGTTCGTCGCACATCTGCATGGGCGCCAGCGCGCCGGCAAGGCGGCCGGTCTGGTCGTGGTCGCCGGCCAGTTCCACCAGCAGTAGCCAGTCCCCACCCACCGGCGCGGCGATCCCCAGATACTCGCCGGTCAGGGCGGCCGCGCGGGCGTCGATCAATTCCAGCGCAGCGATACCGTCGAGGTCGCGAAACCCCCGGCCGGCATCGACGAGGGCGTCGAGGTCGGCGAAGCCACACACCGCGGTCACCCGATGCGACGGGATCGGATGCAGGCGCAGGTCTAATGCGGTGATGACGCCCAGGGTGCCTTCGGCCCCGACGAACAGCGCCGGCAGGTCGTAGCCGGTGTTGTCGCGCCGCACCCGACTGTGCCGGTGCACTACCGAACCGTCGGGCAGGGCGACATCCAGGCCAAGGACCTGCTCGCCCATGTTGCCGTAGCGGACCGTACGCAGCCCGCCGGCATTCGTCGACGCCATGCCGCCGACGGTCGCGGTATCGCGCGCGGCCAGGTCGACACCGAAAACCAGGCCGGCGGCGGTCGCGGCGTGCTGCACCGCGGTCAGTGTGGCGCCGGCACCGGCACGCACCCGCCGCTCGACGGCATCGACGTCACCGACGGTATTTAGCCGCTCGGTGGACAGCAGCACGTCGTCGTGCTCGGGGACAGTGCCTGCCACCAGCGAGGTACACCCGCCCTGGACGGTGACGTGGGCGCCGCCGTCGCGGCATACCCGCAGCACCGCCGCCACCTCTTCGGTCGATCCCGGCCGCACCAGCGCGCCCGCCCGCCCCCGATAGCGACCGGTGTGGTCGACGCTGCGGCCGGCCAGCACATCGGGATCGGTGCTGACGTGGCCGGCGCCGATCACCGTCGCCAGGATCTCCAGCAGGCCCGGGGTCATACGGTCGGTGTATCACAACGGTCCCCGAGATAGGTTGAGCTATGTCTTCACGCGAGGATGTCCGGTTCAACTCCGGCACCGACCAGATCAGCGCGTGGCTGTACCGCCCCGCCGGGGCCGATGCCGGCGCCGAGGTGCCGCTGCTGGTGATGGCGCACGGACTGGGCGCGGTGCGGACCATGCGCCTGGACGCCTATGCCGAGCGCTTCGCCGCCGCCGGTTACGCCTGCCTGGTGTTCGACTACCGCAATTTCGGTGACAGCGAAGGGCGACCGCGTCAACTACTCGACATCGACATGCAGCTGGCGGACTGGGCCGCTGCCGTCGGCTACGCACACACCTTGCCCGGTGTCGACCACGACCGGATCGGGTTGTGGGGTACGTCGTTCGGCGGCGGGCACGTCATCGCGACCGCGGCCCGGGTGCCGGGGATCGCGGCCGCGGTGGCGCAGTGCCCGTTCACCGACGGGATGGCGTCGGCCCGCACCATCCCCGCGCTGACCTTCCCGAAGGTGGGGGCGCTGGCCGTGCGTGACCTGATCAGTGCCCGGTTCGGCCGAGCGCCGGTGCCGATCGCCTTGGCCGGCCGACCCGGCGAGGTGGCGCTGATGTCCTCCCCGGATTCCTATTCCGGTTACCTGGCGATCAAGCCGGACGGTGCCGCGATACCCAACGAAGTTGCGGCCCGGATCGGGATGAAGCTGCTCACCTACCGCCCGGGTCGGCTGGCGGCCAAGGTTCCCTGCCCGATCCTGTTCTGTGTCTGCGACGCCGACTCGGTAGCGCCGCCCGGCCCTACCCTGCGCTACGCGGCCAAGGCGCCCCACGGCACGGTCAAGCGCTACCCGGAGGGGCACTTCGCGATCTACCTCGGCGACGCCTTCGAGCGCGTCGTCGCCGACCAGCTAGCCTTCCTGGCCGAGCACCTGAAACACCGTCGCACTTAAGCGCCGAGAGGCGATTCGACCCGGATCGTCGCGTCGCGGATCAGCCCCCGCAGCAGCGCGGTGCTGAACTCCGCGGCGATCTCCCTGGCGCTGCGCCGACCGCTGGGCCGCAACCACCGGTAGGCCCCGAGCGTCATCCCGATGTAGCCCAACGCCAGCACGTGCGAGTCACACTCGTAGAACTCGCCGCTGGCGATGCCCCGGTCGATGAGCGCGTGCATGTGCGCGTAGACCTGGGTTTCCTTTTCACGTACGTCGGCGACCTGTTCCTCGGTGAACCACTCGGTGATGTAAGGCTGCTCCTGGAAATACACCGCCGCACCTTCCGGATTGACGGCGATCTGGTTGAGCAGTCGCACCGTGTACTGGTACAGCGCCTCACGGGCGGTCCACGACGGATCATCGTGCACCGCGTCCAGCGTGCGCTGCGCGGCCCGCTGGTAGATGTCGTAGAGGATCAGCGACTTGCTGGCGTAGTAGTGGTAGACGGTTGCCTTGTTGAGTCCCACCACGTCGGCGACGTCGTCCATCCGGGTGCCGTGGTAGCCACGGGCGGCGAACAGTTTGGTGGCAACGGTGAGCAGCTCCTCCCGGCGGGACAATCCCGGGGAGGAGCCGTTATCATTCGGCATGTCCACTCGCTATCGGCGGGCCCGGTGCTACCCGAGTCAATCAACTGGTTGGCAGAAGTCTATGCGGATTCGGTACCGCGGCGTTGACGCGCCGACTAAACTCTGAGATACAAGTTGAGAGGTGACACGATGGCTCCTGTCCCGTTCGATCCAAACCCGGACTACGACGGTTCCGATGAGATCGAGTTCTACTTGAATTACCTGACGTGGGGTTTGCGCGGTGTCACCGACGGCGCGGGCTATCCGCCGCCGAGCTACCCGCCGGTCTAGAGCTGCGCCGCACGACCATCTGAGCCCCCGATTCCTGACGAATCGGGGGCTCGTCACGTCTAGAAGTCTGGGCAGTCCGACGCCCGCGGGGCGGTGTCCTATCGTGGCGGGGTGAGCAGCGGAATTCAGGAACTACCCGGGGCGTGGAATTTTCGTGACGTAGCCAGCGCAGCCGACACGGTCGGCGTGCTGCGGCCCGGACGACTGTTCCGGTCCAGCGAGCTGAGCCGCCTCGACGACCGGGGCCGCGATGAGCTCCGACGACTCGGGGTCACCGACGTCGCGGACCTGCGCTCGCCGCGGGAGGTGACCCGCCGCGGGTCGGGCCGGGTACCGGACGGCGTCGACATCCACCTGCTGCCGTTCCCCGACCTGGCCGCCGATGAGTCCGCGCCGGCGAGCACGTCGCCGCACGAGGATGCCTTCCGGCGGATGATGACCGAGAAAGTTGACGCGGAGTCCGCCGCCGACGTCGCCACCCGGTACATGGTTGAGGAGTACCAGCGCTTCCCGACCCTCGGCGGGTCGCGCCGCGCGGTGCACCGGGTGGTCTCACTGCTGGCGGGGGGCCGCCCGGTCCTGACCCACTGCTTCGCCGGCAAGGACCGCACCGGGTTTGTCATCGCGGTGGTGCTCGAGGCGGCCGGGGTCGACCGGGACACCGTCATCGCCGACTATCTGCGCAGCAACGCCGCCGTTTCCTCGCTACGGGAGCAGATCATGACGATGATCGCGCAGAGCGCCGAAGTCGAGGTCACCCCCGAGGTGCTGACGTTCACCGAAGCCCGACTCTCCGATGAGGTGCTCGGCGTCCGGGCCGACTACCTGGCGGCCGCGCACCGTTCGATCGATACGACCTACGGTTCGCTGGACGGTTACCTGCGCAGTGCCGGGGTCACCGCGACCGACCTGGATCGGTTGCGTACCGCGCTGCTCGGCTGACCCACCGCCGCTCGTGTCACCCGAGCGTGAAGTTGGCCGCCCGCGCATCGGACAGATCGGCGATGGTCGCCCAGTTCGCGGCGATGTCGTCGACCGACGGTGGATTCTCGAAGTTGGCGCCCTCGTTCTGAAACAGCGCGGCCCGTTGCACCTTGCCGCCGCCGGCGATAAACACCGACCCGGTCTCCGGCACCTCCTCGGTGCACAGGTAGGCCACCACCGGTGCCACGTAATCGGGATTCAGCTTGGCCAGCACCTCCGGCGGCAGGATGTCCTCGGTCATCCGGGTGGCGGCGATCGGGGCGATCGCGTTCGCCTTGATGTTGTACTTGGCGCCCTCGATCGCCAGCGTGTTGATCAACCCGACCAGGCCGAGCTTGGCCGCCCCGTAGTTGGCCTGCCCGAAGTTACCGAACAGCCCGCTGGTGGAAGTGGCGACCACGACCCGGCCATAGCTCTGCTCGCGGAAGTACGGCCAGGCCGCACGCAACACGTTGTAACCGCCGTAGAGGTGCACCTTGAGCACGCTGTCGAAGCTCTCCGACGTCATCTTGTGGAAGGTTCCGTCCCGCAGGATCCCGGCGTTGCTCACCACACCGTGGATCGCGCCGAACTCGTCGAGCGCGGCCTTGACGATGCCGGCCGCGCCCTCCTCGGTGGCGACGCTGTCGTAGTTGGCGACCGCGCGCCCGCCCGCTTCGCGGATCTCGCTGACCACGTCGTCGGCCATCGAGTGGCCGGCGCCGGTCCCGTCGCGGGCGCCCCCGAGGTCGTTGACGACGACGCTGGCACCTTCGCGGGCCAGCGTCAGCGCGTATTCGCGACCTAGGCCGCCGCCGGCACCAGTGACGGCGATGACACGATCCTGCACTCCGGGCATGGACTTCCTCTCTCGGATTTACGTTGTGGTCGCCGGCAGCGCGCAGCTAGAACAGCCGGCGCGCCAACTTCCAGGCCTTCTCTGTATACGGGGGGTAGATGAACCGCGACACGTCGGGTCGGGTCGGCTTGGTGAGCACCGCCTTGCGGTGGCTGAACTCCTCGAAACCCCACCGGCCGTGGTAGGCGCCCATCCCCGACGGCCCGACGCCGCCGAACGGCAGCCTGGTGGTGGCGAAGTGGAACACCAGGTGGTTGACCACCATGCCGCCCGCTGAGACATCTTTGACCACGCGCTCGCGGACATCTTTGGCTTTGGTGAACAGGTACGCCGCTAGCGGCTTGGGCCGTGCGTTGACGTAACCGATGGCCTCGTCGATCGACCCGACGGTGACGATCGGCAGGATCGGGCCGAAGATCTCGTCGGTCATCAACGGTTCGTTCGGGTCGGGGTCCACCACCACGGTCGGCTGGATGCGTACCGTCTCGGCGTCCGAGCCGCCACCGAGCGTGACGGTGCCCTTGGTGGCCGCCAGTGCGCTGGTCAGCCGGTCGAAGTGCCGCCGGTTCACGATGGGCTTCCCACCGGGGTCGTCAGCTTCGAAGGTGGCGACCGCGGCGTCGATCTTGCGGACCAGTTCGTCGCGGATCTTGGCGTCGGCGATCACGTAGTCCGGGGCGATGCAGGTCTGCCCCGAATTGATGAACTTGGTCCAGGCGATCCGTTTGGCGGCGACGTCGATGTCGGCGTCGGCCGCGACGATGCACGGACTCTTACCGCCCAACTCCAGGGTGACCGGTGTCAGGTGGGCCGCGGCGGCCTCGTAGACCTTCCGGCCGATCTCGGTTCCGCCGGTGAACATCAGCCGGTCGAAGCCCTGCGCGATCAACTGCTGGCTCACCGCGCCGTCGCCTTCGATCACCGCGATCGCGTCGCCGTCCAGGTACGCCGGCACCAGCTCGGCCATCAGCCGTGACGACGCGGGGGCCACTTCAGAGGGCTTGAGCACGACGGTGTTTCCGGCGGCGATCGCCGCGACCGCCGGCCCGAGGGTCAACACGAACGGGAAGTTCCAGGCGCCGATGATCAGCACCGTGCCATACGGCTCGTACTCCACCCAGCCGCGGCCGGGAAGCTGGGACAGCTCCAACCGGTGGTGCTTTCGGCGGGCCCACTTCTTGACGTGTTTGGCGGCGTACCGCGCTTCACCGGCGGTGTTGACGATGTCGGCCATCCACGCCTCGAACGGTTTGCGACCCAGGTCTTCGTCGAGTGCGGCGGCGATCTTCGCCTCGTTCTCGTTCATCAGCGCCTCGAGGGCCAACAGCTGGGTGCGCCGCCATTCCAGGTCGCGGGTCCGCCCGGTGGCGAATGTTTTCCGCAGCCGAGCGACGGTTTCGATGATGTGCGTCTCGCCCAGTGCGATGGGCGTGCTGGGTGCGGTGACTTCTGTGGTCATGGGTTTTCCTTCCGGACCGGAGTAGACCCCATGCTAGTCAACCGTCCGGTTGGACGGCAGGCTACTCGCGCACCGCCGTCACGAACTCGGCGAACGCATCCCGGTCATCACCCATCGGCACGTCGACCCAGCGCCCCAGTCGGCGCATCTCGTCCTGCGCGTGCTGCCCGGTGGCCCGCCAGCCGTGCTCGTTGAGCCAGTCACGCACCTCCGCCCGGTCGTCGTCGTGGTAGATCAGGTCCATCACGTCCACGGTCTGGACCAGGCCGAGCATGTCGGAGATCTTCTTGAACCGATCCCGCATCTCTTCCCGCCGTTCGTTGGCGTGGTTGGCCGCGGTCTCGGCCGCGATCCGGCTGCCCGGCGCGCTGAGTGCGCTGATCTGCTCGAACAGTCTGTCCTGGGCGTCGGCGGGCAGATACATCAGCAGTCCCTCGGCAAGCCAGGCCGTCGGCGCCCCGGGGTCGAAGCCGGCACCGCGCAGGGCGGTGGGCCAGTCCTGGCGCAGGTCCATCGCCACCGACCGGCGGTCCACCGACGGGGTCGCATCATGGGCGGCCAGCGTCGCGGACTTGTAGGCCAGAACTTTCGGCTGATCGATCTCATACAGCGTGGTCCCGGCCGGCCAGTCCAGCCGATAGGCCCGCGAATCCAGGCCGGAAGCCAAGATCACCACCTGGCGGATGCCGGCCTTCACCGCGTCGGCGAAATACGCGTCGAAGAAGTGCGTCCGCACCGCCTGGTAATTCCGCATGTGCTGGTACACCGCGGCGATCTCCGGGTCGAGGACCTCCAGCTTGGCGACCATCGAGGGATCGAGCAGTGCCTCCCACACGCCGGT
>JBDTKT010000017.1:0-3636 GCA_039935195.1 Mycobacterium sp.
CGACGACCATGCCCTGGTAGGTCTCCTGGCCGGGCTCAACGAAGAACTGTCCCCGGTCGGAAAGCTGGGTCAACGCGAACGGCGTGATCGACCCGGTCCGGTCGGACACCAACGACCCCGTGTGCCGAGCCCGGATCTCGCCGGCCCACGGCTGATATCCGTCGAACACCGCGTTGGCGATCCCGGTGCCGCGGGTTTCGGTGAGGAAGTCGGTGCGCCACCCGATCAGGCCGCGGCTGGGGATGATGAACTCCATCCGCACCCAGCCGGTGGTGTGGTTGGCCATCTCGGTCATCCGGCCCTTGCGCGCGGCCGCCAGCTGAGTAACCGCCCCGACGAACTCTTCCGGGCAGTCCACCGTCAAATGTTCGAAGGGTTCGTGCCGCTTGCCGTCGACGGTGCGGGTCACCACCTGCGGCTTGCCTACGGTCAGCTCGAAGCCCTCCCGGCGCATCTGCTCGACGAGTATCGCCAGCGCCAGCTCACCGCGACCCTGCACCTCCCAGGCGTCGGGGCGGCCGATGTCGACGACCCGGATCGACACGTTGCCGACCAGTTCGGTGTCCAGGCGCGTCTTGACCATGCGGGCGGTCAGCTTGTGCCCGGAGACCTTGCCCGCCAGCGGGGAGGTGTTGGTGCCGATCGTCACCGAGATCGCCGGCTCGTCAACGGTGATGCGCGGCAATGCCTTCGGGGCGGCCGCATCGGCCAGTGTGTCGCCGATCATGATATCCGGGATGCCGGCCACCGCGACGATGTCGCCGGCCTGCGCCTCCTCGGTAGTGGTGCGTTCCACCCCCTCGGTGATCAGCAGTTCGGTGATCTTGACCGTCGCCGTCACCGGCTGGCCGTCGACCTCGCGAAGCCACGCCACCTGCTGGCCCTTGCGGATGCGCCCGTTGTAGATGCGAATCAGCGCCAACCGGCCCAGGAACGCCGACGCATCGAGGTTGGCCACCAGCGCCTGCAGCGGCGCCTCGGGATCACCCGAGGGCGGCGGGACGTGCTCGAGAAGCACGTCGAACAGCGGATCGAGGTTGGTGCCGTCGGGCACCTGGCCGTCTAACGGGGCGGTCGTACTGACCACCCCGGCGCGACCGGAGGCGTACAGCGTGGGCAGGCCCAGCGCATGCTCGGCGGCCCGCTGAGCCTCGTCATCCAGGTCACTGGCGACGTCGAGCAGCAAGTCGTGGCTGGCGTCGACCACCTCGGCGATCCGGGCGTCGGGCCGGTCGGTCTTGTTGACCACCAGGATCACCGGCAGGTGCGCAGCCAGCGCTTTGCGCAGCACGAACCGGGTCTGCGGCAGCGGGCCCTCCGAGGCGTCGACCAGCAGCAGTACCCCGTCCACCATGGACAGCCCGCGTTCCACCTCGCCGCCGAAGTCCGCGTGGCCCGGGGTGTCGATCACATTGATGCAGGTCATGCTGCCGTCGGGGTTATGGCGGTGGACGGCGGTGTTCTTGGCCAGGATCGTGATGCCCTTTTCCCGCTCCAGGTCACCGGAGTCCATGATGCGTTCTTTGGCGTCATCGCCGCGGTGCGTCAACGCGCCGGACTGCCGCAGCATGGCGTCGACCAGGGTGGTTTTGCCGTGGTCTACGTGGGCGACGATGGCGACATTGCGGAAGTTCACCCAGCGAGTCTGCCAGCGAAGACCCCCGATCGCGAAAACGACGCCGTCGCCGGCACCGCCTCACGAACCCAGCGGCGACTCGGCGGTGAACCGCTCCAGCTCTTCGAGGTGCAGCTCACTCAGCGATTCCAGGCACTTCGCCGCCACGTCGGTGAGCCGCAGCCGGATCACCCGCTGGTCCTCCCGATCGCGGACCCGGGTCACCAGGTCGGCAGCTTCTGCGCGCTGGATCAGTTCACCGGCGCTGTGGTGGCGCAGCAGTAGATAGTCCGCAAGATCCCCCACCGTGGGCCCACGCGAGTCGGTGTGGCCGCGGATCGCCAGCAGCAATTGGTGCTGCGCCGGTGTCAGCCCGGCGGCCTGCGCCTGGTCGGCGCTCCACCGCTCGAAACGCCGCAGTCGGGTCCGGAACTTCAGCAGCCGGGTGTAGACGTCATCAGGCAGGGCCACGCTCGCAACCATATGTCGCCGCACAAATCCGGGCGGGCTCTGCCACGGCAACCCTCCGCGGCCGGAGGCCCCGGCCCGGTTGGCCTACCAGCCGCGGTGTTGCGGTCGCGACCCGAACGGCTGGTTCGCCTTGGCGACGTCACGGCTGCGGTAGACGATGTAGGGGCGGAACAGGTATCCGACCGGTGCGCTGAACGCGTGCACCAGCCGGGTGAACGGCCACAGCGCGAACAACACCAGCGCGATCATCACATGCACCTGGTAGTAAAACGGAGCCTGAACCATCAGGTCACCGCGCGGATCCAGCGCCCAGATCGACCGGAACCAGACCGACACCGTCTGCCGGTAGTCGTGTGCCTCGCCGGATGCGGTGGTCCCCATCAGGGTGCAACTCATCCCGGCCACCAGGGCGGCCACCAGCACCGCATACATCAACTTGTCGTTGACGGTGGTGGCCCGAAACACCGCCGCCTGGCTGCGTCGCCGATAGACGAGCAGTGCCACGCCGACCAGGGTGGCGATGCCGGCGGGGATGCCGAAGATCATCGCCTGCAGGTGGTAAAGGTGATCGCTCATGCCCAGCGCCTCGGTCCACGACTCCGGAACGAACAGGCCCATGATGTGCCCGAAGATCACCACAAAGCTACCGAAGTGGAACATCGGGCTGGCGACCTGCAACAGCTTGGACTCGTAGAGCTGCGAGGACCTGGTGGTCCAGCCGAACTTGTCGTAGCGGTACCGCCACCAGGTGGCGACCGCCATAATCGTCAATGAGAGATAGGGCGCAATGTTCCACCACCGCTCCGCATCAGTTATCAGCGTCATTATGTCCGCACCTTCGGCATTCCCAGAGCGACGGTCGTTGAATAAGGTTCCAACCCGACGGCCTCGGCCGGCGCGCCGGATTCGGTTAACGCACGCGCTTCCCGCACCTCCCGGTCGGTAGCCGCCGGTAGCGTTTCCAGCACCGCGGCGATCACGTGCGCATACGGTGATTCGGCATCCGCCAACGATCCCGACAGCACGTTGATCGGCACCCAGTGTTCGACGAGCAGGCGCCGCCCCACCTCGGGGTTGATCGTCGCAGCGAATTCCAGGACCAGCGGAAGATAATCCGGGGCCTCATCACGCGGCCGCTCGACACCGGCCTCGCGGTAGGCGGTGGCGAACGCCAGCATCTGCATGCCGCGGTTGCGGGTATCCCCGCCGGTCCAGTACGTCAGGTACATCGTCGAGCGGCGCCGCATGTCGAACGTATCGACATACCGGGTCGCGGCGGTCAGCGGGTCGGCGTCTCGCAACGCGGCGACGTTGCGCGCCAACAGATCTGCAGCCACCCCGGTCACATTGGCCAACAGTTCCTCGACGGTGCTCAGCCGCCGAGAGTGTTGCTCATCGGGATACGCCAGCAGCAGCGACGCCGCCTGCCAGATGAGCCGGTCGGCAATGCCACCGGGTTGCGAACGGCGCGCGCGGGCAAGTAGTTTCACGGCGCTTTCCCTCCCGGGAACATCTCGGGCGCCGGCGCACCGCCCTCCCAGTTGAGCAGG
>JBDTKT010000018.1:0-7938 GCA_039935195.1 Mycobacterium sp.
CCTGCGGTCGCGGACTGTCCAGCCCGACGCAGCGTGATGTGCCCGCCGCGCCTGCTGACGCCCCGATCGACAACCCGGAGGTCACCGGCGAGACGGTGGCAATGGACAACCCGATGGCACCGCCGCCCGAGGCGCCGGCCCCCGCACCGTGGTGGGTGTCGCCAGCCCCCGAAGCCCCGGCTCCCGCGGCCGAAGATCTGCCGCCGGCCCCCGAGGCTCCGGCCTTTGAAGCCCCGGCTCCCGAAGCGCCCGCCCCCGAGGCCCCGGCTCCCGCACCGTGGTGGGAACTGCCGCCACCGGCCCCCGAGGCTCCGGCCGAAGAGGCTCCCGCCCCGGCCGCAGAAGACGTGCCACCAGCCCCCGCGGCCACACCTGCGGCGCCCGCCGCCTGGTTCCCCGCCCCGCCGGAGGAGGCTCCCGCCCCGGCCGCCGAGGACATGCCACCGGCCCCCGAGGCTCCGGCCGAAGAGGCGCCGGCCCCCGCGCCGTGGTGGCAGCCGCCGGCCCCTGAGTCCACCCAGGCTGAAGAGGCCCCGGCCCCCGCAGGCGAGGCGCCGCCCGAGAACAACCGGACCGCCACCGAAGCCGGCTACTACCGGCAGCTGTGGCAGGCCATCCGGTCGGAGAACGTGAGCGGCAACGACGCCCTGACCGCGTTCGTGCAGCAGCCGGCTCAGCTGGCCTAAACACCTCCGTACGCACGAAAAGGGGGCCGGTTTCCACCGGCCCCCTTTTCGTGCGTCAAGATCAGGCCACCGATTCAGGCCGAGCCGACCCATTCCTCGGTGTCGTCGACGAAGAACTGGTGCTTCCACACCGGCAGGCGCGCTTTGATGGTGTCGACCAGGTATGCGCAGGTCTGGAACGCCACGTTGCGGTGATCGGCGGCGACCGCTGCCACCAGCGCAGCGTCACCGATCTGCAACGCGCCGATCCGGTGGCTGGCCGCCAGCGCGCGAACGCCGCTGGAGGCTTCGGCCACCTCAGCCAGCACATCGGCCATCACCTGCACAGCCGACGGATGCGCCGAATACTCCAATCGCACCACCCCGCGCCCGTGGTCATGATCGCGGATCATCCCGACAAAGCCGACGATGGCGCCCGCGGCCCGATGCCCCACCAGGTCCTCATGTTCAGAGAGCAGGATCGGCTGTTCGGTGACCGCTGCCCGCAGCACCAGCGCCATCAGCGGTGGTCCCCGCCGGCAAGCTGGTCCAACGCGTGATCCAGCACATCGGCTAGCACCCCCAGGCCATCACGTACCCCGCCGGACGAACCGGGCAGGTTGACGATCAAGGTCCGCCCGGCCACCCCGCACACCCCGCGGGACAGCACCGACGTCGGCACCTTCGGCAGGCCCGAGTGCCGGATGGCATCGGCCAGTCCGGGGACCTCGTAGTCCAGCACCGCCACGGTCTGGGCCGGGGTGTCATCCGTCGGCGAGATACCGGTACCACCGGAGGTGATGACCACGTCCACCCCGGCGGCCAGCGCCTCGCGCAGTGCCGCACCGACCGGGTCACCGTCGGGAACCACCTCCGGCTGCACCGACTCGAAGCCATGTTGGGCCAGCCACTCGGCGATGATCGGTCCGGTGCGGTCGGTGTACGCGCCGGCCGACGCACGGGTGGAGGCGATGATGATTCGTGCACTCCTGACTGCCATCAGCGCTCCCAGGCCCCGGTACGGCCGCCGTCCTTGCGCAGCACCCGGATGTCGTCGATGACGGCGGCGCGGTCCACGGCCTTGATCATGTCGTAGAGCGTGAGTGCCGCCACGCTGACCGCGGTCAGCGCTTCCATCTCCACCCCGGTGCGATCGGTGGTCCGCACGGTGGCGGTGATGGCGATGTCGGACTCGCCGACGGCAAAGTCGACATCGACGCCGGTGAGCGCCAACTGGTGGCAGAGCGGGATCAGGTCGCTGGTGTGTTTGGCGGCCATGATGCCAGCCACCCGCGCGGTGGCCAGCGCGTCGCCCTTGGGCAACCCGCCGGTCGAGATCAACTGCACCACCTCCGCGGTGGTGCGCAGTATGCCGGCGGCAACGGCGATGCGTTTGGTGGTTGCCTTCGCGGTGATATCAACCATATGGGCCGCGCCGCGCTCATCGAGGTGCGAGAGCGGTCCGGCTCCAGACACGAGGGTCACGGCCTACTGGTTGACGACTGTGACCGGATGCAGGTAGGGCAGGTCGTCGGCGGGGAGTGGGAACTCCACATCCCCGAACGGCGACAGCGCACCGGCCCGGTCGGTTCGCAGTTCGCTCACTGCGGGTTGGCCGTGGTCGGTCGACGGCCAGCCGTTGTCGACGTACCCGGTCTTGCGCCCCTGGTTCTCAGCGATGTCAGCCACGGAACCCATTCTGACAGGTCCGGGTCGACCGTGTTCACTGGTTCGCCCGCGGGGCCCGGTCGGTCCGGTGGCGGCTGACCTACGCTAGTCGTCGATGACTGAACAGGCCCGGGGCGTTCCGCTGGGCTCCTGGCTGGCGGACCTGCCCGACGAGCGGCTGATCCGCCTACTGGAGTTGCGGCCCGACCTCGCCCAGCCGCCGCCTGGCAGCATCGCGGCTCTGGCTGCGCGGGCTCAGGCCCGCCAGTCGGTCCGGGCGGCCACCGACGAGTTGGACTTCCTGCGACTGGCGGTGATCGACGCACTGCTGGTGTTGCACGCCGACGGGACTCCGGTCGGCGTGCCCGAGTTGCTGACGCTGATCGGCGAGCGGGCGCCCGAGTCGCAGGTACGCGCCGCCCTCGCCGACCTCACCGACCGCGCGTTGTGCTGGGGCGGCGAGACCCTGCGGGTGGCCGCCGAGGCAAGCGCTGGACTGCCCTGGCATCCGGGCCAGGCGACCCTGGAGGGCGCCGAACCCAACGGGGAGCAGATCGCCTCGGTCGTCGCCGATCTCGATGAGCCGCAGCGCGACCTGCTGGACAAATTGTTGGCGGGCTCCCCGGTCGGCCGGACCCGCGACGCCGCCCCCGGGGCACCGTCCGACCATCCGGTGCCGCGTCTGATCGCGACGGGGCTGCTGCGGCGGGTCGACGGCGAGACGGTGATCCTGCCCCGGCTGGTCGGGCAGGTGCTGCGGGGCGAGCAGCCGGGTCCGGTGCAACTGACCGCGCCCGACCCGGTGGTCGCGCAGACCACACCGTCCGATGTCGACGGCGCCGCCGGAGGCGCCGTGATCGACATTCTGCGCGAACTCGACGTGGTGCTCGACGCCCTGACCGGCGCGCCGGTCCCGGAGTTGCGCAGCGGCGGGCTGGGGGTCCGGGAGGTTAAGCGGCTGGCCAAGATGACCGGTTTCGACGAGCCGCGGCTGGGGCTGCTCCTGGAGGTGGCGGCCGCGGCCAGACTGATCGCGGTCGGCTACCCGGTTCCGGAGTTGTTCGTCGACCACAGCGCCGCCGACGACGACGCCGACGGACCGTACTGGGCACCGACGGTGGCCGCCGACCGGTTCGCCGAGCAGTCCACCGCCGAACGCTGGCGACTGCTGGCCAGCACCTGGCTGGACCTGCCGGCCCGGCCCGGGCTGATCGGCAGCCGTGGTCCGGACGGCAAGGCTCGCGGCGCCCTGTCAACGCCGCTGTACTCCACCGCCGCCCCGCTGGATCGCCGACTGCTGCTGGACATACTCACCGGGCTGCCCGAGGGCGCCGGGGTCAGCGACACCACTGCGTCACAGGCGCTGGTCTGGCACCGGCCGCGGTGGGCCAGTCGGCTGCAGCCCGGGCCGGTGGGCGAGTTGCTGGCCGAGGCCCACGCGCTGGGCCTGGTAGGCCGCGGCGCGATCAGTTCGCCGGGCCGGGCGCTACTGAGCGGCGATGGCGACAGAGCCGCCCACGTCGCGGTGGCCGCGATGACCCGGGCGTTGCCCGAGCCGATCGACCACTTCCTGGTGCAGGCCGATCTGACCGTGGTGGCGCCCGGGCCGCTGGAGCGCGAACTCGCCGAGGAACTGGCGACCGTCGCCACCGTCGAGTCGGCCGGTGCGGCGATGGTGTACCGGGTCGGGGAACAGACCATCCGGCACGCCCTGGACGTTGGCCGCACCGGCGCGGAGTTGCACGCGTTCTTCGAGAAACACTCCAAAACCCCGGTGCCGCAGGGGCTGTCCTACTTGATCGATGACGTTGCACGTCGACACGGGCAGTTGCGGATCGGACTGGCGGCCTCGTTCGTGCGCTGCGAGGACCCCGCGCTGCTGGCCCAGGCGGTTGCCGTGTCCGCCGTCCAACAACTCGGTCTGCGGGCGCTGGCACCAACGGTGGCCGTGTCGCAGGCCCCGATCGCCGACGTGCTGGCGGCGTTGCGCGGCGCCGGTTTCGCCCCGGCTGCCGAGGATGCCACCGGGACGATCGTCGACATCCGGTCGCGGCGGGCCCGAGTACCCACACCTGCGGACCGCCGACCGTACCGTCCGGTCACCGGGCCGAGCAGCGAAAGCCTGACGGCCCTGGTCAGGGTGCTGCGCACGATGGCATCGGCGCCGTTCGACAACATCCGCCTGGAACCGGCGACCGCCATGATCGTGTTGAGGCGGGCCGCACTGGAGCAGGCCACCGTGCTGATCAGCTACGTCGACCCCGCTGGGGTTGCCACCCAGCGGGAGGTCTCCCCCGTTTTGATCCGCGGGGGCCAGCTGGTGGCCTTCGATTCGACCTCGGGCCAGATACGTGACTTCGCCATCCACCGCATCACGTCGGTGGTGTCGGCGGCACCTGAATAATGGGGACCATGACCGACGGGCCACTGATCGTCCAATCCGACAAGACCGTGCTGCTCGAGGTCGACCACGAGCTGGCCGGTGCCGCACGCGCCGCGATCGCACCGTTTGCCGAGCTGGAGCGCGCACCCGAACACATCCACACCTACCGGATCACCCCGCTGGCGCTGTGGAACGCCCGTGCCGCCGGGCACGACGCCGAGCAGGTGGTCGACGTGCTGGTCAGCTACTCCCGTTATGCGGTGCCGCAGCCACTCCTGGTCGACATCGTCGACACCATGGCCCGGTACGGGCGGCTGCAGCTGATGAAGAGTCCCGCCCACGGCCTGACCCTGGTCAGCCTGGATCGCGCGGTGCTCGAGGAGGTGCTCCGCCACAAGAAGATCGCGCCGATGCTGGGCGCCCGGATCGACCCCGACACCGTAGTGGTGCATCCCAGCGAGCGGGGCCGGGTCAAGCAGATGCTGCTCAAAATCGGTTGGCCCGCCGAGGACCTGGCCGGTTACGTCGACGGCGAGGCCCACGCCATCAGCCTGAACCAGGACGGCTGGCAGCTGCGCGACTACCAGGAGATGGCGGTCGACTCGTTCTGGGCGGGCGGCTCGGGAGTGGTGGTGTTGCCGTGCGGCGCGGGCAAGACGCTGGTCGGTGCGGCGGCGATGGCCAAAGCTCAGGCGACGACGCTGATCCTGGTCACCAACACCGTCGCCGGCCGCCAGTGGAAACGCGAGCTGATTGCCCGCACGTCGCTGACCGAGGAGGAGATCGGCGAGTACTCCGGAGAACGCAAGGAGGTCCGGCCGGTCACCATCGCCACCTACCAGGTGGTTACCCGGCGCACCAAGGGCGAGTACCGGCACCTGGAGCTGTTCGACAGCCGTGACTGGGGGCTGATCATCTACGACGAGGTGCACCTGCTGCCGGCACCGGTGTTCCGGATGACCGCTGATCTGCAGTCGCGGCGGCGCCTCGGGTTGACCGCGACCCTCATCCGCGAGGACGGCCGGGAAGGCGACGTGTTTTCCCTGATCGGTCCGAAGCGCTACGACGCGCCGTGGAAGGACATGGAGACGCAGGGCTGGATCGCCCCCGCGGAGTGCATCGAGGTGCGGGTCACGATGACCGACAGCGAGCGGATGTCCTACGCCACCGCTGAACCCGAGGAACGCTATCGACTCTGCTCCACGGTGCATTCCAAGATCGCGGTGGTGCGCTCGATCCTGGACCGGCATCCCGGCCAGCAGACCCTGGTGATCGGCGCCTACCTGAATCAGCTCGACGAGCTCGGTGAGCGGCTGGGTGCCCCGGTGATCCAGGGTTCAACCCGGACCGCAGAGCGCGAGGCGCTGTTCGACTCGTTCCGCCGCGGTGAGGTGTCCACCCTGGTCGTGTCCAAGGTCGCCAATTTCTCCATCGACCTGCCGGAGGCGTCGGTGGCGGTACAGGTTTCCGGGACGTTCGGATCCAGGCAGGAGGAGGCCCAGCGGCTCGGCCGGCTACTGCGACCCAAGGCCGATGGCGGCGGCGCGGTCTTCTACTCGGTGGTGGCCCGCGACAGTCTGGATTCCGAGTACGCCGCGCACCGGCAGCGCTTCCTCGCCGAACAGGGCTACGGTTACATCATCCGCGACGCCGACGATTTATTGGGTCCGGCGATTTAGAGCTGTGAACAGTATTGATCGTTTTGTTATGGCCATGGCCAGCGTTGTACCTTAAGATTACTCTGTCAAAACAATACCGACCGGGCGAAAGGAGGCCCAAGTGCCAGGAATGCTGATTCATATCGGCTTCATAATGGGCCTTGTGCTGCTCATCGGTGGACTGATCCTGCTCGCCGTGTTCGGTATGACCAAGCGGTGGAAGCGCAACCTGGAGATCGGCGACGACCCCGAATACGTCGCGACCCTGGCAACGCTGTCAGAGGCGTCCGTGCGCCGCCACTTCGACCCCTACGTCGACATCGACTGGGACGCCCCCGAGTTCTCCGTGACGCAGAACGACCCCCGCTGGGTGCTGCCGTCGGTCGACCCGCTCGGACTCCATCCCTGGTATCTGGCGCAACCACAACAGAAGCAGATCGCGATAGGCATGTGGCGTCAGGCCAACATCGCCAAGGTCACGCTGCATCTGGAGAACATCCTGATCCGCGGCCTGATGCAGTATGCATTCTGGACGCCCAACGGATCACCCGAATACCGTTACTGCCTGCATGAATCCGTCGAGGAATGCAACCACACCCTGATGTTCCAGGAACTGGTCAACCGGATCGGGATCGACGTGCCGGGCATGCCGCGGTGGATACGCTGGGTCTCACCGGTGATCCCACTGTATGCGGGCCCGCTGCCGGGCACGTTCTTCTTCGGGGTCTTGGCCGGCGAGGTGCCGGTTGATCACCTGCAGACCGCGATGCTGCGGGAGGACCGGCCGGCCCACCCGATCATGGAGAAGGTGATGGCGATCCATGTGGCCGAGGAGGCTCGCCATATCGCGTTCGCCCACGAATATCTGCGCAAACGGGTCCCGCGCCTGCCGGCGTTCAGTCGGTTCATGATGTCGCTGTATGTGCCGTTGGTGATGCGGGTGCTGGGCCGTGCGGTCTTCGTGCCGCCGCGCAAGTTCTTCACCGAATTCGACATCCCACGCCCGGTGCGCAGGGAACTGTTCTTCGGCCGGACCGAGTCACGTCAGACGTTGCGCGACATGTTCGCCGACATCCGAATGCTCTGCCACGAGGTCGGGTTGATGAACCCTGTCGCGCGGCTGTTGTGGCACATCTGCGGCATCGCCGGTCGACCGTCACGCTACCGGGGTGAGCCGAGGCGCGCCGTGGTCCTGTCGACCTGACGGCAGCGGTGTGCCGAGTTCGACCCGCCCACCCGACATCGTGAATCGTCCGCAACTGTGAGCCGCAGATCGCTAGCCTCGACTGATGGCACTCACTAACGACGAGCGGGAAGAGTTTCTGGCCGAGCCCCACATCGCGGCGCTGTCGGTGAACGCCGGCGCCGGCCGGGGCCCGTTGACGGTACCGATGTGGTATCAGTACACCGTGGGCGGTGAGCCTTGGGTGCTGACGACGGCGGGGTCACGCAAGGCCCGGCTGATCGAGACGGCCGGGTTCTTCACACTGATGGTCGAGCGAGTCGATCCGACGTTGCGCTACGTCGCCGTCGAGGGCGCCGTCAGTCGCATCCAGCGCGGCAC
>JBDTKT010000019.1:0-24790 GCA_039935195.1 Mycobacterium sp.
CCACTCCGGTATCTATGTGGGGGACGGCATGATGATCCACTCGTCCACCTACGGCCAGCCGGTCCGGGTGGTGCCTATGACATCGTCCGGGCCGATCCACAACGCCCGCCGTTACTGACCGCCGAAAAATTCGCCGCCGGCTGGCCGCCCTGCTGGTCGTCGAGTTGACCGTCGCTGTGGCGGCGGTGCTGGCCTTGCCGTCGCGGACAGCTTCGCCGGACGTGACAATCGTCGTCGGCGACCACCGCGCCGTCGAACTGGTGAACCTCGGAGGTCCGCCGTCCGATGAGCTGCTCAGGCGCATCGCCGCGAATATCGGCGTCGCCGTCGAGGCCGTCGAGGTGTTCTGGGGGATCGACTGGCCTCGGCACATCGTGGTCACGGCCACCGGTTCGGACCGGCAGTTCGCGAGTATGGCCGGCGGTAGTGCCGTTGGTGGCACCACCGCCCAGTGGTCTGACATCGCAGCGGTCGCGGTTGCCGATCGGGTGGACCCCGAACATCGGTTGGCAAGGGGGCAGCGGGTGTTGTTCGCGCCGGGTGCGGCCGAGATGAGCACGGCTTCGCTGCGAATCGTGCTGACACACGAGCTGTTTCACTATGCGGCGCGCGCCGACACCGCCCTTGACGCACCGCGCTGGCTGACCGAGGGGGTGGCTGATTTTGTGGCCCGCCCCGAAGCGACTCCACCCGGCTCGTCTGCCGCGCCGCTGACCCTGCCGACGGATGCCGCCCTGGCCACGGCGGGGCCGGGGCGGGTGCAGGCCTACGACCGGGCTTGGGGGTTCGCCCGCTTCGTCGCTGCGAGCTACGGGACGGCCCGGTTGCGGGAGCTGTATCTGGCGGCGTGCGGTGTCGGGCACGCCGACCTGCCGACTGCGGTGCGCGAGGCGCTGGGCACCGATCTGACTGACCTGCTCGCGCGTTGGCGGCATTCACCGACAGGCTAGCCTGACCCACGTGAGCCGGGTCCTGCTGGTTACCAATGACTTTCCGCCGCGTCCCGGCGGCATCCAGTGCTACCTGGAGGAGCTGGTGCGACGGCTGGCCGGGACCGGTGCACACGAGGTGACGGTGTACGCACCGCAGTGGAAGGGCGCCGACGACTTCGACCGTTCCGCCGCGGAGGCCGGCTACCACGTGGTGCGCCACCCGGGCACCCTGATGCTGCCCGGCCGGGCCGTCGATACCCGAATGCGTCGGCTGATCGCCGAACGCCGCATCGACACCGTCTGGTTCGGGGCGGCCGCTCCGCTGGCGCTGCTGGCCCAGCGGGCACGAACCGCCGGGGCGACCCGGGTGCTGGCCAGCACGCACGGTCACGAAGTGGGCTGGTCGATGCTGCCGGCGGGCCGCTCGGTGCTGCGCCGGATCGGCGACCATACCGACGTGGTCACCTTCGTCAGCCACTACACCCGGAGCCGCTTCGCGTCGGCATTCGGTCCGCGGGCCGTGCTGGAACATCTGCCGCCCGGGGTCGACACCGACCGGTTCCGGCCCGATCCGGCCGGTCGGGCGCAACTGCGGGCCGGGCTCGGACTCGGCGATCGGCCGACGGTGGTGTGCGTGTCACGGCTGGTGCCCCGCAAAGGTCAGGACCTGCTGATCCGGGCGCTGCCGGCGATCCGGCGACGTGTCGACGGGGCTGCGCTGGTGATCGTCGGCGGTGGCCCGTATCTGGAGACGTTGCGCCGGTTGGCCGGGCAGTGCGGGGTAGCCGGCGACGTGATGTTCACCGGGGGCGTGCCGGCCGCCGAACTGCCGGCCTACTACACGCTGGGCGACGTGTTCGCGATGCCGTGCCGTACCCGGGGTGCCGGGTTGGACGTCGAGGGGCTGGGCATCGTGTTTCTGGAGGCGTCGGCCAGCGGGATCCCGGTCGTCGCCGGCCGGTCCGGCGGTGCCCCGGAAACGGTACTGGACGACTGCACCGGCCTGGTGGTCGATGGCCGTTCCGTCGAGCAGGTCGGCGATGCCGTCAGCGAGTTGCTCTCCGACCCGGACCGAGCCGCCGCAATGGGCGCCGCCGGCCGGGACTGGGTGACGGGGCACTGGCGCTGGGACACCCTGGCCGCCCGCATGGCACTGCTGCTGCAGTAGGGGCAGTAGGGGGCAATAGAGGAAGCTGCGCCGGGTCAGTTCTTGGTGTAGATCGCGGCAATGGCGTCGGCGAATTTCTCGGCGACCACCTTGCGCTTGACCTTCAGCGTCGGGGTCAGCTCACCGGTGGCCTCGGTGAAGTCGGTCGGCAGAATGCGGAATTTGCGGATCGATTCGGCGTGCGAAACCGCCAGGTTGGCCTGTTTGACGGCGGTGTCGATCTCGGCGATCAGGTCCGGGTCGTCGGCCAGGTCCGCGCTGGTGGCGTCGACGGGCTTGCTGTTGCGCTGCTTCCAGCCCTCGAGTGACTCGGGGTCGAGGGTGATCAGCGCCCCGATGAAAGGCTGGGCGTCGCCGACGACCATTGCCTGGCTGATCAGCGGGTGCGTGCGCAGTGGGTTCTCCAGCGCCGCGGGGGCGACGTTCTTGCCGCCTGCGGTGACGATGATCTCCTTCTTGCGGCCGGTGATCTTCAGAAAGCCCTGATCGTCGATCTCAGCGATGTCCCCGGTCCTGAACCAGCCGTCGGACATCGCTTCGGCGGTGGCCTGCTCGTTGCGCCAGTAGCCCCCGAACACCACGCCGCCGCGGACCAGCAGCTCGCCGTCCTCGGCGATACGCATGCTGTTGCCCGGCACCAGTTTTCCGACCGTCCCGACTTTCATATCGCCGACCGGGTTGATGGTGACCGCGGCAGTGGTCTCGGTAAGCCCGTAACCCTCGTAGATGGTCAGGCCGACGCCGCGGTAGAAGTGGCCCATCCGCTCACCCAGCGGTGCCCCACCGGAGATCGAGGCCCGGCAGTCGCCGCCGAGTGCCGCACGAAGCTTGTGGTAGACCAACCGGTCGAAAACCGCGTGCTTGGCCCGCAGGAACAGTCCCGGGCGACCGTGATCTATGGCCTCGCTCCAGTCCACCGCGGTTTGGGCGGCGATCTCGAAGATCCGGCTCTTGCCGTCGGCGGCAGCGTTCTGCGCGGCGGTGTTGTACACCTTCTCGAAAACCCGCGGAACCGATGCCACCACCGTCGGCTTGAACACCCCGAATATCGGCACCAGGTTCTTGATGTCGCTGGTGAACCCGACGGTGACTTTGTTGGCGAACGCCGCCAGGGTCAGTGCCCGGGCCAGCACGTGGGCCAGCGGCAGGAACACCAGCAGGCGCTGCCCCGGGCGCAGCAGGGTCGGCAACGCCGCCTTGGTGCCCCGAACCTCGTAGACGAGGTTGGAGTGGGTCAGTTCACATCCCTTCGGGCGCCCGGTGGTGCCCGAGGTGTAGATCAGGGTCGCGGCGTCGGTGACGCGCAGCGCGTTCAAGCGCGCGGTGAGCTGAGCCGGATCCATGCCCGCACCGGCCTCGGTGAGCGCATCAAGGGCTTTGGAGCCGGCCCCGTCGATGGCCAGCACCCGGCGCAGTTCGGGCAGGTCACCGGAGAGTTCATCGACCACCCTGGCGTGCCCATCGGTCTCGGCGAACAGCAGCACCGCACCGGAGTCCTCCATCACCCAGCGCACCTGCTCCGTCGACGATGTCTCGTAGATCGGCACGGTGACCCCGCCGATGGACAGAATCGCGAAGTCTAGGATCGCCCACTCGTAGCGGGTGCCCGAAAAGATGGCCACCCGGTCGCCGGCCTGCACCCCCTCGGCAATCAAACCCAGGGCGGCCGAACGGACCTGAGCGGCCGCTTCGGCGCAGGTGACATCGCACCACACCCCGTCGACCAGGCGCTGATATATGACGAAGTCGGGATCGTCGCGTTCGTGTTCGAAGACGGCCGCGGCGATGTTGTCGTGTTCCTCAACAGCAAACGGTGCTGGGACACTGAACTCGCGCATTATCAGGACCTCTCTCGACTGTGGGCTGTAAGTAATCTGAGCCTAGTCGGCACCGGATGTCGGGTGTGACGGTGTTCACGCCCGGGCGGGTGGGCGGCCCCGTGTGGCCACCGTGTTCCGCCCGGAGCGGGCATATGTGAAGCTAGGGCGATGAACAGTATCCAGGTGGCCGACGAGACGTTCGTCGCCGCATCGGCCGCACAGGTCGGCATTGCGGTCGGCGATCAGTCGAACTGGCGGCGCTGGTGGCCGGACCTGCAACTCGAGGTCGTGGAGGACCGTGCCGAGAAGGGCGTCAGGTGGGCCGTGAACGGCCAGCTGACCGGCACCATGGAGATCTGGCTGGAGCCGATACTGGATGGGGTGCTGCTGCACTATTTCCTGCACGCCGAGCCGACTGGCGCCACGAACCGCCAGCTGACCCGGGGGAACGTGGCCAAGCTGACCCACAGCCGCCGGGTCGCCGGCAAGAAAATGTCCTTTGAGGTCAAGGAAGTGCTGGAACGCTCCCGGCCGGTGGGCGTGTCCCCACTGGCGTTCCCCTGAGCGGGTCGGAGCCGTACACAGCTGGGGTACCGTCTCTGCCGAGGGACCGGCGGCAGGCGCAAACGATTAGGGAAGCAACCACGTGGCGGACAAAACGGCGCAGACGATCTTCATCGAGGCGGATCCGAACACGGTGATGAAGGTGATCGCCGACATCGGCGCCTACCCCGACTGGGTCTCTGAGTACACCGAGGCCGAGGTGCTGGAAACCGATGCGGACGGCTACCCGAAGGTGGCCCGACTGGTGCTGGACGCCACCGTGCTCAAGGACACCATGGTGCTGGCATACGACTGGGCGGCGGACCGGCGCACGGTGAGCTGGTCGCTGACGTCCAGCTCGCTGCTGAAAAGTCTGGACGGTGAATATCGGTTGTCCGCCAAGGGGTCCGGCACCGAAGTCATCTACGAACTGGCGGTGGACCTGATGATTCCGATGATCGGACTGCTCAAACGCAAGGCGGAACGCCGGCTGACCGACACCGCGCTGAAGGACCTGAAGAAACGAGCTGAGGCTGAGTGAGTCGGCGGCCCCCGCTCTGGGGCGGATCATCCTGTTCGTCGGCAAGGGCGGGGTAGGGAAGTCCACCCTTGCGGCGGCGACCGCCGTGGCCGACGCACGTGCCGGTCATCGGGTGCTGCTGATCTCGACCGACCAGGCGCACTCGCTCGGCGACGTGCTGGGCGTACCGGTGCCGCCCACCGGCGGACGCGACCCCGTCCGTGTCGTCGTCGATGACGCCGATCTGATCGGCGGTGCGCTGGACGCGCTGGCGCTCGACACCCTGGCCCTGCTCGAAATGCACTGGCGTGACGTAGTCGGCGTGCTGGCCGGCCGGTTCCCGGAGTCCGACCTGGGTGACCTTGCACCGGAAGAACTTTCCGCGCTGCCCGGCATCCAGGAACTGCTCGGCCTGTACGAGGTCGGTGAACTGGCCCGCAGTGGACGCTGGGACCGGATAGTCGTCGACTGCGCGTCGACCGCCGACGCACTGCGAATGCTGACCCTGCCTGCCACGGTCGCGCTGTACACGGAGCGGGCCTGGCCGCGGCATCGCCGGCTCAGCGCCGCCGATGACGCGCGGTCCGGCGCACTGGTGGAACTGGCCGAACGGATGAGCATCGCCGCCGAGCGACTCATCGAGCTGCTGACCGACGAGACGCTGGTCGGTGCGCACCTGGTGCTCACCGCCGAACGCGTGGTCGCCGCCGAAGCCGTTCGCACCCTGGGCTCGCTGGCGCTGATGGGTGTGCGGGTCGAAGAGTTGATCGTCAACCAGGTTCTGGTGCAAGACGATTCATATGCCTACGCCGACCTGCCCGCACACCCGGCCTTCGACTGGTACACCGAACGGATCCGCGAGCAGACGGCGGTGCTCGCTGAGTTGGACCGCACCATCGGCGACGTGGCGCTGGTGCTGGCCCCGCACCTGGCGGGCGAGCCGATCGGTCCCAAGGCGCTGGGCGAACTGCTGGACGGAATCCGCCGCAGGGACGGCTCGGCGCCGCCGGGACCGCTGCGGCCGGTGGTTGACCGGGAGTCGGGTTCTGGACTGGGATCGGTGTACCGGGTGCGGCTAGAGTTGCCCCAGGTTGACTCCGGCGCACTCACGCTGGGCCGGGTCGGTGATGACTTGATCATCGCCGTCGGCGGTATGCGGCGCAGGGTTCGGCTGGCGTCGGTGCTGCGGCGATGCACGGTGCTGGACGCGACACTGCGGGACAGCGAACTGACGGTGCGTTTCCAGCCGGACCCGAAGGTCTGGCCGGTATGAACGCCATTGACGATGCGAAGCGAAGCACTGTGGGGGTACCACCCGGTTGCGGGGGAGAGGAGCGGCACCGGTGAGCGGCGTTCATTCCGATCTGGGCGAGTTGGGGCCCGAGTTGCGCAGACTCGCGCAGGCGGTCTTGGACGGTATCGACCCCGCGGTGCGAGCCGCGGCGGTGCTGGCATCCGGTGCGGAGCCGGGCAAATGCCAGCAGGTGTGGTGTCCGCTGTGTGCGCTGGTGGCGATGGTGTCCGGTGAGGAGCATCCGCTGTTGACCGTCATCGCCGAGCACAGTGTCGCCCTGTTCGAGGTGATCCGTGCCGTCGTCGGTGCGGCGGGTGGGCCGCCGACGCCGCCGAAGCCACCCGAGGGTCCGCCGAAGCCACCCGAGGGTCCGCCGGAGCCACCCGAGGGTCCGCCGGAGGGTCCGCCCGGCGGCGACGCCGGCGGTCCGGTGAAGACCGGGTACCAGCATATCCCGGTCACCGTCAAGCAGTGAGGACGCCGACCTACCCGGTGAGTCGGCGAATCGCGGTGTAGCCGCATCTACCGGGGGTCGGTAAAGTTGGCGCGGAGCACCGTCGGTGTTCGAAGGCAGGCGGGAGAGCCGATGTGGTACTGGCTGTTTAAGTACGTTCTCGTGGGCCCCGTGCTGGCCTTGATCGGCCGGCCGAAGATCGAGGGCCGGGAGAACATCCCGGACACCGGAGCGGTGATCCTGGCCAGTAATCACCTGGCGGTCATGGACAGCTTCTACCTGCCGCTCGTCGTGCCCCGCCGGATCACCTTCCTGGCCAAGTCTGAGTATTTCACCGGAACCGGGATCAAAGGCCGGTTCACCCGCTGGTTCTACACGGCCGCCGGGCAGGTGCCGATCGACCGCACCGACGCCGACGCCGCGATGGCCGCGCTGGCCACCGCCGAGCGGTTGTTGACCGCGGGGAAGCTGCTCGGCATCTACCCGGAGGGCACTCGCTCGCCGGACGGCCGGTTGTACAAGGGCAAGACCGGGTTGGCGCGTCTGGCGCTGCAGACCGGTGTTCCGGTGATCCCGGTGGTGATGACCGGCACCAATGTCGTCAACCCGCCGGGCAGCAAGATGTTGCGGTTCGCCCGGGTCACGGTGCGGTTCGGCGAACCGATGGACTTCTCCCGCTTCGAAGGGATGGCTGAGAACCGGTTCATCGAGCGGGCGGTCACCGACGAAGTGATCTACGAACTGATGCGGTTGTCCGGGCAGGAATACGTCGACATATACGCGGCCAGCGTCAAGAACGGCGCTGGCGACGCCCGGCACGGCAAAAATGACGGTCCGGCGTCCGCCCGAATTCCGGAGACCGCGGCGGGCTGATCGGGCTCAGCCGGCGGCGGGCACCGGTGCCGAGGTGGGCGCCGGCGGCCCCGGCCCCGCGCCGGGTTTCAGCGTTACCCCAGCTGTGACGATCACGGCCAGCGCCCACCACACGTAGGACATCCCGGCCAGTTGGCGCCACCACGTCGCCGTTGTCTCGTGATGTTCGGGCAACAGGTTGATCGGACTGCACACCGTCAGGGCCGCCCCCGCTGCGCTGAGTGCGGCCAACGCGGCCCCGCGCCGTCGATAGGCCAGCACACCGGTCACCACGACGGCAGGCAGCATCCACACCCAGTGGTGTGACCAGGACACCGGCGATACCACCAGCCCGAACAGGGCCACGCAGATCAGCGCCAGCACCGGCTCCGCGGCGCTCAGCACCCGCCGGGTCGCCCACACCGTGATGGCAAACACCAGCACGGATCCTGCCACCCAGATCAGGGAGCGCTGGTGTTCGCTGAGCGTCAGCCGGGCCAGCGCGCCGGCCAGGTTCTGATTGGTGTTCAGCGCCGCACCGCCGATCCGGTCGGTGTTGTGAACCGTGTGGGTCCAGTACTGCCACGAGTCGCGCCAGGCCAGCAGAAAACCGACCAGGGTGGCCACCAGGAACGACACCACCGTGGTCAACGCGGCCCGGGTGTCGCGGCGCAGCAGAAAATACAGCAGGAACACCGCCGGGGTCAGCTTGAGTGCCACCGCGATCCCCAGCAGGGTGCCGCGCGGCCACGGTGTGCGGCGCGGCACACAGTCGGCGATCACCAGCGTCATCAGCACCGCATTGACCTGACCGAAGCCGATGTTGGACCGGATCGGCTCGACCAGTACCGTCGCGGTTGCCACGATGGCGGCGGCCAGCCAGGCCCGGCGCAGCCAGGCCGGTCCGGGTGCGACCGTCGAACTCGGCCACACGTCGAGGCCGCTGAGCACGATCGCCATCGCGACGACCAGCACCGCCACGGTCGTGCAGGTGATCGCCACAGCGGCGGCCGGCAGCGGCAACCACGCGAACGGGCAGAATGCGATGGCCGCCAGTGGCGGATAGGTGAACGGCAGGTCGAGCCCGTCCCGGGTGTGGAACAGTGCGTCGTCGGTGTACAGCGCGTGGCCGTCCAGCCAGGCACGAGCGCCCATCCGGTAGACGTCGATGTCGATGCGGTACGGCCAGTGAATGAGCGCCCAGAAAGTCGCGCAAGCCAGTGCCACGGCGGTCAGCACCTGGAACAACCGCCATGCGGTGGCTCGCTCGACAGCTGCCCCCGGGTCCCGACTGCCCTGGCCGGACGGCCCCGATCTATTCATGTTGGGCAACAGACTATCTGTGGCGATGCGACTTCTAAGCCATACCGGTGGTGATCCCGGCGAGCGGTGCCCCGGGGGCGTACGTTCTCTAGCGTGCTCGACTGGTTACGACACGACATCATCGAACCGGGCAGGTTGCCGCTGCTGTGCTGCCTGCTGGCGTTTCTGTTGACTTTCCTGGCGACCCGCACCGTTGTGCGCTACATCCGCAGTCACGCGGGTGGCGCAGTTTCACGTAAGTGGTGGCAGCCGCGCAATATCAGTATCGGCTCGCTGCACATCCACCATGTGGTGTTCGGGGTAGTCCTGGTGTTGACCTCCGGCGTGACGCTGGTGGCCATGTTCGGTGCCGGCAGCCAACTGGAGTTCACCCTGGTGGCTATCACATTCGGGATCGGGGCGGCCCTGGTCTTGGACGAGTACGCGTCGATCCTGCATCTGTCGGACGTGTACTGGGAGGAGGACGGCCGCGCCTCGGTGGACGCGGTGTTCGCCGCCACCGCAGTGACCGGGCTGCTGGTGCTCGGTTTCCACCCGCTGACGTTTCTGTTGTCCACGTGGCACGACACCTCCTCGCCGATGATCCGGACCGGCGTGTTCGCCGGCCTGGTGACGTCGCTGCCGCTGGCGGTGGTGGTGCTGTTCAAAGGCAAGGTGTGGACCGGGCTGACCGGAATGTTTTTTTTCCCGCTACTGGTGATCGGTGCCGTTCGGTTGTCGCGGCCGCACGCCCCGTGGGCGCGCTGGCGATACCTGGGCCGCTACAAGAAGATGCGGCGCGCGATGCAGCGCGAGCGCCGACTGCGCCGCCCGGTGGTGCGGATCAAGCTGTGGCTGCAGGACGCTATTGCAGGCCGGCCTCAGGTCGCCGACGAGCGCATCGTCGAGGCCGAGCTTGATCGTGAGGTGCGCGAAGCGTCGGCGCCTACTGTGCCGATCCTGATTGCACCGCTGCGGACACGCGGGTTCTGAAACGTTGCGATACTTCTACGACACCGAGTTCATCGAGGACGGCCGCACCATCGAGCTGATCTCGATCGGGGTGGTTGCCGAGGATGGGCGCGAATATTACGGGGTGTCCACCGAATTCGACCCCGGCCGGGCCGGGCGGTGGGTACGGACAAACGTGCTGCCCAAGCTGCCGTCGCCGGCCTCGTCGTTGTGGCGGACCCGCAGGCAGATCCGCTCTGATCTCGAAGCGTTCTTCGGCGTGGAAGCCGGGGACGGTGCCGAGCCGATCGAACTGTGGGCCTGGGTCGCGGCCTACGACCACGTGGTGCTCTGCCAGTTGTGGGGAACAATGCCCGAGCTGCCGGCGGCGATGCCGCGCTTCACCCGGGAACTGCGCCAACTCTGGGAAGACCGGGGGCAGCCACGGCTGCCGCCGCGCTCGGCGGGCAGCCACGATGCACTCATCGACGCGCGCGACCAGCTGCGCCGGTTCCAGGTGATCGCCGGTTCGCCCTGATCAGCGTGCCTCAAGGTCGGTCGGGGGCCCGGTTACCATGGTCGGGTGAACTGGACCGTTGACGTACCGATCGACCAGCTACCGGCGCTCCCGCCCCTGCCGGCGGAGCTGCGCGCCCGGCTGGACGCCGCGCTGGCCCGGCCGGCCACCCAGCAACCCAGCTGGCCGGCCGATCAGGCCGCGGCGATGCGCACGGTGCTGGAAAGCGTGCCGCCGATCACGGTGTCGTCCGAGATCGTTCGGTTGCAGGGACTGTTGGCGCAGGTCGCCCGTGGCGAGGCATTCCTGCTGCAAGGTGGCGACTGCGCCGAGACGTTCACCGACAACACCGAGCCGCATATCAGGGGCAACATCCGCACCCTGCTGCAGATGGCGGTGGTGCTGACCTACGGGGCCAGCATGCCGGTGGTCAAGGTGGCTCGCATCGCCGGCCAGTACGCCAAGCCCCGGTCGGCCGACGTCGACGCGATGGGGTTGAAGTCCTATCGCGGCGACATGGTCAACGGCCTGGCCCCGGACGCCGCGGTGCGCGAGCACGATCCGTCCCGGTTGGTGCGCGCCTACGCCAATGCCAGCGCGGCGATGAACCTGGTGCGGGCGTTGACCTCGTCGGGGCTGGCGTCGCTGGAGTTGGTGCACGACTGGAACCGGGAATTCGTCCGCACCTCGCCGGCGGGGGCCCGCTACGAGGCGCTGGCCGGTGAGATCGATCGGGGCCTGAAGTTCATGAGTGCCTGCGGGGTGGCCGACCGCGAACTGCAGACCGCCGAGATCTACGCCAGCCACGAAGCCCTGGTGCTCGACTACGAGCGGGCCATGCTGCGGATGGCCGACATCGATGGCACGCCGCAACTCTACGATCTGTCGGCGCACTACCTGTGGATCGGGGAGCGGACCCGCCAGCTCGACGGTGCCCACATCGCGCTGGCCGAGGTGATCGCCAACCCGATCGGCGTCAAACTCGGCCCGAGCACCTCCCCCGAGCTGGCGGTCGAATACGTCGAACGGTTGGACCCGCACAACATTGCGGGCCGGCTGACGCTGGTGAGCCGGATGGGCAACGGCAAGGTGCGCGACCTGCTGCCACCGCTCATCGAGAAGGTCCAGGCCACCGGACACAAGGTGATCTGGCAGTGCGACCCGATGCACGGCAACACCCACGAGGCGTCCACCGGCCACAAGACCCGGCACTTCGACCGCATCGTCGACGAGGTGCAGGGCTTCTTCGAGGTGCATCGCGCGTTGGGCACCCACCCGGGCGGTGTGCACCTGGAATTCACTGGCGAGGACGTCACCGAGTGCCTCGGCGGCGCCCAGGACATCTCGGATTCGGACCTGGCCGGACGCTACGAGACCGCGTGCGACCCACGGCTGAACACCCAGCAGTCACTGGAGCTGGCTTTCCTGGTCGCAGAGATGCTGCGGGGCTGACGCCGCGCTACAGTAGACCGCTGACGTTGTTGCCCAACGTCCAGGCCGTCGCCGCCACCAGCCCGGTGGCGGCGAATACGACCGCCAGCCAGATCAGCACCATTCGCCGCGCGTGCTGGCGTGCCAACGCGAACTCCGTCAGCCCGATACCGGCGAATTGGCCTGGCACTACATGGTATTGCGGCTCGGGATCATCGGCCGCCCAGTCCGGTGGCTCGCGGTTCAATTGCAGAGTGGGACGGGGGCCCGCCCCGTCGGTGGCCGCCGACGTCGGAGTGCAGAGGTGCGCAGCGGAGTTGCGCGGGGCCGGCACCCGAAACGCCGGCAGGGCCAACTGCTCGGCGATCATGTCCAGATCATCGGCCATCTGAAGGGCATCGGCATACCGGTCGGCCGGGTTGCGGGCGGTCGCGCGGGCCACCAGATCGTCGAATTGCGGTGGGACACCGTCGATCGCGGCGCTGGGCGAAGGCACGTCGTGATCCAGTCGCTGATACGCCACCACCAGCGCGGAGTCGCCGGAGAACGGTGTATGGCCGGTCAGCAGTTCGTAAGTGAGCACCCCGATCGCGTAGACATCGCTGGGCGGACCGGCGTTTCCGTCGCGGACCTGCTCGGGGGACAGGTAGGCCGCGGTGCCGAGAATCACGCTGGTCGAGGTGATCCCGGCCTGGGCAAGGGCGCGGACCAGTCCGAAGTCGACGATCTTCACTTCGCCGGCGTCGGAGATCAGGATGTTTTCCGGCTTGACGTCACGGTGCACCAGGCCGGCCCGGTGGGCAACCCCCAGCGCGCCCAGCACCGGGCGCAGCACCGCTGCCACGGCATGCGGCGGCATCGGGCCGCGTTCGTTCAGCAGCCCCCGCAGGGTGCCGCCCTCGACCAGTTCCATCACCAGAAAGGGGTGCCCGGCGCTGGTGCCCTGGTCGTAGACCGCAACCAGCCCCGGGTCTTTGAGCCCTGCCACCGCGCGGGCCTCGAGCTGGAAGCGGGTCAGGAACTGCCGATCCTGTGCGTAGCGAGAATCCATCACCTTCAACGCGACCAGACGGTCCAGGCGCTCATCGAGACCCCGGTACACCGTGGATGTACCACCGGTGGCGATCCTGGCTCCCACCCGATACCGGTCGTCCAGCAACGCCCCCTCCAGTGCGTCACCGCGCATCGCTGCAGTCACGTGGCAATGGTAATCGGACGGGCGGGTGGTCCGGGGTTTGAACACCGGCTTCTAAACTTGCATCGTGAGCAGCATTCCCGCCAGTGACGACGTTCTACAACCTGACGAACCGACCTACGACCTGCCGACGGTGGCGGAGTTGTTCGGGGTGCCGGTGACGAAGGTGTACCAGTATCTGCGCGACGGTCACCTGGCGGCGGTACGCCGGGAAAGCGTGCTGGTGATCCCGCAGGCTTTCTTCACCGACACCGGCGACGTGGTCAAAAGCCTGCCGGGCCTGTTCGCCGTCCTGCGTGACGGCGGCTACGGGGAGACCGACATTTTGAGGTGGCTGTTCACGCCGGACCCGTCACTGGTGATCACCCGCGACGGTATGCGCGAAAAAATCTCCGGCGCGCGCCCGATTGATGCGCTGCACGCCCATCAGGCCCGCGAGGTGATGCGCCGGGCACAGGCGATGGCCTACTGAACCTCACCGGCCGTCTGCTCGGCCGGCACCGCCGTCCAGTACAGCCGGTACCAGGCGAACAGTGCACAAGCCGTCGCCACCGCGACGTGGGCCCACGAATACATGCCGTGCGCGCCGTCGGGTTTGAAGATCACCATGATCCAGGTGCAGGCTGCGGCGATGGTGGCGATCGCCATCGGGGACCGGACCAGAGTGGCCGCCACCGACACCGGCCAGGTGTAGTACCAGGGCAGCGCCGCCGGCACGAACAGCACCACGACCAGCATGGCCCAGGCGATTCCGGCGACCGCGGAACGGTCGTCGCGGCGGGACCGCCACCACAGCAGCGGCAGCGACACCGCGATGACGAGGATTCCGACGATCCGGGTGACGTGCAGCACCGCGTAGAAGCTGACCGGGAAGAACAACCCGCCCGCGGCGTGTATCAGGTTGGCGGCCGCGGTCGGCATGGTCAGCCAGTTGATGATCTTCACGTTGCCGGCCACCAACGCGGTCAGCCAGCCCAGTCCCACCCCGGCCAGCATCGACAGGATCGCGAACACCGTGACCACGATCGACACCGAGATCGCCGTAGCCACCGTGAACGCCCACGGCGTGCTGTAGCCGCGGCGCTCGCGCAGTCGCCTCATCCACACCCAGACCAGGAACGGCAGTGCGATGCCGGCGGTGGCCTTGACTGCCGCCGCGAGCGCGACCAGCGTGATGCCCGCGAGGTGGCGGCGATCGAGGGTCAGCGCGATCCCGGCGATCATCAGGCCGACCATCAACATCTCGTTGTGGACGCCACCCATCAGGTGGATGATCACCAGCGGGTTGAGCACGCAGACGAACAGCGCAGTCGGCCCGCTGCCCCCGACCCGGCGGGCCACCCGCGGCGCCGCCCAGATCAGCAGCGCCAGGCCGGGCAGCATGCACAGCCGCAACACCATGGTCCCCACCACCACGTTGTCGCCCACCAGCATCGTGACGAACTTCGCGACCAGGATGAACGCGGGGCCGTACGGTGCGGTGGTCGATGACCAGATCGGGCTGACGTCATCGAGCAGCGGATTGGGGTTCTCCGCCGGGCCCACCAGGTAGGGGTCGAAGCCGTCCCGCAGCAGCGCGCCCTGGGCCAGATACGAGTAGGTGTCGCGGCTGAACACCGGGACCGACAGCAACAGTGGTGCCAGCCAGAAGCCGGTGGTGGCCACCATGGCGTATTCCGTCACCCGGCTGCCGATGACCCGCCGGCCTAGGCCCAGCCACGCCAGGAGCATCAGCGCGACGCCGGTCCACAGCAGCACCGACGCCAACACCAGTCCGTGACCGAACCGAAACCAGGACAGGTGCAGCGACTCCAGCAGCGGGTCGTGGACCCGAGTGCTGCCGGCACCCAGTCCGCCGACCGTGATCAGCACCGCGCCCAGGAAGCCCAGCCACGCCGTCCCGGCGTCCGGGCCGGCGGCGAACTGCTTCAGCCGGGTCAGGCCGGTGGTCGGGGTGGCCGCCGGGGCGGTCGGAGCGGTGGGGGTCGACATCGGCGGTCGGCGGGCGGTCAGGCGGACCGGTTGGCGACGCGCTGGGCCATCTCGGACAGTCCGGCCTTGGCTACCTCGTCGATGGGTGCGGCCGCCAGCGAGGTCAGGGCGCGGCGGGTGAGCATCTCGATACGGTCCTCCACCGCGGCCAGCGCACCCACCGATTCGATTGTGTTGCACAGCTGGCGGACTTGGGCGTCGGTCAGCGCGGTACCAAGCGAGGCGCGTAACTGTTTGGCCGCCAATGGATCCGACTTGTCGGCCAGCTCCACCGCCTCGGCGACCAGCACGGTGCGTTTGCCGGATCGCAGGTCGTCGCCGGAGGGCTTGCCGGTCACCGTCGGATCGCCGAACACCCCCAGCACATCGTCCCGCAGCTGAAACGCCACACCGAGATCGGTACCGAGCTCGTAGAAGAGTTTCTGGATGTCGGGCCGGTCGCCGGCGGCGGCGGCGCCCAGCTGCAGGGGCCGCACCACCGTGTACGAGGCGGTCTTGTAGATGTTGACGGCCATCGCCGACGCGATTGACTCGGTCCCGCTGGCCTCGCCGACGATGTCGAGGTACTGGCCGCCGAGCACCTCGGTGCGGATATCGGCCCACACCCGGCGCACTCGGCGGCGCGCGTCCGGCGGCAGTTCGGTCCCCGCGACGATGTCGTCGGCCCAGACCAGTGCCAGGTCGCCGAGCAGGATTGCCGCCGACACCCCGAACTGTTCGGCCGGGCCCCGCCAGCCCCGGGCGCGGTGCAGTTCGGCGAACTTGCGGTGGGTGGTGGGGCTGCCGCGGCGGGTGGCCGAGGCGTCGATCACGTCGTCGTGCACGAGCGCGCAGGCGTGGAGCAACTCCAGGGCGGAGAAGAGCAGGAGCTCGCGATCGTCGGCGTTCTGACCCGTCACGGCCCGCCAACCCCAGTAGGCGAACGCGGGCCGCAGCCGTTTTCCGCCGATGAGCACGAACTCCTCGAGACCGGCGATCAGCCCCTCGTAGTCGTCGCCGATGTAGGCGGTGTCCCGACGGCGGTTGCCCAGGTACTCGCGCAACTGGTTGGTGATGGCGCCGGCCAACTCAAGCGCTGACGGTGCCGCTGCTTCCACGCTCAGCGTGGCGCCCCTTTCTGGTCTGTCCGCACCCGGACTTCCCGGCCCCGGCGCGCATTCAGCGTAGATTCTGCCACTACGTTCGGGGGGACTCAGCCCGGCAGCGGTCCCGACTGCCGGTGGCGGTCGCACCGGTTGCCCACCCGCGCGATTGCTTCGATAGGCTTATCATCTCGCGCCCGTGCCGTCGGGGTACCGTTCTGACCCGCATTCGGCCCTGATCAGGAGCAACTTCGTGACCTTGAATACCATCGCACTCGAGCTCGTCCCGCCCAACCTGGACCGAGGACCGGAGCAGGCGGTCGAGGAAGCCCACAAGGTGCTGCGGTTCGCGGCCGAATTCGGCATCGACGGCCGGATCGGGCACATCTTGATGCCGGGGATGATCGCCGAGGAGGAGGATCGCCCGATCGAGATGAAGCCGAAGCGCGACGTGCTGGACTTCTGGTCGGCCATCACCCCGGCGTTGCCGGGCGTGCGCGGGCTGTGCACCCAGGTCACCGCGTTCTCCGACGAGCCGGGGCTGCGGCAGCGGCTCACCGACCTTGGCGCGGCCGGGATCGAAGGCGTCGTCTTCGTCGGTGTGCCGCGCACTATGGCCGACGGCGAGGGGTCCGGTGTCGCACCGACCGACGCCCTGTCGATTTTTCAGGGGCTGGTGCCCAACCGCGGCGTCATCTTGATCCCCACCCGTGCTGAGGAAATCGGTCGCTTCAATTTCAAGTGCGCCCAGGGTGCGACGTTCGGGCTGACCCAGTTGCTGTACTCCGATGCGATCATCGGCTTCCTGACCGAGTTCGCCGAGCAGACCGATCACCGCCCCGAGATCTTCCTGTCCTTCGGCTTCGTACCGAAGGCCGAGACCAACGTGGGCCTGCTCAACTGGCTGATCCAAGATCCCGGTAACGCGGTGGTCGCCCAGGAGCAGGCGTTCGTCAAGACGCTGGCCGCCAGCGAACCGGCTCGGCGGCGCACGCTGACGGTCGATCTGTACAAGCGTGTGATCGACGGGGTGGCCGACCTCGGCTTCCCGCTCAGTGTTCACCTCGAGGCGACCTACGGCGTCTCCGCGGCGGCTTTCCAAACCTTCGCGGAGATGGTGGATTACTGGTCGCCGGACAAGCCCTAATTTTGCTCGGTGCTGAATCGGGGCGTTTGGTCCCGGCCCAGCCAGGCGATCAGCGCCACCAGTCCGGCGATAGCGAGTGTCGTGAGGACAATCCGCAGCGCCGCGTTGTTGAACGAGTGGGTGCTGGGATCGGTGTAGTGCGCCTGGGCGGTCATGGTGCTCACCACGCCCGGCTTGAGCCGCCACGTGACCGTGTCGTCGCTGATTCGTTCGCCGTTGGTGGAGGTCACCTCGCCGGGGAAGGCGACGGTCAGCTCAACGTCGGCCTCTGGGTCGTTGAGTGAGGTCAGGTCTACCCGGCCCTCCAGGATCACCACGTTGCCGGCCCGGCGCAGCGACAGGTTCACGCCGGCCGCGTCGCGGTTCATCTCCGCCAGTTGCGGCAGTTCGGCGAAGGTCAAATCAGAGAACACCGCCTGGGACCCGACGTAGCCGTCACGGTTGTAGCTCGAGATTGCGACCTTCTGACTGAACGGCAGGTCGGAGCCGAGTTTGGGGCCGGTGTCGGTGTCGCTGCGCCGTTGAGCCGCCGCGATGATCTGACCGGACACCTGGTCGTTGGGGGAGACGGTGATCGTGGCTTTGATACGCACGCATCCGACGGTCATCGGGGCCGTAATCAGCAGTAGCACGGCCAGCACCAGTAGGCGGCGGTGCGTGGTGAACCGTCGAGCGGAGGCCAGGTGGCGCCGAGCATGCACGAGGTCATCGTGCCAGACCCGATGCCGGGCAGTGCTCAGGACGGGCCATTGCGGGCTCAGTGGACCGTTCAGGACGCAGCGGGTGAGTGCTCCACCAGGGGCAGGGGGCGGCCCAGGACCGCGAACGCCCGGGGATCACCGGCGAAGTGGTGGCCGCGGATGATGTCGGTGAAGCCCAGTCGCCGGTACAGTCGCCAGGCGCGGTTGTCCTCGCCGTTGATCTCCGGTGTGGAGAGCAGCACGTTGGCTTCGGGGCGCCCGGCCAGCAGTCGTCGGGCCAGCGCCTCGCCCAGGCCGCGGCCCTGCGCCCGCGGCGCGATGTGCAGTTCGGTCAGTTCGAAATAGCTGTTCATCAGTCGGGCGATGTCAGGGTCGGCGTGGCCCTGGCGCCGCAGGCCGAGCGTCACCTGTTGCTGCCACCAGTGGTCGGGTGCTCCGCAATAGCCGTAGGCGATCCCGAGTAACGGGTTGCCGGCCTCGTCGGACTCGACGACGGCCACCGCCTGCCAACCGCGGCGGCGGGTGTGTTCCAGCCACATGGCGGCCCGGTGGTCCTCGGTGCCGGGTGGGTAGCCCATCGCGGCTACATACACCCGCAACGCGTCACCGAGACGGCTCGCCATCTCGTGTGGCGAGAGGTCGACGAGGAAGGTCGCCAACTTGCGTTTTCCTCCCGGTCGTCGATGCGGCGCTGCACTGCCATTATCGGGTTTCTCGCTCGGAACGCCGGTGGTTCTCGCCCGGCCAGGCTCATCCAGGTCCTTCGACGCGGCCTTCCCCGCGCAGTGCGCGGTTACAATCGGCTGGGGAGCCTGTGGTCCAGCGCAGATGAATCTCGTATTATCAGTGCTAGCTGCCTGCAACAATCGATGTTCACGCGCGCTGGGCAGCTACTGACCGGCCGCCGCCAAGGAGGGACTAATGCCACTCTCCGATCATGAACAGCGCATGCTCGATGAGATTGAGACTGCCCTCTACGCTGAAGATCCCAAGTTCGCGTCCAGCGTCCGCGGTGGTTCGCTACGCACACCCACCACCCGGCGTCGGCTCCAGGGCATGGCACTGTTCGGTGCCGGCTTGGTGATGCTCGTGGCGGGGATCCCGCTCTTCGGGATGATCAACCATGCGTTTCTGCTGGTGAGCGTCCTCGGATTCATAGTGATGTTCGGTGGCGCCTTGTTCGGGGTCACCGGTTCCCGGCTGGCCGCCGGGCAGGGGTCGGCCGACGCTCCGGTGCCGAACGCGACGCCGTCGCGCCGTGCCAAGGGTGCGGGCAGCTCCTTCACTAGTCGCATGGAGGACCGGTTCCGCCGCCGCTTCGACACCTAGCAGCGCGTCAGGCATGACAGGGCAGCCGATCGGCTGCCCTGTTTTCGTGTGCGGGTAGGTAGTCGGCTCGATCACGGCCGGGTGACTTCCCTCTCCAGCACGTCCTCATCGGTTCCCCACGAAGCCCGCAACCAGGCCCGCAATGAGCCCCCCACCAAGCCCCACTGCAACAATTCACCTCCTGAACTGGGGGTTCTCGAATAATTCAGCCATGAAGTGGCCGGCTTCGGTCAGGTCCGGGACCTGAAAGTGGGTGCACCACCCATTTTTGACGTCTTAAATGGTGCAGGGTGGGTGATAGTGGGGTATCGTGGCTGAAGTTGTTGGTTTGGGCGGAGCGGATTCCGTAAGGCCCTGACGGGAGGTGGGGTGATGTTTCTCGGCACCTACACGCCCAAGCTCGACGACAAGGGGCGGTTGACACTGCCCGCCAAGTTCCGCGACGTCCTGGCAGGAGGGTTGATGGTCACCAAAAGCCAGGACCACAGCCTCGCCGTCTACCCACGCGCGGAGTTCGAGCAGGTGGCCCGCCGGGCCGCCAAGGCCTCTCGGAGCAACCCGGACGCGCGGGCGTTCCTGCGCAACCTGGCCGCCGCCACCGACGAACAGCACCCCGACACGCAGGGCCGGATCACCCTGTCGGTCGACCACCGCCGCTACGCCAACCTGTCCAAGGAGTGCGTGGTGATCGGGTCGGTCGACTACCTGGAGATCTGGGATGCGCAAGCCTGGAACGACTACCAACAAACCCATGAAGAGAACTTCTCCGCGGCCAGCGATGAAGCACTCAGCGACATCATCTGAGGCGCCCGCCCGTGCCTCGTGGCCTCTGCCCGAACCGACCCTGACGTACTTCCCCAACGCCAGGTTCGCGCCGTCGGACAGGGACCTCGAGGCAAGGGCGTTCCGCTCAACCGGCGAGTACTGCCAGACCCGACCCGGAGGGGTAGCCGTGGCTGACATCCCAGGTGACTTCGGACATGTCCCGGTCCTGCTGGAGCGCTGCGTCGACCTGCTCACGCCCGCATTGACCCGCCAACACCCCGACGGGTCCGGCGCGACCCTGGTCGATGCCACCCTGGGCGCAGGCGGGCACGCCGAGCGTTTCCTCACCGAACTGCCCGGCTTGCGGCTGATCGGCCTGGACCGTGACCCCGAAGCGATCGGTATCGCCGGCGGCCGGCTGGCGCGGTTCGGCGAACGCGTCACCCTGGTGCGGGCCCGCTACGACGAGATCGCCGATGCGGTGCCCGGTCCGGTGGACGGGGTGCTGTTCGACCTCGGGGTCTCGTCGATGCAACTCGACCGCGTGGAACGGGGTTTCTCCTACGCCCACGACGCTCCGCTGGATATGCGGATGGACCCGGAGACCGCGCTGACCGCCGCCGATATCGTCAACACCTACGACGCGGCCGCGTTGGCCGACATCCTGCGCCGCTACGGCGACGAGCGTTTCGCATCCCGGATCGCCGCCCGCATCGTGCGGCGCCGGGCGCAGACGCCGTTCACCTCGACGGGGGAGTTGACTTCCCTGCTCTACGAGGCGATTCCGATACCGGCTCGGCGCACCGGAGGGCATCCGGCGAAGCGGACGTTTCAGGCTTTGCGCATCGCGGTCAATGGCGAACTGGACTCGTTACGCGGCGCCGTCCCGGCCGCGTTGGACGCGTTGGCGGTCGGTGGCCGCATCGTGGTGCTCGCCTACCAGTCGATGGAGGACCGCATCGTCAAACAGCTGTTTGTCGCGGTTACCACGTCGCAGACCCCGATCGGCCTGCCGGTCGAACTGCCCAGTGATGCAGCAAAATTCGCGTCGCTGACACGGGGGGCCGAGCGAGCCGAAGCGGGCGAGGTCGAACACAATTCCCGAGCCACGGCGGTCCGACTGCGTGCCGTCGAGCGACTACGACCGGGGCAGATCACAGCGGCAGGGGGCCACCGATGACGACCAAACGCAAACCGCCGGCACGCCGCGGTGACCGTCGACCTGGCCCCAACGGTGCCGTCCGGGCGGCCGACCGCCGGATCGCCGACGCATCGCCGTCCCGTCCCGGCCGCCGGCAGCCCGGGACGGCCCCTGCGCCGGGTCGCGAACCGCGGCCGCGTTCGGGGCCGCAGAACACCGCATCCTCGCGGCCCGACGACCGGCCGACGCCGCCGAAGAGTACGAAGCAGGCCAAAGCGCGGGCCAAGGCCCGGAAGGCCAAGGCGCCCAAGGTTGTCCGCGTCCCGCTGCGGGATCGGCTGATCGCCCGGTTGGCGTTGGTGGACTTGCGGCCGCGCACCTTGGCGGCCAAGGTTCCGTTCGTCGTGCTGGTGATCGGCTCGCTCGGTGTCGGGCTGGGGATCACGCTGTGGCTGTCCACCGATTCCGCCGAGGGGTCCTACCAACTGGGCGGCATCCGGGAAGAGAACAGGGTGCTGCTGCAGCAGAAGGAGGCGCTCGAACGTGATGTGCTCACCGCACAGTCCGCGCCGGCGCTGGCCGAAGCGGCGCGAAACCTGGGCATGATCCCCACCAGAGATACCGCCCACCTGATTCAGGACCCGGCCGGCAACTGGGTCGTCGTCGGGAGTCCGAAGCCGGCGGAGGGCGTGCCGCCGCCGCCGTTGAACACCAAATTGCCGGATGAGCAGTCCGGTCCGCCTGCGGCACCGCCGGTCGAGGTGCCGGTTCGGGTGCCGCCGGCCGACCAGGCGGTGCCGGGTGTCCCCGGTGCTCCGCGGCTGGGGCCGGAGGTGCTGCTGCGCACCCCCGACGGGGGCATGACGCTGGGCGCCCAGCATCTCCCCGCGGCCGGTCCGACAGGTCCGGGTCCGTCGGGTCCGTCCGGTCCGTCGGGTGCGCCACTGGCCGAACCGGCCCCGGTACCGTCCGGTCCGCCCCCGGTGCCGCCCGGTCCGCCCCCGGCGTCGCCCGGTCCGCCCCCGGCGAGCATTGACCAGTTCGCCGTGCCGCCCGTGGTGGCGGCGCCGCTCGCGCCGCCGGCGACTCCGGTCGTCCCGGAAGGCACGCGATGAAACACGCCGACCGGTCGGGCCGACGCGGCTCGCGTCCGGCGCAGCGGAGCGCCAAGCCGGTCAAGACCGGCAAAGTGCGCAAGGCTGGTGGCCGGAACATTGCGCCCGCGGGCCGCTCGACGCGGGAGCGGCGCACCCGAGTGGCGACCGAACTCGACGCGCGCAACACCTCGTTTGTATTTCGGCACCGGACCGGCAATGTGATCATCCTGATGGTGCTGCTGCTGGCGGCGGCCCAGTTGTTCTACCTGCAGGTTCCGCAGGCGTCCGGGTTGCGGGCCGAAGCGGCCGGCCAACTCAAGGTCACCGATATCGAACAGGCCATGCGCGGCACCATCATCGACCGCAACGGTGACAAGCTGGCCTTCACCATCGAAGCGCGAGCGCTGACCTTCCAGCCGGCCAAGATCAGCCGGCAACTCAAGGAAGCCAAAAAGGACACCCCGGGGGCGCCCGATCCACAGCGACGACTCCAGGAAATAGCCAAGGAGGTCGCCGCTCGACTCGGCAACAAGCCGGATACGGCGACGGTGCTGAAGAAACTGAGCAGCGACGAGACATTCGTCTACCTCGCCCGTGCCGTCGACCCGGCCATCGCGGAGGCGATCAGCAAGAAGTTTCCCGAAGTCGGCAGTGAGCGCCAAGATCTGCGCCAGTACCCGGGCGGATCGCTGGCGGCGAACATCATCGGGGGGATCGACTGGGACGGGCACGGACTGCTGGGCCTGGAGGACTCGATGGATGCGCTGCTGGCCGGAACCGACGGTTCTCTCACCTATGACCGCGGCTCCGACGGCGTGGTGATCCCGGGCAGCTACCGCAATCGCCACCGGGCGGTCAACGGTGCGACGATCCAGCTGACCCTGGACAACGACATCCAGTTCTACGTCCAACAGCAGGTGCAACAGGCCAAGAACGCCTCCGGGGCCCACGACGTCTCGGCGGTGGTGCTCGACTCCAAGACCGGCGAGGTGCTGGCCATGGCCACCGACAACACGTTCGATCCATCCCAGGACATCGGCCGTCAGGACGACAGGCAGTTGGGCAACCCGGCGGTGTCGTCGCCGTTCGAGCCGGGATCGGTGAACAAGATCATCACCGCCGCATCGGCCATCGAGTATGGGCTGAGCAACCCCGACGAGGTGCTTGCGGTGCCCGGCTCGATCGATATAGCTGACGTCACCGTGCATGACGCCTGGGTGCACGGCGTGATGCCGTACACCACCACGGGGGTGTTCGGTAAGTCCTCCAACGTGGGAACCCTGATGCTGGCGCAGCGGGTGGGTCCGGAGCGCTGGTTCGACATGCTGGAGAAATTCGGGCTCGGCCACCGCACCGGTGTCGGACTGCCCGGCGAGAGTGCGGGCTTGGTGCCGCCGATCGACCAGTGGTCCGGCAGTACGTTCGCCAACCTGCCCATCGGCCAGGGCCTTTCGATGACCCTGTTGCAGATGACAGCGATGTACCAGGCCATCGCCAACGACGGCATGCGGATACCGCCGCGCATCATCAAGGCGACCGTCGCGCCGGACGGCAGTCGCACCGAGGAACCGCGGCCGGAGGGAGTTGAGGTGGTCTCCCCGCCGACCGCCCGGACCGTCCGCAACATGCTGCGCGCTGTGGTGCAGCGGGACCCGATGGGGTACCAGCAGGGCACTGCGCCCGCAGCGGCGGTCGACGGATACCAGATCGCCGGGAAAACCGGCACCGCACAACAGATCAACCCAGGCTGCGGGTGTTACTACGACGATGTCTACTGGATTACCTTCGCCGGCCTGGCACCCGCGGACAATCCGCGCTACGTCGTCGGATTGATGATGAACAACCCGCACCGGGCCGCCGACGGCTCGCCGGGGACCTCGGCAGCCCCGCTGTTCCACAACATCGCCGGTTGGCTGTTGCAGCGCGGGAACGTCCCGTTGTCGCCGGATCCCGAAACGCGGATGACGCTGCAGGTGATGTAGCGGCGACAACAAACCCCTCCGCCGGCGAACCGGCTCGTGTTCCGCCCGTATCGTCACGGGGCTGGGTAGTCTCAGGGCCGGTTCGCCTAACCCGACCCAGGCGGATGGAGGTGGTGACGGGTGTCGACGGAACTGCGCCCGCACACCGGATCGGGTGTGGGGTTGTCGAAGCTGGCGACCCAGGCCGCCGCGCCGTCCGCGAGCGGCCCGGCCCGGCCCGGGGCCGGGGCCGGGGCCGACGTGCGGATCACCGGGGTGACGCTGCGCGCGCAGGACTGCTTGCCCGGTGACCTGTTCGCCGCATTGCCCGGCTCGGCGACCCACGGTGCCCGGTATGCGGGCGAGGCGATCCGGCACGGTGCGGTAGCGGTGCTCACCGACGCCGCGGGGCGAGCGCAGATCGATGACGACTTCCCCGCCGGCAGCCCGATCCCGGTACTGGTGCATCCCGCCCCGCGTGACGTGCTCGGTGAACTGGCCGCCACCGTCTACGGTCATCCGTGCGAACGGGTCACGGTCATCGGGATCACCGGAACATCCGGGAAGACCACCACGGCCTACCTGATCGAGGCCGG
>JBDTKT010000020.1:0-10763 GCA_039935195.1 Mycobacterium sp.
TGGGGCAGAACGCCTCGGCGATCGCGGCCGCCGAGGCTCACTACAGCCAAATGTGGGCGCAGGATGCGACCGCGATGTACGGCTACGCGGCATCGTCGGCGCCGGCCGCGCAGCTGACGCCGTTCACCCCGCCGCCGCGAACCGCCGACCCGGCCGGCCAGGCCACCCAAGCCGCTGCCAACACCCACAACGCCGGCAATTTGGTCGGATCGGGCGTCCAGACGGCGCTGTCCCAGTTGACACCGGCGACATCCAACGTGTCGATGCAGGCGGTGCCCACGGCCGCGGCGGTGGCGGCGCCCATCGACGATGTAGTGGCGTTGCCGAGCCTCGCAGACCTCGGGGGAGTCAGCGCCGTGTCGACGATCGGGCTGATACTGGCCGGCGCGGCCGCGTCGTCAGCTGACCAGAGCACCCGGGAAATCCTCAAGGAGCAGAACCAGCTGTACGGCGTGCAGAACGACATCCTGGCCGCCATCGACCTCTTTTCGCCATTGACCCCCTCCCGGCCGGAGGGGTTCGTGTCAGGTATCCCCTCGGCATCGATGTCGGCGGCGATGGGCGAGGCGGTATCGGCCGGTAATCTCTCGGTTCCGATCAGCTGGGCTGAGGCTGCTCCGGAGATCCGCACGCTCTCCTACGCGGCGCCCCTCGCCGGTCCCGCCGGCGGTGCCGCGCCTGCGGCGTCGATCGGTGCCGCGGGAACCGCATTCAGTCAGATGGCGATGGCGGGGATGGGCGGCAGCGCCCTCGCCGGATCGGTCAGCCGTGACCGCCAGGGCGCCGCGGTGACGGCACCTCCCGGCCAGCGCCTGGTGGAGCCAGCGCAGGAGCCACCGGAGAATCCGGTGACCGGGATCGCCGCTGAGATACGCGAATTCGCCGAACTTCGCGACCGGGGACTGATCACTCGCGACGAGTACAACGAGCAGAAACTGCGCCTGCTGGGACAGTGAACCGTGCTACGGCGAGCCGGTGGTGTTCGGCGCGATGGGGCTTGGCAGCTGCCCGAACTGCTGGCGGAACGCCGCCACGGTGTAGCTGACCACGGTTGCGTCGGTGCGGGGGCGCACCGTTGCAGAGCGGGGAATACGCAGAAACGGACCGAGTCGGCCGGTGTAATCGCCGGGCGTACCGATCTTGAGCAGTCCCTCACCCGGGCCTGCCGAGGTCTCGGGCACGATGTCCAGTTCCCCTTGGGTGACGATGTAGATCATGTCCTCGATGCTGCCCTGCTCCAGCAGTACGGTGCCGGGCGTCACCCGGACGGCTTCCTGCGGCTGGCGGCCGGGGGCGAAAGACGGCGCAAGCTGGATCACCAGGTCTGCCAGCGGCAGTACCCGCGCGTCGTGCGTGGCGACCACCACCATCCGGTCTCCGGCCGCCATCGACCGCAGGAGCCGCAGCACCTCTTCGGCCCGGACGAAGTCCAGCTGTGCGGTGGGCTCGTCGGCCAGGATCAGCGGTGGGTCCAGCGCCAGTGCCCGCGCCACCGCCACGCGTTGCTGCTGGCCGCCGCTGAGCTGCCCGGGCCGGTGGGTGGTGCGGTCATGCAAGCCGACGCTGGTCAGCAGTTCGCGAGCGCGTTCTTGCGCCGACCAGTGTGTCCACCCGGCCGCCCACATCGGCACCATCACGTTCTCCAGTGCGGTCAGGCTCGGAACCAGGTTGAACGCCTGAAAGACGATGCCCACGGTACGGCGCCGATATTGCGTGAGCTCGCGGCGATTCAGCGCGGTGACCTCGGTGGCCCCGAACTTGATCCGGCCGCTGGTCGGGCTCAGGATGCCGCCCAGGCAGGACAGCAATGTGGTCTTCCCGCATCCGCTGGGGCCCAGCAGCACCACCAGCGAACCGGCGGCGATGTTCAGGTTGAGGCCGTTGACCGGTCGGATCGCCCCCCCGCCGCCACTGGCGTACTCGATGACAAGGTCGTTGACGTGCAGGTCACCCACAGTTCACGGCCCTCCGAACGCCAGCACCGGATCCACCGCCACCGCGTGTCGCAGACCCGCCAGGCTGGCCAGCAGCCCGATTGCCACCGCGGTCAGCACCAGCAGGGCGAACGACGAGGCGGTCACCGCCACCAGCATCGGGAACAGCGGACCGAGCAGCACCGCCAACAGGCCGCCGAAGAACGCCGAGGCCACCGCGAGCGCCACCGACTGCAGCGCAAGCCCGGCCAGCACCATCGAGGTCGTGACACCGAGCGCTTTGAACACCGCGAAGTCGCGGGTGCGCTCCAGTGCCGACAGGTAGATCAGCGAACCCACGATCAGCGCCGCGACCCCCCACAACAGGATCGCAATGTAGGACAGGGCCAGCCGCGCACCGAGCAACGGGCGGACCATGTCGTCGACCGCCGCGGCGCGATCCACCATGCGATAGCCTGCCGGCACCTGCTCGGGTGTGCCGCGTAAGCCGATCGCCGAGACCACCGGTTGCCCGGAGAACATCAACTGCTGTGCTCCCACCACGGTCAGAAACACGTTGGGCTGGCCCGCCAGCGTCGTCGACTTCTCCACCAGTCCGACGATCCGCAGCTTGACCGCAGCGAGTTCGACGTCATCGCCGACGGAGCGTTTCAGGGTGGTCGACACGGCGATCTCATCGGGTTTCGACGGTGCGCGCCCCGACGCGAGTCGCGGCATCGTCGACGCGGGGACGCCGTAGACGTTCACGTTCTGCGGCGACTCGCCGTCCTGCGCGATGGTGTTGCCGTAGACCACCGGGATCGCAGCCTCGACACCGGCAAGCCGGGCGACGGCCCCCGCCTCATCCTCGGCGAATCGCGACGAGCCCATGAATGGGCCCACCGCACCTGTTTCGATCAGGTAGGTGTCGATGCCCAGCGAGTCGACCACGTGCTCGGCCTCGACCCGGAAGCCGTGGGTCAGCCCGGTGAGGATCAGGGTCAGTGCGAACACCATCGCGGTGCCGATGGCCGCGACGATGAAACGCCGTAGACGCCATTGCAGATCACGCAGGGCGGTGATCAACATTCGCACGCGCGCATGGTAGCGCGGGTGGGACTGTGACCGGGGTCGCGGTGAACCCGTTCGATAGTGCGTGTGTGCGCAGAATATATTCGATTAAACCCGCAGATGCGTCAATGAATCACGATTGATGCCGCGCTTGTGGCATGACACAGCGGTGGTTAAAGTCAGGGCGTGCCACGTAGCCGATATGCCACCCAGAACCGCCGCTCACGCAACCGGCAGGGGGGCGGAAGAAGTGCCGTCGGTGTCGGGACGTCGGTAGGGATGTTTCTGGCGCTCGGGATCGCACCGCTGTCCACCGCGGTGCCGGCCCGCGCCGACATCGATGATCTGATCCCGTTCGATTCACTGACCGGTGCCGTCACTGGGTTCGATGCGCTGAGCGATCCGACCGCCGGCATCGCCGACGCCACCATGGCGGGAACAGCCATGGATTCGGTGGATCCCGCGCTGATAGTGAACTCGCTCTACACCTACATTTCGGCGGCCGAGGTCGTCTTTGCGGGCGCGTTCCAGGCAGAGGTCTACGCCTCCATCCATGACCTCGGCGAGCAGTGGATCGGCAGCCCGTTGGGCCAGGCGATGGACCCGATCATGAACTCCGCGTTTGCCGTCGACGGTGCGTGCGGGCTGATTTGCAACGGCGTCGCCGGCACACTTGAAGATCCCAACGGGGGGGTGGGCGGCTGGCTGTTCGGCGATGGCGGTGCCGGCTTCAATGCCTTCGATCTGAGTCAGCCGGGCTTCAATGGCGGCGCCGGCGGCGATGCCGGCCTGATCGGCAACGGTGGCTTGGGTGGCGAGGGCAGCCCCGGCGCCCACGGCGGCCTGGGCGGTCTCGGCGGCACGCTGATGGGCAACGGTGGCGACGGCGGTGATGGCGGCGACGGTGCGAACGGTGTCGACGGCCCCGGTCTGGCGGCTGGCGACGGCGCCAACGGCGGCGACGCCCAATCCTTCTTCGGCGGCAGCGGTGCAGGCGGCTGGGGCGGTGACGGTGGCAACGCGGCCCCCGGCTTCGCCGGCGGGGTCGGTGGAAACGGTGGTAACGCCGGGACCGTTATCGGGGGACTCGCCAGTGGAGGCGGTCAGGGCGGTTATGGGGGCAGCGGCGGCGCCGGGACCGTTGACCGTCCCAGCGGCGGTGCCGGTGGCGATGCTGGCGTTGGCGGCGTCGGTGGCGCCGGCGGCCTTAACGTGATGGGCGGCGACGGAAAACTGTTCGCCAACGGCGGGGCCGGCGGTATCGGGGGCAATGGCGGCAACGGGGGCGACGGTCTGGCCGGCAGCTCACTCGGCAATGGCGGCGTCGGCGGTAACGGTGGCCACGCCGGCCCCGGGGGTGTTGTCGGGAACGTGAGCCGCGGCGGCGACGGCGGTCTCGGCGGCAACGGCGGTGCGGCGGGATCGAACGTGGCGACCGCCGGTGCCGGTGGCAACGGCGGTGGCGGTGGCAACGGCATGATCGGTCACCCCGACACCGGCTGGGGCCGCAACGGCGGTGCCGGTGGTATCGGCGGCGCCGGTGGCCACGGAACGCCCGACGATCCCGCCGGTGGTACCGGCGGGGCGGGCGGTGCCGGTGGAGGCGGCGGGATCGGCAACGTCGGGGGTAAAGGCGGAGTCGGCGGTGCCGGTGGTGACGCCGGCGCCGGGCTGACCGGGAGCGCCGACGGAGGAGCCACCGGCCCCGGCGGCGACGGTGGAGACGGCGGCACCGGTGGCCCGCTGGGCGGCGGCACGGGTGGGGCCGGCGGGGCCGGCACACCTGCGGGCAACACTGGCAGCACCGGGCCAGCGGGCACCGGTCTGCCCGGCCAGTAAAGTCGGCTAGCTTAGTTCGCCTTCGGCGGTCAGGTGCCTGGTGCCGTCTTCGGGCTGCCAGGTGTGCGGCACCATCGGGACGATTGGCCGAGCATTGATCGCGTCGTCGGCAAGCATGGTCAGCCCCGCCGCCTCGACCCCCGGCCGCGCACCGGACGTGCTGGCGAACCCCAGCACCCCGGCCCCGCGATCTGAGGAAGCCGCTCGGGAAACCGCCGCCGCGACGGACTCACGTTTCGGCCCGCCGGATGCCGCGTTCGTGTTGGACTCCAGGTATTCGAAGCGGTAACCGGGATCGACCAATCCGGTCCGGCGCCGCCGCTGCCGGTGCCGGTGCTGTTCCTCGCGCGCAGCGGCGGCTGCGGTGCCGACCGCGGCAGCGGGCTCCGCAGCCGTCACCTCGGAACGGGTTCTCATCGATGCACCCGACCCGGTCCTGGGACCGGCGACCAGATACGGATAGCCGAGCCCCTCCACGCCGGTCAGCGGGGGTGGTGGTGGTGGTGCAGCGACGGCGACGGTGCTCGGAAGCACCGTGGCCGGCGGTGCCGGCGGAGCTGCCGTCACCGTCGCGGCGGCCGCAACCGGTGGCGGCGCCATTCCGCTGACGGGCGCTGTGGTGATCGGTGCCGGTGCGGCGGGGACGGCTACCGGGGCGGGAGCCAGTTGTGACAGTCCACCCAGGCCGGCCAGTCCCGCGGTGGCGCTCAGCGACGTGAGCCCGGGAACCAGGCTGTACATGGCTTGACTCAGCGTCGTAATCGACGGGGTCAGCCCGATGATCGCCTCACCCGCATAGTGCGGGACCAGGGCCTGCAACACCCCGTCGCTCAACAGTGACGTCACCGGATTCGGTGAAGCCAGATCGTTCTGAATCGCGGTGGAAGCCTGGTCGATTCGGGTCTCCCACCACTTCGGATTCGTCACGCTGTCGCTGTCCTGGGTCGGCGGCGAGCCGTCTTCCTTCACGTGGCGGTGCTGATGCTGGGGGGGAGCGGCTGCGGCGACCGCGAGAATCTGTGGCGCACCGGTGGTTTGCGGCGCCGCCGCCACCGCGGCGCTGGCCACCGTCTGGTAGGCGGACATGGTGGTGGCCGCCTGAACCCACATCCGCACGTAGTCGGTCTCGTTGAGCGCAATCGGGATCGTGTTAACCCCGAAGAAGTTCGTCGCCACCAACACCGTGTGGATGGCGTGGTTGGCGGCCAACTCGACCAGGGTGGGCATGGTCGCCAACGCCGTCGTGTAGGCGCCGGCCGCGGTCTCCTGCTGGGCCGCCGCCACGGCGGTGTTAGCGCTGGCCTGCATCAGCCACGCCAGGTAGGGCACGTTAGCGGCCACGTAGGACTCCGCACTGGGGCCCTGCCACGCACTGCCCTGCACCGCCGCAAGTATCGTGCTGAGTTCCTCGGCTACCGAGGCGTATTCGGTGCTCAGCGAGGCCCACATGCCGGCCGCGGCTAGCAGTGGGCCAATCCCGGGACCGCTGCTCAGCAGCGTTGAGTAGACCTCCGGCGGCGAGGCCATCCAGATTGGCTCCGTCATTGCCCCTCTCCCGCGTGCCTGAACCTACGAAGCCTACATCCTCAAATCTAGTTCATTACCTGGATGTTTCCTTGGAATACGGATATATCAAGTCATAATCACCGTATTTGTGACAATCAAGGCCAGCTGTCGACGCCGAGCGGTCAGCCGGCGGGCAGGCGAGCCAGAAAACCGCTTGTGAGCAGCGACCGGGCCAGTTCCACCTGCTGATTGGCGGTCAGGCCGGGCAGATCACCGACCCGGAACGGTTCACTGCGCCGCGACAGGAACCGCATCGCTGATTCGTGGTCGGAGCCGGCGCTGATCAGTAGTTGAGCGAACTGCAGGGCGACCCGGTCTTCGGCGTTGATCACCCGCGAGTACAGCGGCCGATGCTTCACCACCACCGTCTCGACCCCGACGTCGACGGCATTGGAGACCTGCCCTACCGGTGGGCAGCGGCCCCGCCGGACCAATAGGTCCTCGAATGCGTCGAGGCCCCCGGCGATGACATCGGGGTCCGAGAGAATATCGAGGGCATCGCCCACGATCCCGCGGAGACTTTCGCGAATGCCGGCGTCGCCCAGGTGGCGTGCCGGTAGGCGGGTGTGGATGCGGTCGTCTTTGAAGCTGAGCAGTTGCAGCATGTGGGTGAGCAGGGTCAGCACGGAGGGGACGTGAATCCCGACCGTCAAGTGAATGGACGGCTCGGGTCCGGTTTCGGCGGCATGGACCTGGCCGCGGGGCAGGTACAGGGTGTCCCCGGCCTGTAGCACCAGGTCGGTCGGTTCCGGCAGGTCGGCGCCGAAGACCTCGACGACCTCTTTCCGGCGCTGCATGTCGAGCGGCGCCACCGCGGTGTCTCCGTAGAGGTGCCAGGTCTTGGACCCCTCGATTTGCAGGATCATTACGTCATGGTGGTCGTAGTGGGGCAGGAAACCCGCCGACTCCGGCGGGGTGACGTAGGCGTTGACCTGGGTTGCGAAATCCAACTCGATTTCGATGGTGTGGGATAGCCCGGTGATGGCCCGAACGTAGCGTTCGAGGTGCTCCAGAATGATCGTGTAGCCCTCGGCCAGGTCTTTGCGGACGCCCGCGATGTCGAGGGTGTCGTCGGCGAGCCGGTACGCCTCGAAATCCCGGTACTGGTCTCCGCGCACCGCATGCACCGCCGACGACTCGGGTTGCAGGTGCCCCAACAGTTCATCAAGGGCCGTCGACCCGCGCAGCAGTGGGGCGAAATAGTCCGGGCGGCCCCGCTTGATGTGGTGGTGTCCGCCCGCGAAGACGTCGTCGAGGAAGGTTTCCACCGTAAGTGGCGCCAGCAGCCAGGCCAGCGAGGGTTCGACGACCGTCACCGGCACAAGGTACACCGGTACCTGCGGGTGTTGAGCCGGTCAACCGCCGCAGGTGAGTAACAGCGGGTATGCCCCGCCGGAGAGCCCTATCAGGACGAGATGAGGCTTTGGGAATCGGTCGAAATCTCCTGGGCCGCATTCACGATGACCGCCAATTCGAAGCCGGCTGCCAGTGAACCCAGTCCGACCTCGGCCGCGACCGGCAGGCCGATGGCGTCGAGCAGTCCGACCCGACAGATCAGTGCAGTACTACGCCGTCGAACCAGTGACACAGCAGTAACGCAATTTCGACGTCGAGTCGGTCGCTGGTGATCGGTCGGCCACGACGTTCTTCGGCCCGTTGTACGCGATATCTCACGGAGTTGAAATGCAGGTTGAGTTCCTTGGCGGCGGCTTTGTAGCTTGAGCGGGCGTGCAGGAAGATTTGCAGCGTCTCGCGTAGGCGTTTGTCGCTTTCGGTGGCGCTAGCAAGCGGACCCAGCACCTCGCCGACCCAGACCTGCGCCGCGTCGATATTATCGCTCAGCAGCGCCGCTGCGGACAGGCCGTAATCGCTGTTGGCGACGACCCGTCGTGCCTGCGGCCCGGCCGCCATGGCAACCGCGCGTGCGCCCAGCGCCTGGCGATGCGAACGCCGGAAGCCGTCGATACCGGGCAACGGATCGCCCAGCGCGATCAGCGGCGCGTCCTTGCACGTCTGGGCGAAGGCGCGGGCGCGTGCCACCGCGTCGGCTGCAGCGTCGGCCTTCAGCGGAATCCAGCACCATCCGGTCAGTCGGTCCGCGGCGACGAACAGCGGTTGGTCCTGACTCCCGATAGATTCGGAGAGTCCCCGGACGAACTGTTCCATGCGGACCAGTTCGTCGCCGTGGTCGGCATCGGGATCCCAGACGACAAGGGCTAGATGCAACCGTCGCAGGGGGTATCCGATCGCGGTGGTCACCGCGTCGGCGTCTGTCGTGTCCGCGTCGAGCAGTTCGCGAACCTGCAACGCGCGCGTGCTGTTCCGGTTCTCCAGCCAGCGGTCGCGTTCGCTTTGGTAGACCGCGACAACCTCCTGCGAGATCCAGTCGATGTACTTGAAGGTGGTGGCGGTCATCTGCTTGAAGACGTCGAGGCTGCGTTGTGGACCCAGTCCGGCGGCCCCGATTTCGTCGAACACGATGTTCAGCAGGGCCTGCTGACCAAGTCGGTAGGCGCGCACCAGTGCGTTCACGGAGACTCCGCGCTGGGCCAGGCGGCGCGCGTATTCCAGCGCTGCCGTAGGCGCCTCGACGCTCTCGATCGGGATATCGTGCTGGATCGCCGAGAAGATGGTGCCGACGTTCCCCCCGACGCTGTCGCGGAGCAGTTCCACCAGTTGCGCGTCTCCGCGAAGCTCGGAAATTTCGGACACCATTAATTGCTGCATTGAGCGCGTCACCTCGCCGAGCCGGTTGTCCAGTCGGCCGATGATCAACGCGGCTGATGCGGTGACAGCGGCATCTTCCGCACGGCTGAGCTCCGACATGAACAAACGATAGTTCTTACGCACAGGCTGCGACGGTCAATTTGACGGGCTTGTTGTATTCCGGCTACAACGGCGAGGTTGAACTCTATTTTTCCGCAATGATGCGCGGGCGGCCACCGGGGCCTTACGTTGGTCATGCCTATTACGACACCGCGCGCCGCCAGGAGCACAGCCATGAATCTCTGGGCACTGCCCGATCTTCGCGCCGCACAATCCCCGGACGCCCCGGCGGTTGCCGACGATCGCACTGACTTGACCAACACCGAATTCCTCGCGGCGGTGCAGCGCACCGCGGCGACGCTGCGGGCGCACGGGGTGTCGGCCGGGGACGTGGTGGCGGTCATGCTGCCGAACACCGCCGAATTCGTCGTGACCCTGTTCGCCGCGTGGCGGTTAGGTGCCACCGTCACGCCGATCAACCCGTCGCTGGTTGCCGCGGAGGTCGCCTATCAACTCGGCGACGCCGCCGCGGCGGTGCTGATCGTCGAGGAACCGCTCGACTCGGCTCCAGTGCCGGTCGTGCTGACCACCCGCGAACTCACCGCCGGCGAATCGAGCGCCGATGCCGGGCCTACCGAGCAGAACGCCGACGCCCTCGCGCTGTTGATCTACACCAGCGGCACCACCGGCCGCCCCAAGGGCGTGATGCTCGACCACGCCAACCTCAATGCCATGTGCCGCATGGTGATCGAAGCGTTCACCATTACCAGCGCCGATCGTTGCCTGCTGATCCTGCCGTTGTTCCACGTCAACGGCATCGTCGTCAGTGTGCTTTCCCCGCTGATCGCCGGGGGCAGCACGGTCATCGCCGGGCGGTTCAGTCCGAAGACGTTCTTCGACCGGGTCGAGCAGAGTCGCGCCACTTATTTCTCGGCGGTGCCGACGATCTACACCATGTTGTCGGATCTGCCCGTCGAGGTGTGCCCGGACACGTCCTCGATCCGTTTCGCGGTCTGTGGCGCGGCACCGGCCAGCGTCGAGTTACTGGAGAAGTTCGAGTCCCGCTACCGCATCCCGTTGGTTGAGGGTTACGGCTTGTCTGAGGGAACGTGCGCCAGCACCGGCAACCCGGTCGACGGTGTGCGCAAGGTCGGCACTGTCGGACTTCCCCTACCCGGACAGCAGATTCGGATCGTCGGCGCGAACGGCGAGGACGTTTCCGACGGTGAGGTCGGCGAGGTGCTGGTGGGTGGCCCGAACGTGATGCGCGGCTACCTGAACCGTCCGGAGGAGACGGCGACGACGATTGTCGACGGCTGGCTGCACACCGGCGACGTGGGCCGCCTCGACGAGGACGGCTACCTCGTACTGGTCGACCGGGCCAAGGACATGATCATCCGCGGCGGCGAGAACATCTACCCCAAGGAGATTGAGACCGTCGTCTACCAACTGCCCGGGGTCGCCGAGGCCGCTGTCGTCGGCCGGGCGAACCCGCTGTACGGCGAAGAACCGGTGCTTTTCGTGTCGCTGAACTCCGGCGAGGATGTCACGGCCGACCGGATCGACGAGCACGTTCGCGGCTCGCTCTCGAAATACAAACTGCCCGTG
>JBDTKT010000021.1:0-19333 GCA_039935195.1 Mycobacterium sp.
ATTCCAAACACATCAGTCAAAAACTGACATCAAAAACACCACACCCCAACACGGAGGAAAGAGCATGGCAAAAACAACAACAAACAAAAACCACCAAACACACTATTGAGTTCTCAAACAACACGCCCGGATCTTGGGCAACCCCTTGACTATACTCCGTATTAGGGAGCCGGTCAAATCGCTAGTCATCGGAGTTGCCGGTCGGTAACCAGACCGCTCAGCGTTCCGTCTCCGGCTCGCTGACCTGTTCCCTATAGTACCCGTTCGATCTTGGCGCCGAGCGCAGCCAGGTTCTCCACGAACAAGGGGTAGCCCCGATCGATGTGGAAAACGTCGTGGACCTCAGTGTCTCCGTCTGCAACCAGCCCGGCCAGCACCAGGCCGGCGCCCGCTCGGATGTCCGATGCCCAGACCGGGGCGCTCGACAGCTGTGGTCGGCCCCGGACCACCGCGTGATGTCCATCCGTGCGGGCGTCCGCGCCGAGGCGGATCATCTCCTCGACGAACCGGAACCTGGCCTCGAAGACGTTCTCGGTGATCATCGACGTACCGTCGGCAATCGCTGCCATTCCGATCGCCATCGGCTGGAGGTCGGTGGGAAACCCGGGAAACGGCAGGGTCGCGACGTTGACCGCTTTGGGGCGTTCGTACTGGGCCACCCGGAAACCGTCGGCGGTCTGGGTGACGGTGGCACCCGCATCGTGCAGCTTGTGCAGCACCAACTGCAGGTGCGCGGGGTCAACACCGGTCACCGAAATGTCGCCACGGGTCATTACCGCGGCGATCGCCCAAGTGGCTGCCACGATGCGATCGCCGATCACCTCGTGCTCGGTCGGGTGCAAGCGGGTGACACCGCTGATCGTCAGCGTCGCTGAACCCGCTCCCTCGACGCGCGCACCCATCTGGTTCAACATCGTGCACAGGTCGACGACGTCGGGTTCGCGGGCCGCGTTGTGGATGGTGGTAACGCCTTCAGCCAGCACGGCCGCCATGAGGATGTTCTCGGTGGCTCCTACCGAGGGGAACTCCAGCTGAATTTCCGCGCCCCGCAGTACGTCCGCATGGGCGACGACGCAACCGTGCTCGATGTTGCAGGTGGCACCCAGCTGACGCAGTCCCGCCTGGTGCATGTCGAGCGGCCGCGAGCCGATGGCGTCACCGCCCGGCAGCGCGACTCTGGCCCGCAGGCACCGCCCGACGAGTGGGCCCAATACGCAGACCGAGGCCCGGAACTGGCGTACCGCTGCGAAGTCGGCGTCGCATTTGGGTTCGCTCGGGGAGTTGATCCGCACCGTGGTGCCGTCGAGTTCGACTATCGCACCCAGCCCGCGCAGCACCTCGGCCATCAACGGCACGTCGAGAATGTCCGGGCAGTTGGTTATGGTGCTCGTACCCTCGGCCAGCAGCGTCGCTGCCATCAGCTTGAGGACGCTGTTCTTCGCGCCGCCGACCGCGACTTCGCCCGACAAACGGGTGCCGCCGGTCACCACGAAACGCTCGCTCACCCGGGTCAGTGTAGTGACGCCGCCCCCGCATTCCCGAATAAACCCTGCCGAGGCGGAGTTCACGCGCGGTCGTTGGCAGCGACCGTGCGACCGACCGGTACGGTTCGCATTATGGGAGTGCACATCACGCGGGTCTACACCCGGACGGGCGACGACGGGACCACCGGACTGAGCGATTTTTCGCGAGTCTCGAAGAACGAAGCCCGCCTAGTGGCGTACGCGGACTGCGAGGAGGCCAATGCCGCGATCGGTGTCGCGGTCGCGCTTGGCAGACCCAACGAGCCGATCACCGCCACACTGCTGCAGATCCAGAACGATCTATTCGACGCGGGCGCGGATCTGGCCACCCCGGTCATCGACAACCCTAAGCACCCGCCACTGCGCGTCACCCAGGACTACATCGACCGGCTGGAGACCTGGTGCGACCGGTACAACGAGGACCTGTCGCCGCTGAATTCCTTTGTGCTGCCGGGTGGTTCGGCACTGTCGGCGCTGCTGCACGTCGCTCGGACCGCGGTGCGCCGGGCCGAACGCTCGGCATGGGCGGCGGTCGATGCCCACTCAACGAGCGTAAGCAAACTGCCGGCCAAGTACCTGAACCGACTTTCGGACCTGATGTTCATCTTGTGCAGGTTGACCAACACCGACGGCGACGTGCTCTGGCAGCCGGGCGGTGACCGCGCCGACCGTCCCGCGAAGTAGGACGCGCCGGCATTACCCGCTGCGGCGACGGGATCGCGATGACGGGCGAGATTCCACCCAGGACAGGAACGCCGTCCGGGCACCCCGATCGAGCGCGATCTCGAAACCCACCCGGCGGTCTTGCACGGTGTCGCGCAGTTCCAAGACGACGATCTCGTCGGTCATGATGTCGAATTCATCACCTCGCGGCGCGCGCCTGGACACGACCTCCACGCCGCGGCGACTGAGTCGACGATCTGGCCACAGTCGCACACTGGAGAGCCGGTAAAACGCGGCTTCGCTTCCGCGGCAACGGATTACGCCGTGACGCCAGCCATGCCCGCCAACCGCCGGCATGTCCCGCATGATCGCTGCCGTCCCGCCCTGGCGCAGCTTCCACAGCCGGTAGCTCAGCGCGAGGACCGCGCCCCCCAAGACGGCGATGAGCACGACCATGCCGATCATGGGCGCGCTCATCGAACCACCGCCGCTAGTCGAGTAAACCCAGGGCCCGCAACCTGGCTCGACCTTGTGCGGCCAGCTTCGGGTCGGTGGCCTGCGCATCGTGCCGGGCGGTCGCTTCGTCGATCTCCGCGGCGAAGTCGACGGACTCGGCCAGGATGCTGACGCCCTCCTCGGTCACCGACAGGAACCCACCGTGCACGGCCAGTCGCAGGTCGTCCTCGTCGGCCCGGACCACCCGCACCATTGCATCGTCGACCAGTTCAGCGACCAACGGGATGTGCCGAGGGAGGATGCCGATCTCACCGACGGTGGTCCGAGTGAAGATGAACGTCGCCTTGCCCGACCAGACCTTGCGGTCGACGGCGACGATGTCAACGTCAAGTTCGGCCATCACCCACCCCCTTTCGCCACCAGAGAATCCGCATCACAGCTTGACGCCCAGGGTCGCGGCCTTCTTGGCCAGGTCGTCGAGGCCGCCGATGAGGAAGAACGCCTGCTCGGGCAAGTGGTCGAACTCGCCCTTGGTCAGCCGGTCGAAGGAGTCGATGGTCTCCTTGAGGGGCACCGTGGAACCCGGTTGGCCGGTGAACTGCTCGGCCGCCATCATGTTCTGGCTCAAGAACCGCTCGATACGCCGTGCCCGGCCCACCAGCTGCTTGTCCTCCTCGGACAGCTCATCGATGCCCAGGATCGCGATGATGTCCTGAAGGTCCTTGTAGCGTTGCAGAATCCGGATGACCTCCTGCGCCACCCGGTAGTGCTCCTCGCCCACAACACCAGGGTCGAGGATCGTAGAGCTCGACGCCAGCGGGTCCACCGCCGGGAAGATCCCCTTGGAGAACACCGCCCGAGAAAGCTCGGTGGTGGCGTCCAGGTGGGCGAACGTCGTTGCCGGCGCCGGGTCGGTGTAGTCGTCGGCGGGCACGTAGACCGCCTGCATCGAGGTGATGGACCGGCCGCGGGTCGAGGTGATGCGCTCCTGCAGTTCACCCATCTCGTCGGCCAGCGTGGGCTGGTACCCCACCGCCGAAGGCATCCGGCCCAGTAGCGTGGACACCTCCGAGCCGGCTTGGGTGAACCGGAAGATGTTGTCGATGAACAACAACACGTCCTGGCCCGCCTCGTCGCGGAACCACTCGGCCATGGTCAACGCCGACAGTGCCACCCGCATACGGGTGCCCGGCGGCTCGTCCATCTGGCCGAACACCAGGGCGGTGTCCTTGAGGACGTTGGCATCGGCGAGCTCGACCCACAGGTCGTTGCCCTCACGGGTCCGCTCACCGACGCCGGCGAACACCGAGGTGCCACCGAAGTTGCGGGCGATACGGTTGATCATCTCCTGGATGAGCACCGTCTTGCCCACCCCGGCACCACCGAACAGGGCGATCTTGCCACCACGCACGTACGGCGTGAGCAGGTCGACGACCTTGAGGCCGGTCTCCAGCATCTCGGTGCGGGGCTCCAGCTCGTTGAAGGGCGGTGGCTTGCGGTGAATGCCCCAGTGTTCGAAGTCTTCGCCGTAGCCGGGCTTGTCGAGGCAGTGCCCGAGCGCGTTGAAAACGTGGCCCTTGACGTCGTGACCGACCGGCACCGAGATCGAAGCGCCGGTGTCGGTCACCTCGACGCCGCGAACCAAGCCGTCGGTGGGCTCCATCGAGACGCAGCGCACCAGGTTGTCGCCGAGGTGCTGGGCGACCTCGAGTGTCAGGGTCTTCGCCAGCTCCACATACGTGACGTCGGCGTGCAGCGCGTTGAACAGCGCGGGGACGGAGCCGCGCGGAAACTCGACGTCAACAACGGGTCCGGTGATCCGGACGACTCGACCGTTGGTGTCGTTGCCGGCGGATTCCCGGGGCTTTGTAGAAGTAGCAGCCATAATCTTTTCGCTTCCTTACCGGTGTCCTACCTGGCGTCGGCGAGCGCGTTTGCGCCGCCGACGATTTCGCTGATTTCCTGGGTGATCTGAGCCTGCCGCTCGCGGTTGGCCTCGAGCGTCAGCGCTTTGATCAAGTCGTCGGCGTTGTCCGTGGCCGACTTCATCGCCCGCTGCCGCGACGCCAACTCCGAAGCGGCCGCATCCAGCAGTGCTGCGTACACGCGGGTGGTCAGATACCGCGGCAGCAGCGATTCGAACAACGTCGTGGCATCGGGCTCGAACGAGTACAGCGTCCGCGGACCCGACTCCTCCTCGCCGACGTACTCCACCACCAGCGGGGCGATCCGGCGCGCCTCAGCCGACTGGGAGAGCATCGATTTGAAGTCGGTGGAGACGATGTGCAGTTCATCGACACCGGACACACCGGTGGAGCCGGGGTGCTCCTCGGCTTCGTCGGTGCCTTCCATAAACGCCTCCACCAGCGTCGACGCGATCGTGGCGCAAGCCTCGTAGGTCGGCTGCTCGGAGAAGCCCGACCACGATGCGGCGATGTCCCAGTTTCGGAAGGTGTAGTAGCTCAACGCCTTACGCCCGACGACGTAGAGGACCGGCGCCTTGCCGTCCGCCCGCAACAACGAGAACAGTTCCTCGGTGCGCCGGAAGATGTTGGCGTTGTATGCGCCACACAGACCACGGTCGGACGAAACCACCAGCACGCCCGCCCGTTTGGGCTCGGCGCGTTGCACCAGCAGTGGGTGGTCCAGCGCCGCTTCAGCGGCCAGAGTGGTGAGCATCCGGGTGATCCCGTCGGCGTACGGTCGGGCTGATCTCAGCCGGGCCTGCGCCCGGCCGATACGCGAGGTAGCAATGAGCTCCTGGGCCTTGGTGATCTTCTTGATCGACCCGGCGGAGCGGATGCGTCCCCGCAACTCGCGAAGTGTGGCAGCCATGTCGCTTCCCGGTCGGTTACTTCTTCTTCGGTGCCGGTTTACGAACCTGCACCGCTTCCTTGCCGAGCTTCTCTTCATCGAGGGCCTCGACGTGCTCCTCCGGTACCACCGAGGCGCCATTCGTTGCTGCGAAGCCCTTCTTAAACTGCCCGATGACCCCGACGAGCTTCTCGTTGTTCTCATCCGACAGCTTCTTGGTCTCGCGGATGTCGGTCAGGATCGCCGCATCGGATGCGCGGATGTGGTCGAGGAGTTCAGTCTCGAAGCGCCCGACGTCTTCGATCGGAACCGAGTCCAGGTGCCCGGCTGTGCCCAGGAAAACCGAGATCACCTGTTCCTCCACCGGCATCGGGCTGTACTGCGCCTGCTTGAGCAACTCGACCAGTCGCGCGCCGCGCCCCAGCTGTGCCTTGGAGGTCGCATCCAGGTCGGAGGCGAACGCGGCGAACGCCTCCAGCTCGCGGTACTGCGACAAGTCCAGTCGCAGCGAGCCGGCCACCTCTTTCATGGCCTTGATCTGGGCGGCGCCGCCGACTCGGGACACCGACACACCGACGTTGATGGCCGGGCGAACACCCTGGTTGAACAGGTCGGTCTCCAGGAAGCACTGCCCGTCGGTGATCGAGATGACGTTGGTCGGAATGTAGGCCGAGATGTCGTTGGCCTTGGTCTCGATGATCGGCAAACCGGTGAGCGAACCACCGCCGAGCTCATCGGAGAGCTTGGCGCAACGCTCCAGCAGGCGGGAATGCAGGTAGAACACATCACCCGGGTAGGCTTCGCGGCCCGGCGGACGACGCAGCAACAGGGAGATGGCGCGGTAGGCCTCGGCCTGCTTGGTCAGGTCGTCGAAGACGATCAGCACGTGCTTGCCCTGGTACATCCAGTGCTGGGCGATCGCCGAACCCGTGTAGGGCGCAAGCCATTTGAAGCCGGCCGCGTCGGACGCCGGCGCAGCGACGATAGTGGTGTAATCCATCGCGCCGCCCTCCTCCAGCACGCGGCGCACGCTGGCGATGGTGGTGCCTTTTTGCCCGATCGCCACGTAGACGCAGTACACCTGCTGCTTCGGGTCGCCGGTCTCCCAGTTCTGCCGCTGGTTGAGGATGGTGTCCACGCAGACCGCGGTCTTCCCCGTCTTGCGGTCACCGATGATCAGCTGTCGCTGACCGCGGCCAATCGGGGTCATCGCGTCGATGGCCGTGATGCCGGTCTGCAGTGGCTCAGTCACGCTTTGGCGCTGCACCACCGACGGCGCCTGGATCTCCAGGGGCCGACGGGCCTCGGCTTCGATCTCGCCGCGACCGTCGATCGGCTCGCCAAGCGGGTTGACCACCCGGCCCAAGAAGCCGTCGCCGACCGGCACCGACAGCACCTCGCCGGTGCGTTTGACCTGCTGGCCCTGTGCGATGCTCTCGAAGTCACCGAGGATCACAGCGCCGACGCCGTGCTCGTCGAGGTTCAGCGCCACGCCCAGTGCGCCACTCGGGAACTGCAGCAGCTCCTGGGTCATCACCGATGGCAGGCCCTCCACATGAGCGATACCGTCGCCCGCGTCCACGACGGTGCCGACCTCCTCGCGCGCACTCTCGGCGGAGAACGCGCCTACGTACTCCTCGATCGCCCCCTGAATGTCGTCAGCGGAGATTGTCAACTCTGCCATGGCTTTTCGTCTTCCTGCCTGTGGTTTGGATAGTGATCTAAAACTGGTGGTCAGTCCGGCAACTGGGCTCTGGCGGCCACAAGCCGCGATGCGAGTGAGCCGTCGATCACCTCATCGCCCACCGCGATGGCCAGGCCGCCGAGCAGGGTCGGATCGATGTCGACCTGTACCCGCACCGGGTGGCTGTAGATCCGGGTCAGCACCGAGTTCAACCGGGTGCGTTGGGCTTCGCTGAGCTCGGCCGCCCCACCGACGCGGGCCACCACCTCGCCGCGGCGGGCCACCGCGATCTGGGCGAGTTCGGCCACCGCCTGATGGGCGGGCCGTCCACGCAGCAACTCCACCGTCTGCGTCAGCAGAGCGACCGTGGTCGGGTCCGCCCCACTGCGACTGCCGCCGAGAACGTTGCGCAGCAACTCGACCCGGCTGCCGGCCGGCGTGACGTTGTCACTGATCAGCGTGTCCAGCCGGGGCTGCGCTTCGAGGATGCGGGAGAATCGGAACAGCTGGTCTTCCACCTCTCCGACCCGGTCCTCACGCTCCGCGCGCAGCAGCAGCGCCTGCCGGGCGATGTGCTCGATGGCATCGACCAGGTCGCTGTCGACGGACCACCGCGCCACCACTGCGGTGCTCAGCAGTGCCAGCGCCGGGTCGGAAACCTTGCCGGACAGCAGTCGCTGCACAAGCTGCACCTTGGGCGCGGTGTCGTCGGTCGGCATGGCCAGGTGCCGAGCCACCACGGTCTCGCCGACCAGCAGTCGGGCGGTCGCGGCCAAGTCGTCGGCGAGGGTGGACAGCCCCTGGTCGTCGAGTCCGTCAGCCGCAGTATCGAACTGCTGTATCAGGTCGCTGATCGCCTGCCGACTGGCCGAGCGCATTTTTGCCAGCACCGGGTGCTCGATCTCTGCGGGCTGGGGCGCCATGGCGTCCAGCTCGTCGAGGAACCGGTCGACGGTCGCGGACTGGCGCGTCGGGTCCGCGACGTGGTCGCGGATCAGTGTCTCGGCCCGCTGCACGGATTCAGCACCGAGGCCACCGCGCAGCTGGCGGATCAGCTGCGCGCGCAGCAACCCGACCTGCTGGCCGCCGGCGGCCTTGACCCGCTCCGCTTCCACACCGGCCTGATCACGCAGTTGTTCGGTGATGCGACCGGCGTCGGTGCGGGCGTCCCCGGTGACCCGCTGGGCCTCCGTCTTGGCGTCGGCCAGGGCCTTGGAGTGCGCCTGGCCCGCCTGCGTCAACCGGTCGGCGGACGCCGCCGCTTCCTCCAGCTGCGCTCGTACCGACTGTTGCTGATCGGCCATCAGCTTGCGCGCCGGCGGTGCGACGTAACGCCACAGCAGCCAGACGATGACCGCAAAGCCGAACAGCTGCCCGATGAATGTTGACATGTTCTGCTACCGTCCCGTGCTCCGCGAAGCCGCCGCCGTTGAGCCCACTTCGACACCGAGGATCCGACTGGCCAAGGCTGCGGACAAAGTGTCCACTCTCGACCGCAACTCCTCGCCCACGGTATCGCCCTCCTGCTTGAGTTGCGCGGTGGCCGTCTGAAGTGTTGAGGCCACCTCGGCATCGGCACCCGCCCGCATGTCGTCGATGACTTTCCGACCCGCTGCCCGAGCATCATCACGAGCGGCCGATGCCTGCAGCCGTGCCGCCGACATCTCGTTCTCGTAGCCGGCATCCGCGGCGGCGAACTGCTCCGCCGCCGTCCTGTTGTCGGTGAGCGTCTTGGTGATCATGTTGTCCCGCTCGCGCAGCACCTTCATGATCGGCGAGACCACGAAGATACCGATCACACCGAGCACGGTCAGGAAGATCGCCAGTATGACGAAGAAGGTGCCGTTGGGAATCAGGAAATTAGTGCTCTCACCTTCGTCGGCCGCCTGGTTGGCGGCTAGGACGACGACGCTCATGTAGCCCATGCCGGCGGATTAACCGGCGAACGGGTTGGCGTAGATGAACAGTGCCATGAACGCCAGGTTGATGAAGTACATGGCTTCCACCAAACCGACCGTGATGAAGAACGGGGTGAACAGCCGACCCTGAGCCTCAGGCTGGCGGGCGACACCGGAGATCAGCGCGTTACCGGCGATACCGTCACCGATGGCCGCGCCGACGGCACCGCCACCCAGGATCAGTCCGCCGCCGATCAGGGCACCCATGGCGATCTGGGGATCTACTGCTGCCATTCCATATCCTCCTTGCTAACTGGTAGTGGTCTACCAGGTGGTTGTTGTGCTGTCCGGGTTAGTGCTGCTCGTCGTGGTCTTCCATCTCCATGGCCTGAGCGAAATAGAGGATGGTCAGCAGCGCGAAGATGAACGCCTGGATCAACCCGACGAACAAGTCGAACGACTTCCAGATCGCGTTAGGCGCCCACATGACGAAGGCCGGCATTATCGCGATCAGCGCCACCATGATTCCACCGGCGAAGATATTGCCGAAGAGTCGCAGCGACAGCGAAATCGGCTTGGCGATCTCTTCGACCAGGTTGAAGGGGGCCATGAAGGCGACGTGACCCTTGAGCACCCGCCACGGATGGCCGAGGAAGCCCCGACGCCAGAAGCCGGCCAGGTGGTAGCAAATGAACACGAACAGCGCCAGCGCCAACACGTAGTTGATGTCCGCGGCGGCCGACGAGAGTAGCTCTTCGGGGCGGCCGTGCTCCTCGTACTGCAGCGGCAGCACCGACAACCAGTTCGAGACCAGGATGAACACGAAGATGGTCACCGCCAGCGGCAACACGAACGGCGCGATCCGCATGCCGATCGCACCTTCAATCTGATTGCGCATCCCGACAGTGACGGCTTCGAAGAACAGCTGCACACCGCCGGGCACGCCGGTCGAGGTGACCTTGGCCCGCAGGAACAGCGCCAGCGCGATCACGATCACCCCGGCAATGGCCGACGACAAGATGGTGTCGGTATTGACGGTGCCCAACACCGGCCAGACGGCGGTGCGGTGTTTGCCGACCTCGATGGCGGCCTCGGCGAGCGTGGTCTCGATCATCGCTACAGTGCCGTTCCTTCCGTGCCTAGATCAGCCGAGCCGCCGATAACCGCCGCCGCCGCTGGACTGCGCAGTTTTTTTACCACCGGCAGGGCGGTGGTCACCACCAATAGCACCTCGAATAGCGCCAGCCCGCCCAGCACACCCAGTCCCTGTGGTTGGAACAGGTAGGCGACCACCAGTCCGATGACGGTGATGACCAGCAGGCGGGTCGCGGAGTTGAGCACCATCTTGGACTTCAGCGGATGCAGCCCGGCGGTGATTGATTCCACGGAACGCCGGATCAGCAGGGCATTGAACAAGCCGAGGCCCAACCCCAGGCCGAAGAAGACGCCGAACATCGCGTGGCCCAGCCAGGCCGCCGCGAACGTGGCCGCCGCGGTCAGTGCGATGCAGATGACGAGCAGGCGGGCCGGGCGGAACGCCACAGACGGCAACACCAGCGGTGCGTCTTGCGCAGGTGTCGTCACCGCCTCACCCCTGTCCTGCATTGTCGATTTCCGCCGCCATGACTTCTGTGCGACCGCCCGAGCGTATCGGATGCCCGAACGCGCGCTTGAACCGCCTTAGATCACATCATAACGGGTACTACTACGGATCGTCGTAGTAACTGCCGTTACGTCGCAGCAACGGGATGACCGTAACGACCACGGCGATCAGCATCGCAGCCAACATCACCGCCCCGGTGTAGCGCGGTTCGACGAAGATGGTGCTGGCGGCGCCGAACGCGACGATAGCCACCCACAGGTAGATCACCAGAACCACCCGACGATGCGAATGACCGATCTGCAGCAACCGGTGGTGCAGGTGCATCTTGTCGGGGCTGAACGGGCTGCGCCCGGCTCGCGTGCGCCGGATGATCGCCAGCAGCATGTCCAGCGCCGGCACGCACATCACGGCCGCCACCAACAGGAACGGCGACAGCAACGCAAAGACGTCACGGGCCCCATAGGCGCTCTGCGAGATCGGTCCCGCCGCGGTAGTGGACGCTGCGGCCAGCATCAGGCCGATCAGCATTGAACCGGAATCGCCCATGAAGATCTTGGCCGGGTGGAAGTTGTGCGGCAGGAATCCCAGGCAGGCCCCGGCGAGCACCACCGAGATCACCGCCGGCGGGTAGAACAGCACGTCGCCGCCGTGGTCATGCAGCAGTCCAACGGAGAACATGCAGATCGCAAGCGCCGTGATCAGCCCCAGGCCCGCCGCCAGTCCGTCGAGGCCGTCGACGAAGTTCATCGCGTTGACGATCGACACGGTCAGAGCCAGGGTGAGCAGGATCGACGAAGCCTGGTCCAGCACCACCGTTCCCACGCCGCCGATCGGGATGTAGAGCACACTCCACGCGACGCCCATGGTGACCAGCACGCTGGCTGCAGTGATCTGCCCGGCGAACTTGGTCAGCGCGTCCAGTCCCCACTTGTCGTCGAGCAGGCCGATTCCCATGATCATCCCGCCGGCCAGCACCACCGCCGGCATGCCGGTCGAGTAGACGAAGCCGCGGGTAAGCGCCGGCAGTTGAGATGCCAGGAAGATCGCGGCGACGATGCCGATGTACATCGCCAGGCCGCCCATTCGAGGCGTCGGAGCAACGTGCACGTCGCGTTCGCGCGGATAGGCCACCGCGCCCACTCGGGTCGCGAGCATCCGAACCGGGCCGGTCGCGAAGTAGGTGATGATCGCGGCGGTCAATCCGACCAGCGCAAGCTCGCGCAGTGGCACGCCGGCACCCCGGTCGGAGAGCGCAAGCAGACCGCTGGCAACGCTGCCCAGGCTCGGGTCGCTCATCACCGCAAAACCGTACTGCACCGCACTGCGACCGTGCTCCGTCAGTCCGTCAACCCGGCGGGATCCAGACCGAGCACCGCGCCGATCTCCGCAGCGCCGACCGGGCCGGTCCGCACGATGCGCGGGGCGGGTCCGGTCAGATCGATGATCGTCGACGCAGCCTGCTGCTCCGACGGGCCCGCGTCGAGGTAGACGTCGACCAGATCGCCCAACTGGCGGCGGGCCTCGGCGGCGTCGCCCGCCGCGGGGTTGCCGGAGACGTTGGCACTGGAAACTGCCATCGGCCCCACTGTCCGCAGCACTTCGAGGGCCACCGGGTGCAGCGGCATGCGCAGCATCACCGAGCCTCGGGAATCACCAAGGTCCCACTGCAGCGAGGGCGCCCGGGTGACTATCAGGCTCAGCGCCCCCGGCCAGAACGCCCGGATCAGCTCGCGGGCCGTGTCGGGCACCATCAGCGTCAGGCCGTCGATGGTGTTCCACGACCCGACCAGGACGCCCACCGGCATTTCCCTGCCGCGCTGCTTTGCCGCCAACAGCGCGGCCACCGCGGTGCTGTCAAAGGCGTCCGCGCCGATCCCATAGACGGTGTCGGTGGGCAAGACCACCAGTCGGCCGCCGCGGACCGCGTCCACGGTCGCTGCGATCCCCGCCGCCCGCTGGGCTTCGTCGGCGCAGTCGAAGGTGTCGGTCATCAAGTCTGCTTGCGGGTTGCGGTGACGAATCGCGACCGGCCGGTCAGGTCTCTGCGGGGCAGCACGTCGCCGAAGAGACCGGTCGCGGTGATCGAGTCGACGGTGGGCGCCGAGGTGGTGTCGTCGTGCTCGACGGCGAACAGGCCGCCGGGCCGCAGCAGCCGACCGGCGAGGGCGACCACCGCCGGGATCACCGCCATACCGTCCGCCCCGCCGAAAAGGGCATGCGGTGGATCATATTGGGCCACTTCCGGATCCAATGATGCACCGTCGGGAATGTAGGGCGGGTTGGCCACCACCAGGTCCACTCGCCCGTCCAGGTCGGTCAGCAACCCCGGCGCGGTCACATCGGCCTGCAGCAGCTCCACCGCGGTATCGGCGCAGTTACGCCGGGCATAGCGCAGCGCCTCCGCCGAGTCGTCGATGCCGATCACCCGTGCCGCGGGCCAGTGCCGCGCCAGCGTCACCGCGAGCGCACCGGACCCGGTGCAGACGTCGACGATGATCGGTCGTGGCGGGAATTGCTGCGTCCCAGCACATCCCAGCGCCCACTCCAGCATCGCCTCGGTCTCCGGTCGCGGGATAAAAACGCCCGGGCCGACGTGTAACGTCGCCGGGCCGAACGCGGCGGTCCCGATCAGATGCTGCAGCGGCACCCGGCTGCTGCGCGCGGCCACCAGGTCGCGGTAGCGCACGAAGAAGTCGTCGCCGGGCGGGTCCAGCAGCACCAGCCGGCCGCGATCGGTGCCGGCGAGGTGCGCGGCCAGTTCCTCGGCGTCGTTGCGCGCAGAGTCGATGCCGGCATCGGCGAAAACCGCTGCGGCCGCGTCGATCGCATTCCGCAGCGTGGTCACGTCTGCTGCAGCCGGGATTCTTTGTCGGCGGCGGCAAGCGCATCGAAGAGCGGATCCAGATCTCCGTCGAGAACCTGGTCGAGGTTGTGCGACTTGTAGCCGATGCGGTGGTCGGCGATCCGGTTCTCCGGGAAGTTGTAGGTGCGGATACGTTCGCTGCGGTCCACGGTGCGGATCTGGCTGGCCCGGTCCGCCGACGCATTGGCCATCGCCTGCTCTTCGACTACAGCCTGCAGCCGGGCCGCCAAAACCTGCATGGCGCGCGCCTTGTTCTGCAACTGCGATCGCTCGTTCTGGCAGGTGACGACGATCCCGGTGGGCAGGTGGGTGATGCGGACCGCGGAGTCGGTGGTATTGACACCCTGGCCGCCTTTGCCTGACGACCGGTAGACATCGATGCGCAGGTCTGACTCGTCGATCTTTACCGCGCCGACTTCCTCGGGTTCGGGATAGACCAGCACGCCGGCGGCCGAGGTATGCACCCGGCCCTGAGATTCGGTCACCGGAACCCGTTGCACCCGATGTACCCCGCCCTCGAACTTCAGCCGCGACCACACCCCGTCGACGGAGTTGCCCTTGCTCGCGATTGTCAGCGTGGCGTCCTTGTAGCCGCCCAGATCCGAGGTGGTCTCGTCGAGCACAGTCACCGTCCAACCGTGCCGCTCGGCGTAGCGGATGTACATCCGGGCCAGGTCGGCGGCGAACAGCGCCGATTCCTCGCCGCCTTCGCCGGATTTGACCTCCAGCACGATGTCGTCGCCGTCATGCGGGTCGCGCGGCGCCAGCATGTCGGTGAGCTGGCGGTCCAGTTCGTCGACCCGCGCCTCCAACTCGATGACCTCGGCCGCGAACGACTCGTCGTCGACGGCCAGCTCGCGCGCGGCTTCCAGGTCCCCGCGGGCCGACCTCAGCTTGCGATGGTTGGAAACGATGGGTCCCAGTTGGGCGAAGCGGCGCCCGGCCTTGCGCGCCTCAACCGGATTGTTGTGCAGTTCGGGGTCGGCGAGCTGGACTTCGAGCGCGGCGTGTTCGGCCAGCAGTGCGTCGATCGCCGGCATGCTCCGGGTCATCTCACTCCTTCCCCGAACGTGAGCCGACGCCCGGCTTGCGGGTTCGCGCGCCGGGCGTCGGTGAGGGAGCTAGTTGGCGGTCTGCGCTTCTTCAGCTGCGGCCGTACCAACGTTGCGCTTGCCGTAGCGCTTCTCGAAGCGCGCCACCCGGCCGCCGCTGTCCAGGATCTTCTGCTTGCCGGTGTAGAACGGGTGGCACTGCGAGCAGACCTCGACCACGATGTGGCCGCTCGCCTTGGTGCTGCGCGTGGTGAAGGTGTTGCCGCAGCCGCAGACCACGGTGGTCTCGCCGTAGGCAGGATGAATGCCAGCTTTCATGATTTCCTCTATCGATCGTTGGTCGCCGGGTCGCTTATGTCTGCGACATAAGCGTGAACCGGTACCTGAAGCAGTTGATTCCAGGGTCCGATTATGCCAGGTCTAGTCGTGATCCGGCCCGCCCGGCGTCGTCTTGGAAACCTGCACCAGGAACTCGTAGTTGGTCTTGGTCTTGCGCAGCTGGCTCATCAACAGGTCAATCGCCTGGTGAGAGTCCAGTCCCGAGAGCAGGCGACGCAGCTTGTGCACGATCGCGAACTCGTCGGGCGAGAGCAGCAGTTCGTCCTTGCGGGTACCGGACGGGTTGACGTCAACCGCGGGGAATACCCGCCGCTCGGAGATCTTGCGGTCCAGCTTGAGCTCGGCGTTGCCGGTCCCCTTGAACTCCTCGAAGATGACCGTGTCACCGGTGGAACCGGTCTCCACCATCGCCGTGGCGATGATGGTCAGCGAACCGCCGTCCTCGATGTTGCGGGCCGCACCCAGGAACCGCTTGGGCGGGTACAGCGCGGTGGAGTCCACCCCACCGGACAGGATTCGGCCCGACGCCGGGGACGCGTTGTTGTAGGCGCGGCCCAGCCGGGTGATTGAGTCGAGCAGCACGACGACGTCCTTGCCCTGCTCGACCAGGCGCTTGGCCCGCTCGATTGCGAGCTCGGCGGCCTGCGTGTGGTCTGAAGGCGGCCGGTCGAACGTCGAGGCGATGACCTCGCCCTTCACCGAGCGCGTCATGTCGGTGACTTCCTCAGGCCGCTCATCGACCAGCACCACCATTAGGTGGCACTCGGGATTGTTGCGGGTGATCGCGTTCGCGATGTCCTGAATGATCGTGGTCTTACCGGCCTTCGGCGGCGACACGATCAGGGCACGCTGCCCCTTGCCGATCGGCATGATCAGGTCGATGATCCGGGTGGTGATCTTGTCTGGAGTGGTCTCCAACCGCAGCCGCTGGTTCGGGTAGAGCGGGGTCAGCTTGGTGAAGTCGGGGCGGTTCTTGGCGTCTTCGACGGGGCCGCCGTTGACGGAGTCCAGCCGCACCAGTGGGTTGAACTTCTGCCGCTGGTTCGCCTGGTCGCCCTCGCTGCGGGCCACTCGGACCGCACCGGTCACCGCGTCGCCCCGGCGCAGGCCGTTCTTGCGGACCATGTTCATCGAGACGTAGACGTCATTGGGTCCGGCCAGGTAACCGGAGGTGCGCACGAACGCATAGTTGTCCAGCACGTCGAGGATGCCGGCGACCGGCTGCACGACATCGTCCTCGCGCAGTTCGGCCTCATTACCGGCGCCGTTGCCGCCGCTCACCTCGCGGGGCCCGTCACCGCGGCGCCGCCGATCGCGGAACCGGCGTCCGCGCCGGCCCCCACGCCCGTCGTCGTCATCCTGGTTCTGCTGGCCCTGGTTCTGCTGGCCCCGGTTCTGCTGCTGGTCACTGCCCTGGTCGTCGCCCCTGGCCTGAGGGGACTCTTCGCCCTTGGCGCCGCCACGACGGCCGCCGGACTGATCTGACTTCACGTCCGGCCTGTCCTGTTTAGTCTGCTCGCCGTCGTGCCTGCCGTCCCGCTTGTCCGACTCGCCACGCTGTACTGCGGGTGCACCGGACTCGCGGCCGGCCGTGCGCCGTTCCCGACGGGGCGGCGGCGCAGCCACTGCAGCCTCTGGGGCCGCCGATGTCTCCGGGGCTTCAGTGGCCTGGGGGGTCTCGGGGGCCTCCGGCTCCGTCCGACGGTGATTCCCGGCGTCGGTCACAGCCGCGCCGGTACGGTCGTCGTGTCGAGGAGATCCGGCGTCGGTGTGCCCGCCGTTCTCCCGGATCGCACCGATCAGTTCGCTCTTACGCATACCTGAGGCGCCCTTGACACCGACCTTGCTGGCCAGTGCCCGCAGTTCGGGCAGCACCATCGCGGACAGCGAGCTGTCGGTTACGCCGCCTGCTCGGCGGGCCGCGGCCGGGGGGGCCTCGGCGATGGCCGCGACAGGCGTCTCACCGGAAATCTCGGTGGAGCCCGGGCCGGAGGACTTGGGGTTCGACAGCGTTTCCTGTTCGGTGCTGTCGTCAGCAGTGATGAGGTCCGTTTCGGTCACGGATTTCCTTTCTTCCCTCGTCGGTTTTGTCACGCGAGGGGTTGGTTGCATTCAGCGGAATCGCCGAGTGCATGTCACCGTCAACTGTGCAACGGTGGTCACTCGCATCGGCGGCGTCACATCGCAAGCCGTCATCTACGAGAAGAATTGGTGGCGTCCCGATGACATAACAGTATTTGGCTCAAAATTTGGCTCAAATGAATATGCCAGTGACTGCTGGACGGCTTCGAGGATAGCCCGCTCAACTCGGCACCGCAACCCTGGCGGCCCCGGAATTCCACCGGACCCCGTCGCCGACGCTCATCCGCGTGACGGTGAACCCGCGGGCCGAACCGTCCTGCAACACCTCACTCGGCAGCTCCGGCGCGGTGCTCAGTGCGATCACCGCGGGTCCGGCACCGGACAGGACGGCCGCGATCCCGTGCTGCCGTAACAGCCGCAGGTACGCCGCCGATTCCGGCAGAACCGCCGCGCGGTGCGGCTGGTGCAGCAGGTCCTCGGTCGCCGCCAGAAGCAGCTCTGGCCGCTCGGTCAGCGCCACCACCAGCAATGCGGCCCGGCTGACGTTGAACCGGGCATCGCGGTGGCTGACCTGTGCGGGCAGCAGCAGCCGCGTCTCCGCGGTCGACGAGCAGCGCTCGGGGATCGCCGGAAACAGGTGGATGTCGGGATGCAGCCGCAGCGGAACCGCCGAGTAGCCGGGTGTGTCACCGGTGCTGTCGGTCTCGCTGTCCGTCCATGAGACCACCGCACCGCCCAGCACCGCGGCGGCAGCGTTGTCGGGATGGCCTTCGAACTCAGACGCCAGTTGGATCAGTTGGACCGTACTGAGCTGCCGCCAGTCAAGCTGTGCGACGAGTCCATTCACCACGGCCAGGCCAGCGACAACGGCGGCTGCCGACGAGCCCAGGCCGCGCTGGTGCGGCACGGCGTTGCGGCAGCGCACGAACAGCCCGGGAGCATCGACACCGGCAGCCGTCATCCCACGTCGGATACCTTGGACGACAAGGTGATCCGGGCTCAGCGGCACCTGGCCCGCACCTTCCCCCTCGACCTCGATGACCAGACCGGATTCGGTCGTCTCGACAATCACCTCGTCGTAGAGCCCTACCGCGACACCGATGCTGTCGAAGCCGGGGCCCAGGTTGGCGCTGGACGCCGCCACGACGACACTGGCGGACAACCCGACCGGCAGCTTCCGAGTCACTAGCCAAGCCCCAACTCGGCGACCACCGCTGCCGCGTCGACGGGCAGTGCGGTCACGTCGGGCATTCCCTTCAGCGCGGTGTCGGGATCCTTGAGCCCGTTTCCGGTCACGGTGCACACCACGGTCGAACCGCGTTCCACCCAGCCGTCTTCGACCGATTTGAGCAGGCCGGCGATGCTGGCCGCCGATGCCGGCTCGACGAAGACGCCCTCGGACCGGGCCACCAGGTGGTACGCGGCCAGGATCTGGTCGTCGGTGGCGGCCAGGAAGCGTCCCTGCGATTGTTGCTGCGCCTCCACTGCCGCCGACCAGGACGCCGGGGAACCGATGCGGATCGCCGTGGCGATGGTCTCCGGGTTGGAGACCGGCTTACCGAGCACCAGCGGCGCCGCACCGGCGGCCTGGGTGCCCAACATCCGCGGCAGCCGGTCGGCCAGGCCGTCGGCGTAATACTCGCGGTAGCCCCGCCAGTACGCAGTGATGTTGCCGGCATTGCCGACCGGCAGCGAATGCACATCGGGTGCGACGCCCAACGCGTCGACGATCTCGAACGCGGCGGTCTTCTGGCCCTCGATACGCACCGGGTTCACCGAGTTCACGAGCGAGATGGACGGGAAGTCGGCCACCAGCTTGCGGGCCAGCTCCAGGCAGTCGTCGAAGTTGCCGTCGATCTGGATGATCTTCGCGCCGTGCATGACTGCCTGCGCCAGCTTGCCCATCGCGATCTTGCCCTGCGGAATCAACACCGCGCAGGTGATGCCGGCGCGAGCGGCGTAGGCCGCCGCCGACGCCGAGGTGTTGCCGGTGGAGGCGCACAGCACCGCCCGCTGCCCGCGGGCCAGCGCATCGGTGACCGCCATCGTCATGCCCCGGTCCTTGAACGACCCGGTGGGGTTGAGACCCTCCACCTTCAGATGCACCGTGCAACCGGTCTGCTCTGAGAGCCTCTTGGCGTGGATCAGCGGGGTGCCGCCCTCGTTCAACGTGACCGGAGTCCAGTTGGCGCCGACCGGCAGCCGATCCCGGTAGGCAGCGATCAGGCCCGGCCAAGGTTTGTGGATCGCCATCGGGGTGGGGTTCACTAGCCCGTTCCTTCCAGTCGTAATACGCTGGCGACCCGCTGAACCGCATCCAGGTCGGCAAGTGCGGCAACAGTTTCCGAAAGCGCCG
>JBDTKT010000022.1:0-9670 GCA_039935195.1 Mycobacterium sp.
TTCGGGTGACCTTGTTCTGCGGATCGTTGTCCATGAACAGTGTCGGCACCTTGGCGGTGCGCTGGGTCTTAACCCAGGCGTCCATCTCCAAGTGGCCGAAGTTGGCCGAGTTTTTGGTCGTGAACACATGCAAGCCGATCTGGCGGGCCCGCTCCATCAGTTTCCACAACGCCGCACCCACCGGGGGTAAGGCCGGGTGGATCTGCGCCGGTCGAAGGTCCCCCACGTCGTCGATCAACACGAAGTGCCGAGGGCCTTCCCAGGGTCGCAGTGCCCGCAACTCCTCCTGGCTGAGGCCCTTCGCGGGCAACCGGGGGAGCAGAACGTCACGCGCCAGCGTGGTGAGCACCTCGCTGATCTCGTCCTGGTCGTAGGCGTACGCGTGGACGTAGCCGGGACCGTGCAGGTCACGCAGCGGCCCGGTCTTCGGGTCGACGATCGTGATCTGGGCTTCCTCTGGGCTGAACCGCGCCATCACGGCTTCCCCGATCGCGACCAGCGTGGCGCTCTTTCCGCACAGTGCGCGGCCCAGAATCATCATCCCGGGATGTTCGGTGAGGTCGAGTTGAATCGGCAGCAACTCGTGCTGCTCGCCGATCGCGAACGCGATGGAAGGAGGGGACTGGCCGGGCGGCCGGTGCTCGACGTCGTAGGTCAGGATGTCCGACAGCGCCACCGCGCGCGGCAGCCGCTTGAGGGTGGCGTGCTTGGCGACGCCGGCGACCTCGGCCACTCGGGCACCGAGTTCGCGGGTCCCGATCCGGGACCCGTCAGCCGCCGACAGCTGCGGCATCCCGACCAGCATCTCGTGCAGCGATTCGGTGAGTCCGAAGCCGGGCCGGTTGACCGTGCGCTTGGCGGCGTCGCGGGCCTCCAGCGAGGCGCTGCCCATCTCGTTTTCGCCCGGGTTCTGCAGCCGCAGCTGAATCCGCACGTCGGAGTTCTGCAGCAGTGTCTGGCGCTGGCCGTGGATCCAGCCCGAGGCGCTGGTCATCACGTGGACGCCGTACTCGGGTCCCACACTGCTCAGGGCGATGATCCGGTCGCCCAGCATGTTGTCGGCGGTGTAGAGATCGGAGAAGTCGTCCACGACCAGGAACACGTCGCCGTACGGGTCGTCGGGATCGGTGCCGCCGAGACCGTCGCTGCCGGGGCTGAACCGCCGTTCACGGAACTCGTCGATGTCGATCTTGTCCCGGCGGAAGGTGTCCTGCCGGGTGCTGATCAGCGCGGCCATGGTGGCCACGGTGCGTTCGACGCCCTCGCGGTCGGTCGGTGAGACGATGTCGGCGATGTGCGGCAGCGTCTCCGCGTAGGCCAGCGTGGCCCCGCCGATGCAGAAGAAAGTCAACCGCGCCGGGGTGTACATCAACGCCGCCGAGCACATCAGGGTCATCAGCGTGGTCGTCTTGCCGCGGCCCTTGGCGCCGACCACCATGATGTTGCTGCGCAACACGTCGACGGAATGCACCAACTGTTCGGCGTCTTCCGGGATGTCTTCGATGGCCAACGGCCACACCAGCCCCGGGTTGCGGCCGTAGTCGACGTCCCACGGCTTGCCTCGGTACAGCTGCACCAGGCGGTCGACGGCCTCGGCCACCTCCAGCGGAGTCAGCCAGGGCAGGTGCGGTGCTTTACGGTCCGCGGCGACCAAGGACTCCCGAAGCACGTCGACGATCTTCTTCTTCTTGTAGCCGTCCGCGTGCAGCAGGAATTCGTCGGGCTCGGCGTCGGTGGCCGACATAGCCTCCAACGCCTGGGCGTCCGACTCGTCAAGCCGCTGGTACTCCCAGGTGTACAGCCGCGGCTTGGTCAGCGTCATGTCGAGGGTCCTCGCGATCGCCTTACGCTTGGGCACCACGAACGGCGCCGACAGGTAGAAACAGCGGAACGGGTCGAGGTCGCGTGGGCCCACCTTCAGCAGCGCGAACCCGTTCTCCTTCGACGGCAGGTGGTAGGCGGCATCCGATCCGATCACCTCGCGGCTGTCGTCACCGGACTCGGCGCGCAGTGCGACGCGGAACGCGATATTGGACTTGACCTTCTGCAACGACGACAGGTCCAGGCGCTGTCCGCCGAGCATGAAGAAGACGTTGGCGCCGCGACCCTCCTGGCCGATGTGGATGATCAGGTCGACCCATCTACCGTGGTTCTGGAACAGCTCCAGGTACTCGTCAATGACGACCAGCAGGATCGGCACCGGCTCCAGGTCGCGGCCCGCCAGCCGGATCTCCTCGTAATCGTTGGCGTCGCGGGCGCCGACCGAGTTGAACAAGCGGTACCGCCGGGCGATCTCACCGTCGATCGCCCGGCGCATCCGCTCGGCGAGGTGCCGCTCGTCTTTGCCGAGGTTCGACAGTGCCGCCGACACGTGCGGTATGCCGAGGATGTCCTGGGCGGCCGACTCGAACTTCATGTCGACGAAGATCACGTTGAAAGTTTCGGGGGAGTGCGTCAGCGCGATGCCGTAGACCAGCGACAAGAAGAACTCGGATTTGCCCGAACCGCTGGTGCCGACCACCACCGAGTGAAAGCCGAAGCCGCCGAAGTCCTTTGCGCGGATCGCGATGCTCTGAAGTTCGCCGCTGGGTTTGGCGCCGACAGGTATCTCAGCCCACCGCTCATCCCCGCGGCTGCGTCGTTCGGCCCACAGTCGGTCGACGTTGAGCTCTCGCGCGTCCTCGATTCCCAACGCGCGCAACAGTTCGACGGCGCCGCTGCCGGAATCGGTGACGCCCACGCTCGCGGTCGGCGACCAGCGCGCCATCGCACGTGCGTAGCGGTACGCGCGGGGTCCGGACAGCTGGTCGGCGTGCGCGAAGAACCTGCCGCCGACGCGCAGCATCGGCGCCACGTCCCGGTCGTCCCGGTCGTCCTCGTGCTTGGCCGGCGATGCCCCGCCGGCCTGAGCGTGCCGGGAACGCTGATCGGAGAACTCAAAGACCTCTTCGCGGGCGAACCCGACGCCGACCCCGACCCGCGAGGCCACCCGCAGCACCGTGATCCCGTCCTTGCCGACCCGGCCGATGACGCTCTCCCACGCTTCCGGACTGCCGGTGTTGTCGTCGACGATCACCCAGTGCGGCCCCAGGTCGTGCCCGCCGGCCCCGGTCTCCAGAGCCGAGCCCATAGTGGTCGGGGTGGGGGCCGAAGGCGTCTTCCACGCACCGCGCTTGCCTTTCCTGTGCAGGTCGGCGCCGAGCGTCGCTTCCAGCTCGGTGGGGCTGGTGAACACCAGCCGCCGCCACCCGCAGGCGTCGAACAACTCGTCGTGCTGGTTGTGCGGTAACCAGACCATCCACGACCACAGTTCGGCGTGGCGGGTGACCACCATCAGTTTGAGGTCAAGGGGATTGTGGAACACCGCCAGCGCGGAAAGCACCGACCGCAGCAGTGAGCGGACCCGGTCGAGGTCTTGGCCCACGAAGCTGAACCCCGGGCGGGAGCGCAGGTTGACGGCCTTGGCGATGTCGCGAATCTTGCGCTGTTCCACGATGAAATCGCGCAGGGCCTGTCCGGTGACCGGCTCCAGTTCCTCGTCGACCGGAATCTCGGGCCACTGCACCGACAGCACCGAATCCGGGGCGTGCTGCACACCGACCCCGACACGCACATCCAGGAAATCCGGATCGCTGCGCCGGCGCTCCCACATCTGCGACCCACCGATGATCGCGCCCAGGCCGTGCGGGCTGGAGTGCACCACTTCTTGTGCCTTGCGCTGGGCGCAGACTGCTTTCTGGATCTCGTCGCGTTCGCCGTCCAGCGCGCGGAGGTAGCTGCGCCGGTTCTTCTCCTGTTCACCCCAGCTGATCTTGCGCGCCCTGCCGAACCGCCCGGAGAACAGCAGCATCCCCAAGCCGGCGAAACCGACCATCGGGAACATGCCCGACGACATGTTGCGCACGCCGGAGACGTACAGCATCACGATGGTGCCGATCAGCGCCACGATCAGGGCCGGCATGCCGATCATCACCCACAGGTTGCGGGGTTCGCGCTCTGGCAGCGCATCCGGTGCCCGGGGGGCCACCCGGACCGGTTTGGCCTCGGGAATCTGCAGCCTGGCCGGGACGAATGCTCGCTTGGACATGGTTCAGTGCCCCTGCGCAGGGTTGCTCGGCGTCACCGGGGCCACCGCACCGGCCGCTGGAATCGTGTCGCGGGTCAGCAGTGCCGCCCGCCGGGACAGCTCGGGGCCCGTAGCGAAGGTCCGCAGCAGCGGCCACGGCGCCTGCTGTGCCAGCCCCGGGTCGAGCCCCAGACCGCGCAGGGTGTCGTCCTCGGCGGCGATTCCGAACCGGACCCCGCTGGGGGACACCCAGAACAGACTCTCCCGCGATTCGGCATCGAGCAGTTCGCTGGTCGATGCGACGAAGTTGGTGGCCCCCGGCATGACCAGCACCTGGTTGGCCACCACCGACTCCGGGGCACGGTCGTCGCGAACCAGTCGCACCAGCCGATTGTCCATCGCCGGTGACACCGGCAGTCCTCGACCGCTGAACACGGTGATACGGGCCTGGGGATCCGTCGAGGCTTTCTCCCAGCCGACGCAGGTCGTCCGGTCGGCTGCGGTGTCGACGAATTTCAACTGGCTGTCCGGGTAGTAGTCGATCGGCAGGCTCTCCACCTCCGGGACGTTGACCAGCTTGTCCGGGCTGACCACCAGCGGGGCCACCGATCCGTAGGAGTTGGCGCTGCGCACCAGGTCGGCGACGAGGTTGGAGACCTTCTGCACCCCGTCGGGCAGCAACACGTAGAACTGCGAGCCGCCGCCGACGGTGCGCGTCTCCAATACGGCACCCACCTGGGAGCCGGCCAGCAACTGCGAGTCCGTGCCCGCCAGGGGGATCACCGGAACACGCAGCGGTTCGGTGGTCGGCAGGGCGTCGAAGAGTGCTCGCGACATCTCCACCGGGAACGTCTTGCCGGGGTCGAGACCCAGACTCAGCGTCACCGCCCGGACGGCCGGGTCCACCTGGGAACGCTTGCCGCCCCAGATCACGTACGTGGCGCCCTGGAACCTCGTCAGCACGGCGGTGCCGGCGGCGAGCGGGGCCGCCCGGCCGGTGCGACTGAGCGGTCCGGCGACCGCCGTTACCACTGGCGGCTCTCCGCGCCGCGGTGATCCGGCGGTGTCACACACCGCCCACGCCGACGGCGCCCCCACGTTGACCGGCATCGCCGCGGGCGCACCGGGGATGCCGATCATCGGTCCAGTCGGATACTTCGCCACTTCCGCGGGCTTGACCCACGTCGGCAGCTCCGGGTTCCCCACCGCGAGTCGTGCCGAGGTCATGTTCAACGCGGGGTATAGCCGCCCGTCGATGCGGGCGTAGATCGCCCCGGAGTCGCGGTCGCCGACGATCGTCGACGTCCGCACTATCCCCGCGGGGCGCAGCACATTCAGCAGCACCATCCAGCCCATGCCGATGAACACCAAGACGATGGACAGCACGATGGCGGCGGTCTGCTTGCGGTCGTCGTGCTTCATCCGGACCGAGAACTTCGTGGTAGCGGCCCGCAGGCGCCGGTTGTAGAACAGATGCCCGGAGTTCTGGTCGCGGCTCGACAGGCTCAGCGGCATGCCCGGACACCCCCTTGACGCACGCACCGCGGCCGGGTTGCCACCCGGGTTCCACTGCTTGCTCCCAACATTCGCACGGCGACGACGATACTGCCGTTAGCCAGGGGGAACCAGTCGGCGAAGGTGGCGAATTATCCAACGGATTTCGATCCGCCTTTTGTGACCGATGAGCGGGCCGTGCGTTATTTTCGGAGGTGTGCCGGCCGAGGAACTTGGTGCTCATGCCGATGCGGCGCGGGCGCGGGAGGCGCTGCTGGTGCAACGGCTGAAGGTAGCGGTGGAGGCGGACAAGATTTTTGTGGCGACGGTGCAGGATGCCCAGGGGAGAAACCTGCTGGCCCGGCAGCGACTCGATGCCGTCGGGGTGGAGATCGGACAGGCCGTCGGCCGCCAGGATCAGCTGGCGTTGGACACCCCGGCGGGTGCTCGTCAGTTCCAGCAGTTCCTGGCCGCCAAAACCCGCGACGTCCACAAGGTGGTCACCGACGCCGCTGCCGACAGTGAAGCTAAGGCTGGGTTGCTGCGTTCCCTGAGCGGGCGCTACTTCGTAGACGAGGACGCCGACAAGCCGCAGGCCAGTGACATCCAAATGCTCAGCGGGCCACACTCTGATGATGAGAAAAAGTGGCGATGGACCGATGAGAATCTAAGTCGTTCGGGGGTAGTGCTGCCAAGCTGCAGGCGTTCTTAAGTGATCCGTCGACGATGCCTGCCGAGCCTGACCGAGGATCAGCGGCAGCAGGCCATGCCCGCCGGTCACGCCGATGGGTCGTCTTCGGACAGGATGCGTTTCTTCGCCGTCGTGATCGGCTGACCCGGCCTGTTGCCCACCGACTTCGTCACCGGCACGCTCGGCGGGGTGGTGGCCCGGCCCTTGACCGGCTGGCCGTTGGGCACTCCGGGCGCGGCGATCCGTTTCTCGTCCACCTTGTCGTCCTTGCCGCCTTTGCCGCCGGCACCTGCTCCGCCCGGCATCATCGGCATCATTCCGCCGGCTGGCGATCCGCCCGGCCCACCCCCGCCGGGTCCCGATCCGCCGGGCATCACCTTCGACAACGCCCCGGCGGGGGTCGTCGGAGTCGATGACGCCGGGACAGGAGGGGGACCGAGGTTGCTGGCCGGGGTGGTGCCCATGCCCAGGCCGCCGCCACTGCCGCCGATACCGGAGCCGGCACCGCCCATGCCGCTGGGATCGGGACTGACGTCGGATGCCAATTGGGCACCGCCGAGCCCGCCCAGCCCGCCTTTGCCCGCGGACTGGACCGCGCTCATCAGCGGCTGCAGCGCACCCTGGCCGGCTTGCATGAGGCTCTGCGGTAGCTTGCCCAGCGAGCCCAGCGCGCCGGTCACCCCTTGCATCACACCCGACATGGCCTGCGGCAACTGTTGGGCCAGCTGACCCGCATCCTGCGCGCCGACGCCTTCGAACTGGGATACCGCGTCGGTCTCGTTGGCGGAGAACTTCGCGACGGCATCCGCGGCGTGTCCTTTCCGGTCGGTGTCGTCCGCGGCGATGCCGGTGTTCGTCTCGGCCAGATCGGCGTTGGTCGACGCGCCGAATGCTGCCATCGTCGCATCTACCGGAGATGTTCCGGGGCCTTGGACCGGGCCGGGTGGCACGGGCACCGGCGGCAACCCTGACAGTATGGCCAGGTAGTCGTCCTGCTTGACAGTGATATTCGGACCTGTCATGGCACCAAACCTCCATGCCGTGCGGCTACCGTCTGATGCCAGGCCAGGTGGTAGCGGGCGATTTCCTCGTGTCCGTCTTGGCCGGAATAGGCCGACAGTACCCGCGCCCGGAATCGGCGGCTACTCACCGGCAAGGTCACCTCCCGGTCGGTGGCGTCCCAACTGCCGGCCGGTCAGGGCACCAGACCTTCGTGTCTGGCCGCCACGCGTTGGCGTCTCAGCGCACCGTCGCGAAAAACTTCCGGACATCATCGACAAACAATTCGGGCTGCTCGAATGCGGCGAAGTGCCCGCCGCGGGGCATGTCGGTCCACTGGGTGATGTTGTACTGCGACTCGCACCAGGACCGCGGTGCGCGCAGAATCTCCTTGGGAAACGCGGCGACACCGGTGGGCAACGACACCGTGGGCAGTGCGCCTGTGCGAAAGCTCTCCCAGTACAGCCGCGCCGACGACGTTGCCGAGGCGGTGAGCCAGTAGAGCATGACGTTGTCGAGCATCTCGTCACGGCCCAGCGCGTTTTCGGGGTGCCCGTCGCAGTCGGTCCACGACCAGTATTTCTCAACGATCCACGCCAGCTGCCCTACCGGGGAATCGGTCAACCCGTAGCCCAGCGTCTGCGGCCGGGTCGCCTGCTGTTTGGAATATCCGGAGTCCCAGCGCTCGTAGTGGGCGAGGCCGGCCAGCGCGGCTTCCTCGGCCGGACCCGGCGTGCCGCCAGCAGGCGGGCGTCCGACCGGCATGTTGAGATGGATTGCCGCGCAATGCTTCCCGGTGGCGCCGATCGCCGTGGTGACCGCCGCGCCCCAGTCGCCGCCCTGCGCACCGTAACGGTCATAACCTAGCCGGCACATCAACGTCTCCCATGCGCCGGCGATTTTCTCCACACCCCAACCGGTTCCGGTCGGCTTGCCCGAGAACGCATACCCCGGTAGGGACGGACACACCACGTGGAAGGCGTCTTCGGCTCGTCCGCCGTGCCGCGTCGGGTCGGTCAGCGGCTCGATAACCTTGTGGAACTCCACAATCGAGCCGGGCCAACCGTGGGTGATGACGAGCGGAAAGGCATCCGGGTGCGGTGAGCGCTGATTGATGAAGTGGATGTCCAGACCGTCGACCCCGGTGGTGAAGTGGTCGAAACGGTTGAGCGCGGCCTCCCTGGCTCGCCAGTCGTACTCGTCGGCCCAGTACGCCGCCAGTTCGCGGACGTAGTTCAGGGGAACGCCTTGGCTCCAGTCGTCGACGCATTCCGGCTCGGGCCAGCGGGTCGCGTGCAACCGGCTGCGCAGGTCGGTCAGGTCTTCGTCGGGGATCGCGATGCGGAACGGGACTGCCTCGGCCATCTGCCGAATGTAGTCGGGTTGAACTGTTCCCCGACAGCGCCTCGACCGCGTAGCCTGCCAGCACAAGATCAGGAGGTTCAATCGGTGCCGATCCGAGGCAGGTACGTCGGTATCGCCTGGCTGCTGGTGGCCGCTGCACTGATCACCTCGTGTACCAGCACGACCGCGGGCCGACCGGTGGCTCAGCAGACCTCCACCGCGACCGCGAGTGCCCCCGCGCCGACCAGCACCACCGCGACCGTGCCGGCCCCGGCGGGTCTGGTGTCCGACGAAGACCAGGTCCGGCAGGCGATCCAGGCGTTCCAGGATGCCTACAACGCGCAGGACTGGGCTGCCTACCGGGCGTTGATGTGTCCGTCCATGCACGACGAGTTCACCGGGCCGGCGATGGCGATGCTGAAGAAAGCCCGCGCTGAGCAGGGCACATCGCGCTCAACGGTGACTGAGGTGTCGATCGACGGCGACCACGCGATAGTGACACTCGATGCCCACAACGAAGTGCTGGGTTCGAGAACCCTGACCATGCCGCTGGTGCGTTCCGACGGTTGGAAGGTCTGCTTCCACGCCTGACCGGCCACGTCGGATCGACGGACCGGATGCCGACGGGCTAGCGCGCCAACGACTTGTAGAAGACCAGCCCGTTGCCCTTGTTGTCATAGACCACCGCGCGGCGTTCATGCGCGTCGTCGTACGGGCCCTTCACGATTCCGCCGCCACTGGCCGCCACCGGCCTCGAGGGCCTTGGCCGCGGCATCGACGTCGGTGGTCTTGATCCCGACGACCGCCTGTCCGTGGATGGGATGGTCCACCGCAGTCGCCAGCGTGAGGGTGATCGCTCCGCCGTCGGGGGCGACGAAGTGGGCTCCGGCACGGAACTTCACTGCCATTCCCAGGGTCTCGCTGTAGAACCGGATTGATTCATTCGGATCGTCGGTGGACAGGATGATCATCTTCACTTCGTGGTCGCTCACAAGGGCTTCCCAGGTGGCGGAATCGTTTCCAGCCTAAGCCGGTTGAGCCACGGCAGGAACTCTGCGGCCGACGCCGTGCGCGTC
>JBDTKT010000023.1:0-22097 GCA_039935195.1 Mycobacterium sp.
TTTCTCGGTGGAGCTAAGGGGACTCGAACCCCTGACCCCCACACTGCCAGTGTGGTGCGCTACCAGCTGCGCCATAGCCCCTCGAAGTCGTGCTCATCGAAGTTACACCACCGCCAACGACCGTTCAAAACGCCTGGCCAACATCACCGACCAGACGAACCGCTGTCCGGCCCCCGTCACGCCGAGTGTTGGGTCCGGTGCACCCCGTGCGGCACTGCGTCGACCAAGGTGACCGACACCGTCGCACCACTCGGCACCTGGTAGGTGCGCTGTTCGCCGGGCCGAGCCCCGGTGATCGCCTTGCCGAGCGGCGACTGGGTGGAGTACACCTCCACACCGCTGCCGTCGTCGTCGCGGACGCCGAGCAGGAAGGTTTCGGTGTCCCCACTGTCCTCGTAGCGCACCGTCAGCACCATGCCCGGCTCAGCTACCCCGTCGTCGGGTGGGTCCTCCCCCACCACGGCGCGGGCCAGCAGGTCGTGAATCTGGTGAACCCTGACCTGCCGCGCCTGTTGATCACCGAATTCGTCGGTTTCCGAACCGACCCGGGGTTCAGTCAGCGTGATCAACTCGGCCTCGAGGCGGTCCCGGGCCTGCTGTGTCATCCAGACACGTTGCGAATCGGTCATCGACAATCTCCTTTGTTTAGCGCTTGGTTGTGGTTCGGCAGCGGTGCGCTGGTTTTCAGCGCAACGGATCGAGTTCACGTAGTGCGGTGGACTGCTTGCCGGTGGTGATCTGCTCGGCCAACAGCCGGCCGGTCACCGGGCCGTGCGCCATGCCCCACATTCCGTGTCCGCCGGCGACGTAGACAGTCCGGGCCGCCACCTCACCTACCAGGGGGCGACCGTCTGGACTCACCGGGCGCGGACCCACCCACACCTCGGATTTCTCCTCCCACCGCACCCCGTCCAGCAGCGGTCGGGTGGCATCGATGATCGCCTGCGCGCGCGCCGGGACGGCCGGGGCGTCGGGGTCGCGGAACTCCATGGTGCCTGCGACCCGCAGCTTTCCGTTCAGCGGTGTGCAGGCCACCCGGGCGTCGGGCAGGTAGATCGGACCGGGAACCGGACGGTCCACCGGCACCGTGAAGGAATAGCCGCGCCCGGCCTGCACCGGCACCCGAACCCAGCGGGCAACCAACCGGGACAACCACGCGCCGGTGGCGATCACCGCAACGGCCGCGCTCAGCGTCCGGCCGTCGCGGGCGCTCACCGTGACGCCGTCCCTGGTCGGGCTCACGTCGCTGACGTCCATGGTGTGCAGCGGCGCACCCCGTTCCACGACCGCACGCCCCAGCGCGGTCACGAAGCGTCCTGGGTCCAGGAAACGTTGGCCGTCGATCTGCACCGCCGCGGCGATCGCGCTGGAGGCCAGCGGCACCTGCTCACGCAGCGCAGCCCCGGTCAGCTCGGTGCTGAGCACCGGCTGGCCAGCCTCGGAGAACCGCCGTAACTCATCGAGCAGCCGCTCGGCATCGGCCGAGGTGCGAAACACCGCGGTGATCGGCGCATCGGTGACCGGGGCGTCGACACCATTGGCCACCAGAACGTCGTAGGCCTCGATGCACTCGGCGTTCAGTGGCAGGTTCGCCCGCACCGCGCGGCGCCACGACGCCGGGCTGCTGTGGGCGACGAAGCGCATCATGAACGCCCACGCCTTCGGGCTTGCATTGAGCGGGATCTGCAGCGGCGCTGTCGAACTCAGCAGCGACCGCAGGCCGTAACGCAGGGTGGAGGGTTCGTTGAGCGGGACGGCCAGCGCCGGTGAAATCCAGCCGGCATTGCCCCACGAGGAGCCGGCCGCCACCCCGATGCGGTCGACCAGGGTGACCTCGACACCCCGCTCCTGCAGGAACCAGGCGGTAGACAACCCCACAATGCCGGCGCCCACCACGATCGCGGACCGCGGCGCGCCATCGACACGGTCGACGTCATCCATGACTCCATGATGAGACGCCGAACCGGTGCACGGTTTGACCGAACCGAACAACCTCGACGTCAGGTTTTGTCGACTTCCAACACCCCTGCGGTGAGCTCGATCATCATCGCGAGGCGTTTGCGTGGGTCGTCCAGGCCTAGCGCGGTCACCTCCGCCATCTTGCGTAACCGGTTCCGCACGGTGTTCTCGTGCACGCCGAGGCACTCGGCCGCCTGTGCCAGGTCGCCCTGGGCGTCCAGCCAGGCCCGCAGCGTCGCCACGTACGGGGTGGTGTGATCGAGATCGTGCCGGCGCAACTCGGCCACCGGCCCGCGCGCCGGCACCCGCCCGGCCCGCGCCGCCAGGTGCAGCCGCTGCAGCACGATCTCGTCCCAGGAATCGTCGTAAGCCGGCGGCGGGCTTCCGGGCGGGCTGGCCTCATGCAGGGCCAGGCACTCCTCAGCCTCCCGCCGCGCGGCGGCCAGCTCATGGATCCCGGCGACCGCGCTGATCCCGGCCAGCACCGCCGCCTGCTCTGGCAACGCTGCACGCAGTCCATCCACCCACTGCCGAGCCTGCGCCACCCGCTCGGCGGGCAGCAGCGTGTAGACGGTGTTGGCGGTCAGCGCGCTGCGTCCCGGGCGCGACCAGCCGAACCCGGTGGTGACGGCCTCGAAGGCCAGCAGCAGCGCGGCATGCGGCGCGGCGGCGATCCGGGTGTGCACCGCGATCACCCGCAACTGCGCCTGCGCCAGACCCAGCCTGCTGACCAGGGTCGCGGCATCGGTCGTGCCGTCCAACAGCCGGATCACCCACTCCGACTCGACCTGACGTTCTAGGTCGGCGCTGGCCCGCGACCGCAGCACGTGCAGCGCCACTGTGCGCGCGCCGTCGGTCAGTGCGGTCAGCTGCTCCCCTGTCAGCGGCGACGAGCAGGCCACCCACACCGCGCCGAGCAGCTCGCGGCCCGCCCGCACCGCCACCACCATCCGGCCGGTCATCCCCAGCCCGGCCTCAGGGGCGACGAAGAGCGGTTCGTCGGAGAGCGCCAAATGCGCGAATACCCCGCGCTTTTCGAACAGTGCCCGCAGCGCCTCCGCCGGCTGCCGGTCCAGGATCGTCGCCGAGCGGGCCGGGTCGGCGTGCTGCTGGCCGCGCGAATATGCCAGCAACCGCAGCAGCTGGTCTTCGATGACCACCGCTCCGCCGACCGCGTCGGCCAGGTTGTCAGCCACCGCGAACAGGTCCGTTGGCCCGCGGCCGGCTTCGGTTTCCCGCCCCTCGAGCACCAGCCCGTAGACCACGGCGGCCAACTCGCTCCACGACACCGCGGGATCGACGATCAACACGGCGATCGACTCGCCTTCACCGACGAACGCTGACCGGTCATCACCGGCGCGCGCCAGCACGGCGACGGCTTTGGCGGCCACCGCCCAACGCACCGCCTCTTTTATCGAACGGGCGCCGACAGCCAGCAGGACGTCGCCCAGAACCGCACGATCACCGGTCGCCTCGTGCATCACGACACTGCTCAGTTCCGTCGAGCGCGGGATCGAACAAAACCGGAGCCGAACCCCGTAGCTGCCCAACACGTTGACCAGCCGGTCCAGCGTCACCATCTGCCGAGCCTAACCACGCGTCGTCGACAGCCCGTCCGGTTGTCTCCGGTGCCCGGGTCTCCGGTGCCAGCAACCAGCCGGCCGCCGCGGCCAGCAGCACACCACCACTGACCCCGAAACTCCACGCGAACGACAGGTGCTGGGCGAGCTGCCCGACCGCCACCGAGCCGATAATCGCGCCGAGGTCAGCCATCATCTGGAAGGTCGCCACCGCGGTGCCGGCCCGGGCTTCGTTGCCGATAATGTCTGCGATCACCGCCTGCTGCGGTGCGCCGTACATGCCCGAGGAGACCCCGGTCAGATACGCCGCGGCCAAAAACATCGGCAGCGACGACGTCTCGCCCAGCAGTATCGTCGCGACCCCGGACACCGTCAGCCCGACGATCAGCGGGCCACGCCGGCCGAGACGGTCAGACAGGCGGCCGCTGGGAATGGCCGCGCAGACGTTGCCGATCGCGATCGTCGCCAGCGCCAGACCTGCGACACCCGCGCCGCGACCCAGCAACTCGGTGACGAACAGCGGCACCAGCGCGACGCGCAAACCGAACACCGACCAGCCGGTGGCGAAGTTGGACAGCAGGGCCATCTGATAGGCCCGATTTCGCAGCACGGTCCGCACCGAGATGGTGGGTCCTCTCGCCATGGCCGGTGCAGCCAGGTTCGAATTCCGCAGGCTGACGAAAACCACCGTTGCCGCCACCAGCAGCGCGATGCCATAGATGAGGAACGGCGCGTTCAAACCGAAACCCGCTGTGAGGCTGCCCAATACCGGGCCACCCACCGAACCCATCAAAAACGCAGTGGCGAACATGCCGGCGATCCGCCCGCGCTCATCCGCCGGACTGATCCGGATCATCAGGCCCAGTGAAGAAATGAAGAACATCGTCGACCCGACCCCACTGAAAGCGCGGAACAGCAGCAGTTGCCAGTACGACTGAGCAAACGCGCAGGCCGTGGTGGACGACGAGACGATCAGCAACCCGGTCACATAGACCCGTCGCTCCCCCAGTCGTTGCACCAGCAGGCCGCTCACCGGGGCAAAACACAATCGCATCACCGAAACTGCGGTAATGACGAGCGTCGCCGCGGAAATACTGACCCCGAAATTTCGCGCGTAGGCCGGCAGCACCGGCGAGACCACTCCGTAGCCCAACGCGATCATGGTGTTCGCGCCGAGCAGCACCCAGATCTCTCGCGGCAGCCGCAGCCGGGCGGGCTCGGTAGCGGAGGTCACCCGATAACTTTAGTCACCAGTTCGACGGCGACCGCCTGGACCTGCGCCAAGTGCTCCGGACCGCGGAAAGACTCGGCATAGATCTTGTAGATGTCCTCGGTGCCCGATGGCCGGGCGGCGAACCAGGCGTTGGCCGTGACCACCTTCAGCCCGCCCAGGGCCGCACCGTTGCCGGATGCGGTGGTCAGCTTCGCGATGATCGGATCACCGGCCAGTTCGTCGGCGACGATCTGCTCGGCTGAGAGTTTCGCGAGCCGGACCTTCTGCTCCCGGTTTGCGGGTGCATCGGTGCGGGCATAGCTTGGCGCGCCGTACCTTTCGGTCAACTGCCGGTACCGCTGCGACGGCGTAACACCGGTGACGGCCAGGATCTCCGAGGCCAGCAGGGCCAGCAGGATGCCGTCCTTGTCGGTGGTCCACACCGTTCCGTCGCGGCGCAGACACGACGCTCCCGCCGACTCCTCGCCGCCGAACCCCAGGCTGCCTCCGAGCAATCCGTCGACGAACCATTTGAACCCGACCGGCACCTCGACGAGCCGGCGTCCGAGGCCGTCGGCGACCCGGTCGATGATCGAAGAGCTGACCGCGGTCTTGCCGACCGCGGCGCGCACCGGCCAGGACTGCCGGTGACTGAACAGGTAGTCCACGGCGACGGCCAGATAATGGTTGGGCGGCAGCAGCCCGGCGTCCGGGGTGACGATGCCGTGCCGGTCGGCGTCGGCGTCGTTGCCGGTGGCCAACTGGTAGGCATCCGGGCCCGCGGCAACGTTGGCGATCAAGGCCGCCATCGCGTGCGGAGAACTACAGTCCATCCGGATCTTGCCGTCGGTGTCCAGGGTCATGAACCGCCAGGTGGCGTCGACGGACGGGTTGACCACCGTCAGGTCCAGCCGGTGCCGCTCAGCGATTGCCGCCCAGTAGTCCACGCTGGCGCCGCCGAGTGGGTCGGCGCCGATCCGCACTCCCGCGTTGCGGATGGCCTCTAGGTCAACCACATTCGGCAGGTCATCGACATAGTTGCCTAGGTAGTCGTGGCGCTGGACAGCGCGCAGCGCCCGGGCCAGCGGCACGCGCCGCACCCCGACTCCGCTACGCAGGATTTCGTTGGCACGCTTGGCAATACCGCTGGTGACGTCGGAGTCTGCCGGGCCACCGTGCGGGGGGTTGTATTTGAAGCCGCCGTCGGGCGGCGGGTTGTGCGACGGCGTCACCACGATCCCGTCGGCCAGGTGTGCCCGGCGGCCCCGGTTGTGCGCCAGGATCGCGTGGCTGATCGTCGGCGTCGGGGTGTAGCGGCCGGCCGCGTCCACCACGGCGGTGACGTCGTTGCCGGCCAGCACCTCCAGCGCCGAAGCCCAGGCCGGCTCCGACAGTCCGTGGGTGTCACGTCCAATGAACAGGGGGCCGGTGATGCCGTGCGCGGCACGATGCTCGACGACGGCCTGGGTGATGGCCAGGATGTGCGCCTCATTGAACGCCCCGTCCAGCGCCGAGCCGCGATGGCCCGACGTGCCGAAGACCACCGCCTGGGCGGGATCGTCGGGGTCGGGCCGGGTTGTGTAGTAGGCCGTCACCAGGTGAGCCAAGTCGACCAGGTCCGCGGGCTGAGCCGGCTGTCCGGCACGGGGATGGGGCGCCATGGCTATCCATTGTGACGGTATTGCAGCGAGCCGGGTTACCGTGCGGTCCCGGTAAAGTCGGGGCCGGAGGCGTGAACATGACGATGTACCCGCAGCAGGCCCGGCCGGCGGCGCTTCGGCTCTGGGACCAGTGGGCGGTGTTCAAGCCGTTTGCGCTGGCCGGTTCGCTCAGCGTGATCGCCGGCGGAGTGCTCGCCGCAGCCATCGCGGCGCCCTCACCCACCAGACACGGAGTCTGGGCGATCGCCTATCTGGTGCTGGTGCTCGGGGTCGGCCAACTGGTACTCGGGGCCGGGCAGGCCTTGCTCGCTGCGGCACCGCCCACCCCCCGCGGGGCTGCGGTGACGGCGGCCGCGTTCAACACCGCCGGCATCGCGATCCTGGCCGGCATCGTGACCGATCATCATGTCGTGTTCGACGTGGGCTCGGCGCTGCTGCTGGTCGCGCTGGTGCTGTTCTGGTACGGGGTGCGGCACGGCGCGCGGCGCAGTCTGGCGCTGCACGCCTACCGCGCGGGTATTGCGGTGCTGGTGGTGAGCATCCCGATCGGAGCGTTTCTGACGACGCTGGGCGCCCACTGATTCGGGGCGACGCCGCCGAGGAAGCTCACGGCTTGGTCAACAACTTCGCCAGCACCGCCGCCTGGCTTCCGTCCACGTCACGGGTCGCGGTCACCAGGGTGACTGTCTTGCCCCGCGTCAGATCGCGCAGTTCTGCGAATGCCGCACTGCCTTCGGGTGTCTGCAGCTCTTCTTCGTAGCGGGCGACGAACTCCTCGAAGCGCTCCGGCTTGTGGCTGTACCAGCTGCGCAGGTCCCGCGATGGCGCCGCGTCTTTGAACCAGCGGCCCACCCGCGGGTCTTCCCGGTGAAATCCCCGAGGCCAGACCCGGTCAACAAGGATTCGCTCGCCGTCTTCTGGACTTAGTTCGTCATAAACGCGTGCCACACGAATTTTGGCTTTCGGGCTCATACCCCAGCGTATCTCCGATGAACGTGTTCAGGCCACGGCAGCGATCACGATCAACGCGATCACGCCGGGCTGCGTCGGCCGGTTCCAGTGGAGATTCAGGCGTACTCGGCACCGGGGTGGTAGCGCTTGACCAGATGCAGCGTGTTGCGGTCGAGGTGGTGTATCTCCTTGCCGTCCATCGCTGCGAGCTTCATCACCAGATCCTGGTCGTAGCTGAAGGTTCCGTCGTCGTTGAACGTGAACGTACCGTTGAAACTGATGAGTTCGGCACGCTCCGACAGGTACTCGTTTTGCAGGATGCCGTAGTTCGCGTCGCCCGCGGTCGCGGTCCACTCGATCTTCTTGTCGCGCGGCTCAGCCTGGGCACCGGCCAGAATCGCGATCCCCCGCCCGAACACCACGGAGCGCATGATGATGCCGGTCTTCTTCTCCCACGAAAGGTAGCCGACCTCGTCATGGAACGGGTCCAAGGCTTCCTCGCCATGGCGCCAGGCGGTCATCTTGTAGGTCAACCCTTCGAGGGACTGCTGGCCGTTTTCGGTGATCGGAATCGGCTTGAACCAGGCCTTCTCGAAGTAGCCCGTCTCGCCCGTCCCGCCGTCCTTGTTGTGGAACGAGAAGTCGACACCGACGTTGCCCTCCCACTCACCGACCAGCGGCGTCAGCGGTCCGAGCTTCTGCGGTCCCAGGATTTCGGCCATAGCTGCTTCTCCTCACGGTCAAAAACGGTCTAGCTCAGGATGTTAGCGCGAAGCACATTGCTGACGGATCATATTCTGCGACTGGGCGACGATCGTGCCCGCGCAAGGGAGCTGCCGGGAATCGAACCAGACACAAAAATCACTCTGAAATGCGGAAATGCCGGATTTGACGACACGAAACAATACGACGACACGTGAAACTACCTGCCGATCTGCCAGAGGTGTTGACGGAGTCAACAAGCGTCCGGCCAGATACCTTCGTGGGTCCGAGTCTTTCAATCTGATGATTCTGATGATTAGGACGCCGTTCAGCCGCGCCTTCCGCACCTTCCCCAAGCTCGAGTCGCCGTCGGCCGCGACGAGGAGATCCGGCGTCGGTGTGATCGGGGCTCACGTTGGTGCTCGTCGGCCGACATCGGTGGATTAGTCGGCGTGCGCAGTCGTTTTACCCATGATCGCCACAACCTCGCCTTCGATTCGGGTCACCCGGCGGCATCTTCTGCGGCGCTAGGAGGGGCGTCGAGTGCGAGAACCAGTTTGCCGGCGTTCTGACCGTGAAACAACGCTAACAGGACCTCGGGAAAGTCGCCGACGACGCCGTGGATGATCTGCTCACGCGAACGCAACTCACCACTGTGCAGCCAATTCGTCAGTTGCGCAACGCCTTCGGCATATCGGTCGGCGTAGTCGAAGATCACGAAGCCGGTCATCGACGCCCGCGCAACCAGCAGCTGCATGTAGTTGGCCGGCCCGCGGAGCTCGCCGGCGGCGTTGTACTGCGAGACGGCCCCGCAGAGTACGACGCGGGCGCCACGAGCCAGCCGCGCCAGCGCAGCCTCCAGAGCCTCGCCCCCGACATTATCGAAAAATACGTCGATACCGTTGGGGGCGTGTGTCTTTAGCTGCGCACGCAGTTCGCCCGCCTTGTAGTCGATGGCGGCGTCGAATCCGAGCTCTTCTACCAGCCAGCGGCACTTTTCCTCGCCGCCGGCGATACCGATCGTCCGGCAACCGTTGATCCGCGCTATCTGCCCGGCGATACTGCCCACCGAACCGGCGGCTGCAGAGACGACGACGGTCTGGCCGGGCTGCGGTCGACCAACCTCGAGTAGCCCGAAGTAGGCCGTCAGCCCACTGATTCCGAGGGCGCCGAGATGTACCGGAGCAGGCGCGAGGGTGGTGTCCACCGCAGTCACGCCGCCACCGTCGGACAGCGCGTACCGCTGCACCCCGAACGTGCCAAACACCTCGTCGCCAACCGCGAAATCGGGATGACGCGAATCGATGACGCGGCCGATGCCGCCCGCGCGCATCACCTCGCCGATCTCTACCGGCGGCACGTAGGACCGACCGGCGTTCATCCACGTCCGCATCGCCGGATCGATTGACAGGTACTCGACCCTCACGAGAAACTCGCCTTCTGCGGGATTCCCAGCGGGCTCGTCGACAACGTCCCAGTCCGAGGGCATGGGCAGGCCGGTCGGGCGGGCGGCCAGACGGCACACTGTGTTGACAAGCGTCACGATTCACATCTCTCTGTTAGTGCTGACCGCTGTTGTCGCCGCGCGCAGCGTTGCCCGGCCGCCCGGGTCTTCGGCTGTGGAGGGCACCACCGCGACGCAGTCGGCGCCGGCTTCGTGGTAGGCCCGCAGTCGTGCCGCAATTCGATCGGTGTCGCCCAACGCACACACCCGGTCGAGCAACTCGATGGGGAGGGCACCCGCCAGGTCGCGGCGAGTTGCGCCGGTACGGGCGCTGCGGACGAGGTCCTCGAAACCCAGCGCGCTGAACATTTCGCCGTAGCCGGGCGGGCTGAGGTATACGGCCAGCTGAGCGGCCAATTGGGCGTGCGCGGCAGCACCGGGGTTCAGCGCGGCCGGCACCCACACCGTGAGGCGCGGCGCGGCGCGGTCGGCCACCGCGGCCGCGACGTCGATGGCCGCACGCACCTCTGACACGCGGGCCGGCGAAGCAAGGTTGAGCACGACCTCGTCGGTGTGTTGCGCCGCCACCCGAATCATGCCAGGGCCAAACGCCCCCAACGCAATTCGTGTATCGGGCCACGGCCTGCGCAGTCGAAAGCCGCGGCTGCTGACGTGCCGGCCGGCGTATTCGACGCGTGCGCCGGCCAATATCGACCGCAGGCACTCGATGGTCTCGCGCATGACCGGCACGTGGTGCGCCCATCGACGGTTATGCCAGCCGGTCACGATCGCGGGACTGGAAGCTCCCAACGCGATGTCAACGCGGCTGCCGGTGAGAGAGGCGACTGAACTGACACCCAGCGCCAGTGCCACCGGGCTGCGGACGCCGACGGCCAGCGGTCCGATCTTTAGGGTCATTCCGGGCGCGCGCAGCCCGATGGCGGTCGCGAGCGCGAACGCGTCGTAGGTGGCCATTTCGCCAATCCACACCGCATCGATGCCCATGTCCGACGCCGCCAGCGCGACATCCATTGCCTCGTGGTCGGGCCGGTCAAGCCAGAACGGTAGGGCGACTTCGATACCGGTCACAGCATCGACTCGTCGGCTGGCAGGTCGAGCAGGATTCGGCCGGGCAGCTCGCGTGACGCCTCGTTGACCTGGAAGTGGGCCGTAGCTGTGAAGGCGTCGCGGAACCGGCGCTGCAGAGGTGCGCCGTCGTAGATGGCGCTGCCGCCGGCCAGGTCATACATGTTGCGCACCACGTCGGCCGCGGTCCGTACCGCGTGCGTGGCCGCCAGACGTAGCCGGTTGCGCCGGGCCAGCGGCACGGCGTCGGCGTCGTGGCTGGCCTGCCAGGCCTCCTCGATCGCTTCGTAGTACAGCGCGCGAGCGGCACCCAGCGCCGCCTCGGCCGTTGCCACCGCCGCTTGGGTCGCCGGACGCTGCGCCAAGCTGCGAGTCGACCCCAGCCCCTTCTTGCCGCCGGCCAGCTCGATGAGGTCGTCGATCGCGGCGCGCGCATTGCCCAACGCGGCTGCGCCGATCGACAACGCGAAGAATCCGAACACCGGAAAGCGATACAGCGGCCGGTCCACGGTCGGCCCGTCAAACACCGACAACACCCGATCGGCAGGCACGAAGACGTCCTCGGCAACGGTGTCGTGGCTGCCGGTGCCGCGCAGGCCCAGGGTGTGCCAGGTGTCGAGGACCTGCAGTTCGTCTTTGCGCAGTGCCACGATGGACGGCACGCGCCCCTCGTCGACGAAGCAGCCGGCGAACATCATGTCGGCGTGGTTGATCCCGCTGCAGAACGGCCAGCGCCCGGACACCACGACACCGCCGTCGACTGACCGCGCCGTCCCCCGTGGTGCCCACACCCCCGCCGCGACACCCCGCCCGTCGCCGAACATCTCGTCGCGACTAGACGCCGGCAGGTAACCGACGAGCAGGCTACTGGTGATCGCGATCGACACGCACCATCCGGCCGACGCGTTGCCCTGCGCCACCGCCTCGGCGCACCGCAGTGCCAATCCGGGCGCCAACTCGGGGGCCGCAACCTCCCGCGGCATGCCGGCGCGCAGTAGACCGGCCTCACGCAGACGCGCCACCAACTCGTCAGGAAGTCGGCGATCGCGATCGATCTCCACCGACATCTCCCGGGCCGAAATCGCGATCTTCTCGGCGAGGACCTCGATGTCGCCCTCGGCTCTACTACGCGACGTGGCGGTCAGGTCCGGCTGATTCATCGGAGCTCCTGGTAACGGTGACGGTTCAATGAAATTACCACTTATGGTTTAGTAATTGAACCGGGTACAGTTGTTGAACCATGGCCCCTGTCGATCTGCCTCACCGCTTCGAAGTGGATTCGGTCGGCCGGACACTTGAGTTGGTCGGTGAGCGCTGGACGCTCCTTATCCTGCGCGAAGCGTTCTTCGGCGTGCAACGCTTCGGTGAACTGGCGCGCAACCTCAACATTCCGCGGCCCACGCTGTCATCGCGACTGCGGATGCTTGTCAATGTGGGCTTGCTTGATCGGGTGCCCTATTCCTCGGATCCCGAGCGCCACGAGTACCGGCTCACCGACGCAGGCCGCGATCTCTTCGGAGCGATCGTCGTCCTCATGCGGTGGGGAGACGAGCACTTGCCGCATCCAGACGGGCCGCCGATTGTGTTGCGCCACAACACCTGCGGCGAGTTCGCCGATCCGCGCCTGACCTGCGCCCATTGCGGCGAAGAGATCACCGCGCGAAATGTGACACCCGAAGCCGGACCGGGCTTCCGCCCCAGGCTGGCATCGCGCGCTTGACCTTGCGCGGGCAGCTGGAATGCCCTGGAATGCCCTTCTTGCCCAGACCACCGCGCAAGCGATCGGCTGCGTCTGCGTCGTTTACGCCGTTGAAACGGGCGTTGGCCGGGATTCGCCGGCTACGAAGCTGCGACCAGTCGCGTCATCGCCGTCTTGCAGATCAAGCTCACCTGACGGCTCTCGCACAAGCGACACCCGCACGTTATTTTTCGAATGCGAGCTGGCTGGACGCCGGGCGCGACGATGAGGTTGGCAACAACAGTAAGCCCTGACCTGACGTTACAGATCAGGTGAGGTGGGCCTGCCGTAGTGGTCAAGTCGGACCGCCAAACGAGTCCCCCCAGTGGTGTCCGAACTGGTCGCGCAGCGCCCGGACGGCGCAGCGCTTGCGGTTCGGAGTCAGAAATTTCCACCGAAAAATCTCCTTGAGCATGTCGATGTCGAGCGCCGGTTGGCGACCAGCTTCTTCAGTCGGGCGTTTTCGGCTTCGAGTCCTTTGAGCCTTTTGGCCTCGTTGGCTTTCATGCCGCCGTATTGGGTGAGCCACCCTAAAGGTGGGATGATGGGGCGCGGGGCCCCGCAAGTCCGAGTTTCGTGAGGTTGGCAGTTCACATGGACGAATCAGGCACAAAATTTAGCGCAGGAGTTCAACAGCGAAACGCTACAAACGAGACCTTGAGGCTGTCTGATAGCAGTGAAGTTCCGCAGGATTTCACTGCAGGCGAGGTCTACTTCATCGGCAACGCGACGACGTTGATCCAGTTTGCCGGCTACACGATCCTGACCGACCCCGCTTTCCTGCACAAGGGCCATCACGTCGACCTCGGTCACGGGATATACGCACGCCGCGAGGTGGAGCCGGCCTGCCAGGTCTCGGACCTGCCGCCTCTGGATTTGATCGTGCTCTCGCACTATCACGGCGACCACTTCGACGACGTTGCCGCTCGGGATCTCAACCGGGCCACACCGATCATCACCACCAGCCACGCAGTGGGCCAACTCGCCGGGCTCGGATTCACCGAGGGGTTGGCGCTGGACACGTGGGACTCGGTGACCATAGCGAAGGGCGAGGCCCGTTTGGTGATCACCGCGATGCCCGCCAAACATTCCACCGACGACGCGCTGGTTCCTTTACTGATGCCTGTCAACGGAAACATGCTCGACTTCTACCGCGGGGAGCATCGGCTGTTCCGGCTCTACATCACCGGCGACACGATGCTGCACGACAGGTTGCGTGATATCCCTCGCTGGTATCCCGACATCGACCTCGGTTTAATCCACGCGGGAGGCACGACGTTGTTTCTGACCGTGGTGACGATGACCGGGGCTCAGGCCGTGCGCGCGGTGGAGATCACCAAACCACGCGTAGCAATCCCGATCCACTACAACGACTTTTCGGTGTTCATGTCTGGGCTCGACGATTTCAAACAGGCCGCCGACCAGTCGTCGGCGCAGACCGAGTTTCACTACCTGTCCCACGGCGAGACTTACAAATTTCAGCCGGTCACATAACGACGTTACGGTTGCCGCCGACGTTATTGACGCACGCATCGCGAATGGCGAGGATTTCGGGACAGGATCAACGGGTCGGTTGGGTATTGGTCGGCCGGCCCCGAGGAGTTTGTTGCCCTCGGCGAGAACAGAGTCCCGTGACGACTGGACCACTACGACGCGCTCACACGACCTCGACGATCGCCGTGGATGCCAGAGCCCTCTTTTTGTCGGACCCCTCGACGAGAATGGTTGTCATGAGGGAAGTGGAATGACCGAACCTCGCAAGAGGTTGGCGTCATCCCAGCTCTCGTCGGCTCCGGTGACCCGGCGCTGCACCTGCAGCGAGCCTATGCTCGACGCGCTCTGAGGAAGGATGCCCGATGACCAACCCCAATCTCACCCTGATCGCTGCCCTGCTCGACCGTTCCGGCTCCATGCAGGACTGCAAGCGGGCCACCGAGACTGGCTTCGACGAGATGATCAACCAGCAGCGCGGTGAGCCTGGCGAGACCATCGTGACGTTGTCGCAGTTCGACAACATCTACGAGAACGTGTACGCCAACGTGCCCATCGCCGATGTGAGCCCGCTGCGCATGTCACCGCGCAACGCTACGGCCATGCTCGACGCCATCGGCCGGTTCATTACCGAGATCGGCGAGCACCTGGCCGGCCTGGAGGAGGCCGGCCGTCCCGATACGGTGATCTGCCTGGTCATGACTGATGGCTACGAGAACGCCAGCCAGGAGTGGAACTGGGAGGCCGTCAAGTCGCTCATCACCCAGCAGCGCGAACAGTACAACTGGCAATTCATGTTCCTGGGAGCCAACATCGACGCGGTTCAGGTCGGGGGCCGCATCGGGGTGCCGGAAGCGACGTCAATGACCTACAACGCCGACGACGACATCGCCGTGCGCGCCACCTATGTCTCGGCGGGGCGGGCGATGTCCAGTCGTCGCCTCGGAGAGGCAATGGACTTCAGTGCTGAGGAAAGGCTTCAGGCCAGGGGCGACAAGTCCAAGAAGAACAAGAAGTAGAAGTCGCCGAGCATGAGCGCCGCTTCGGCGGCCCCGATCGGCCGCCTGGGCCAGCACGGCCTAGGACAACTTGGCCGCGACGGCGCCCGGATCAGTGTGATCCGCCCGAGTCGCAAACGCAGACACGTGACGGTCGCTGCAAGAACTCACTCACGGATGAGGCGACACCATAAGGGAATAACGCTCCGGCGAGCAGTGACGTTCGAAAGCGCATTTGCCACTTCAGCAACTCCCCGAAAGACGGTGCAATCCTAGCTTGGGTACATGACAGCGACGATGACGCGCGACCAGTACGGGCATCTGTTCCCTGATGATCTCGATGACGTGGCCGACAGAATGCAAGACGTCGTTTCAGGATGTGCCCAAAAGAAAGCAGGCCAGGGCTTGTGGCCCCGACCTGCTTTGATACTGGTGGAGCTGCCGGGAATCGAACCCGGGTCCTACGGTGTTCCCTCAAGGCTTCTCCGTGCGCAGTTCGCTATGCCTCTACTTGGATCTCCCGGTCACGCGAACAAGCCGAGATGACGATCCCAGTCGCTGTTTGGTGTCCCGATAAATCCCGCGACCGGACGTATCGGTGGATCCCTCTAGTCGATGCCAGGGTCCGGGCCGAGGGAACTCCCGGTCTGACAGGCTCACCGTCGCTTAAGCAGCGAGGGCGAAGTCGCTCTGAAGAGCGACCTTTGCCGGAGTAAGTGCAACATTGGCGCTTACTTTTTTACAGCGACGCTTACGGTGGTCTCCTGCCTGCACCGGCACGCTTCCCTTGATTCGACACGCGAAGTCGAAACCGTTCAGCCCCCTGTCCTTCACTCTGCGTAGTCCTGCCAGCTTTCGACGGGACATTCCCATGATACGTGATTTCCAACAACACACCGCCGCGTTTCCATCCCGGCCCCAATGCCCCTCCGAGCGGCACCGGCGTCAACCGATCGTGATGAACTCCAGCTGGATGTTGTCGGGGTCGCGGACCACCACCGTCGAGAAGGGGAACGGCTCCGTCAGATCCCTGATGCCGGTGTGCTCGACACCCAGGCTGTCGAGCCGGGCGACCCACGCCTGCAGGTCCGCCCGCGTCGCGGCATTGAAGGACACGTGATCCAGCCCGGTGCGGGCCTCGTCGAACTGCTCCCCCGTGTTGGCCGTGTTGACGTGCAGCGCGATGCCCAGCCCCGAACCGGGATGAATCATCAGCACGCCGTGGCCGGTCTGCTCCCGATCGTGGTGCGGGAACGTCAGCGGAAGCCGGTCCATGCCGAACACCTGCTCGTACCACGTCGCACTGGCCTCGATATCGGTGACCGTCAACGACAGGTGCTGAATGCCGCTCATGCTCGGGGCCCTCTCGTCAACCATGTTTTCTCCCTAATTCGCCGGTCAGCCGACGTCGTCCCCCATTATCCGGCAGTGATCATCGCCACCGACGCGGCGGCCAACACCATCCCGACGACCTGTCCGCGATGCACCCGCTCGCGCAGCACCACGATCGCCAGCACCACCGTCACCGCCGGGAACAACGAGATCAACACACTGGTCAGCGCCAGTGGCGACACGCGCAGCGCCAGCAGCATCGAGACGTTGGCGCAGGTGTCCAACAATGCCGCCAGCACCGCGAGCTTCCGCGGTGTCCCGGACGGCAAGCGCAGCTCTCCGGCACCCGCCGCGATGGTCACCACCAGTACCGAAGCGGCCAGCCGCGCGATCGCCAGCGACCACAGGCCCGATTCTGCGGGTACGCGATCGATGAACACGAAGTTCAATCCGAACGCCACCCCGGCGCCGACGGTCAGCCAGGCCACCTTCGGTGTGAACCGGTGCGGCTTGACGTCCTCGTCGGTGGCCTGCCGACTCACCAGGAAGACCGCCGCCAGGGCCAGCACGATCCCGGCGGCGGCTACCAGACCGGGCCGCTCGCCCGCGATCAGGCCGACCGTGACGGGCACCCCCGCCGTAAGCAGCGCCGACAGCGGGGAAACCACTGAGATGGGGCCGGAGCCCAGCGCGGCGTAAAACCACCACCCACCAAAGCCCAGCGCAATGCCACACGCCAGACCCCAACCGACGGCCCCCGGAAGGATCGGCCCACCCACTCCGACGGCGAGCACCCCCAGCAGCAGCATGGTCACCGGGTAGGACAGCAGTACCACCCGCAGTGCCGGTATCCGGCGCGAGGCGATACCGCCGGCGAAGTCGCTCGCCCCGAAGCCGACGGCCGCCAGCGGCGCGAGAGCGGCGCCGATCAGGTCATGCCCTTGGCGCGTCGGCCCAGTGCGCTAGTGACTTCTCGCTCCGCGTCGCGGCGGGCGAGATCCTGCCGCTTGTCGTGGGCCTGCTTACCGCGCGCCAACGCCAACTCGACTTTGACCTTGCCCTCGGTGAAGTAGACCGACAGCGGCACCAGGGTGAGATTGCCGTCGCGGACCTTGCCGATCAGCACGTCGATCTGATGCCGGTGCATCAACAGCTTTCGGTTTCGGCGCGGCTCGTGGTTGGTCCAGGTACCGAGGTTGTACTCGGGTATGTGCATGTTGCGCAGCCACACCTCACCGTCATCGACGGTGGCGTACGCGTCGATCAGCGACGCGTGGCCGGCCCGCAGGCTCTTCACCTCGGTGCCGACCAGCACCACGCCGGTCTCGAATACCTCCAGGACCGAATAATCGTGCCGCGCTTTGCGGTTGGAGGCCACAATTTGCTTGTCCGGCTTGCCACCCTGCTTGCCTGGCGCACCGCGGGCTTTTTTGGCCACCGCTACCGCCGCACGTAGAGACGCAGGGTCAGATATCCGGTCACCCCGGCCATGACCGCACCGACCAGCAGCAGGATCGGCGCTATGTACAGGATGTCGGCGTAGTCGATCCGGGCTATCAAATGTGCTTGATAGAACTGGCTCAGCGCGTTATCCAGGAACAGTGCGCGCACCACGATCAAGCCGAAGATCGCGATGAGAACACCCGTGGTTGCGGCCAGCACCGCCTCCAGCAGGAAGGGCAGCTGGGTGTACCACCGGCTGGCGCCGACTAGGCGCATGATGCTGACCTCCGTACGCCGGGTGTAGGCCGCGACCTGAACCATGTTGGCAATCAACAGAACCGCGCCGACCGCCTGGACCAGCGCGACGGCGAACGCGGCGTTGCTCAGGCCGTCCAGAACTGCGAAAAGCCGGTCGATCAGCTTTTTCTGATTGAGCACGCTGCGCACGCCGGGCTGTCCCAGCATCGCTACGTCGAAATCTTTGCTCTGCTCGGGGTCCTCGAGTTTGACGATGAACGACGCCGGAAACGAATCCTTGCTCGCGACATCCTTGAACTCGGGGAACTTTCGAATGGCTTCGGCATAGGCGTCATCACCGTTTTGGAATCGGACCGATTTCACGTCGTTGCGGGCCTCGATCTGCCCGCGCAGCGCCTTGCAGGCCTCGGCCTCACAGTTCGGGTCGTCGTCTGTCACGTCATTGTTCAAAAACACCTGCGACTCGACTCGGTCCAGGTAGATGTGCCGGGACTGGTCGGCCAGCCGCACCACTAGCAGTCCACCGCCGAACAGTCCGATGGAGATCGCGGTAGTCAGGATCATCGCCACCGTCATGGTGACGTTGCGACGAAGGCCGGTCAGAACCTCGTTGAGCAGGAAGCCGAAGCGCACTTAACGATCCATTCCGTAAACACCGCGCTGCTCGTCGCGCACCAGCCGGCCGAGCGACAGCTCAACCACCCGCTGGCGCATCGAGTCGACGATGTGGTGGTCGTGGGTGGACATCAACACCGTGGTTCCGGTGCGGTTGATCCGTTCCAGCAGATCCATGATGTCTTCACTGGTCTCCGGGTCGAGGTTTCCGGTGGGCTCGTCGGCCAGCAGCACCAGCGGCCGGTTGACGAAGGCGCGCGCGATCGCCACCCGCTGCTGCTCGCCGCCGGACAACTCGTCGGGCAGTCGGTTGGCCTTGCCGGACAGGCCGACCATCTCCAGCACGTCGGGGACCACCCGGCTGATCGTCTCCGGCTTCTTGCCGATGACCTCCAGCGCGAACGCGACGTTTTCAAACACCGTCTTCTGCTGTAGCAGCCGGAAATCCTGGAAGACGCAGCCGAGCACCTGGCGCAGGCTCGGGATGTGGCGGCCGGGCAGCTTGTTGACGTGGAACTTCGATACCTGAATGTCGCCTTTGGTCGGCGAATCCTCGGCCAGCAACAGCCGGATGAATGTCGATTTTCCTGAACCGGACGGACCGATAAGGAACACGAACTCGCCCTTGTCGATCTTGACGCTGACGTCATCCAGGGCCGGGCGGGCCGACGATTTGTACTGCTTGGTGACATGGTCGAGCATGATCATCACGGCACGCAGTTTAGCCGTGCGATGGGCCACCGCCGGTCAGGCCACGGATTACGGCGGCGACCGGGTGGCCGGAGCCGCCGGCGGCGAGGCCGGCACAGGGGACGGCGCCGGCACCCCGGGTGACACCGGCGGGGGTTGCGGAGGCGGTGCGGGCGGGCCGAACGGCGGCGGCAGCGGGAACGGGAACAGCGGCGGCGGCGGGGACTCGATTTCGCTGGTCGGGATGGGTGGCGTCGGCTCGGCCGTTGTCGGGGTGGGGGTCACCGTCTCGGTGACGGTGGCCGGCGGCCGCTGCAGTCTGGTGCGCGGCACCCAGGTGTAGTTCGGATCCGGGATGAAGCCCGGCGGTACCACCTGCGGCGCCTCGATGGATTTCGGCGTCGGCCGGTAGGCGTCGTAAACCCACCACACCAGCGCGAACACCACGATCAGCGCCACAGTGGAGGTGCGGACGCGTCCGCCGAGCAGGTAACCCGGCCAGCGCCGTTCGTCGCGGGTGCTCCGATCCAGTCCGGACGTGGTGGGGTTCACGGCGCCGCCACCGATCCCGCTTCGCCGGCGGTGACGACACCGACGGAGGCCAGCGCCCGCACCACCTGGGTGCGCAGTCGTCGTTCCACGTCGAACTGCTTTCCGGGCAGGGTGCGGGCCACCATCCGCAGGTTGACCACGCCGACCTGGATGCTTTCCACTCCCATGATCGCCGGTTGATCCAGCAGCAGATCCCGCAGCAGCGCGTCGGTCTCCTTGGCGTTCTCACACACTTGGTGCAGCACTTCGTTGACCCTGCTGAGGTTGGCGGTGGTCGGCACCGGGATATCGACGACCGCGCGCGCCCAGTCCTTGGACAGGTTCAGCGATCGGACGATGTTGCCGTTGGGCACGGTGAAGACCTCACCGTTGGACGTACGCAGTTTGGTCACCCGCAGCGTCACCTCCTCGACCGTGCCGAGTGCTTCGGTCGGCGCCCCGACCATGCTCAGCTGCACCAGGTCGCCGAAGCCGTACTGCTTCTCGGCGATCAAGAAGAACCCGGCAAGCAAGTCCTGCACCACCTTTTGTGCACCGAATCCGAGCGCAGCGCCGAACACCGCGGCCGGTCCGACCAGGGAGCCGACCGGCACATCGAGGATGCTGGTGATCTGCACGGCAACCATCGTGCACAGCAGCACCACCGACACCCAGGAGATCACCGATGCGACCGCCTGGCGGTGCTTGGAGATCTCCGAGCGCACCAGCGCGTCGCTGGTCTGGAAGCCGAGCTCGAGCCGGCGGGCGACCCGCCGCGCCGCCCAGGTGATGAACCTCGATGCCAGCATCGCCCCGATCAGCAGCAGAACGATCCGCAGTCCCTTGCTGATGACCCAGTCGCCGATTTCACCGGTCCACAAGTCGTGCCAGCGGTGGCCCGGCGAGAACGCGAGGGTGGCGGCGTCAGTTCTCATCTGGCCGGTTGCGCCACCGGATTCCCGCTTCTAGAAATCCGTCGATGTCACCGTCGAGCACCGCGGCCGGATTGCCCACCTCGTATTCGGTGCGCAAATCCTTGACCATCTGGTAGGGCTGCAGCACGTAGGAGCGCATCTGGTTGCCCCAGGAACTGCCGCCGTCGCCCTTCAGCGCGTCCAACTCCGCTCGCTCCTCCAACCGTTTGCGTTCCATCAGCTTGGCCTGCAGCACCCGCATCGCCGACACTTTGTTCTGCAGCTGGGATTTCTCGTTCTGGCAGGTGACGACGGTCCCGGTGGGGATGTGGGTGAGTCGGACTGCGGAGTCGGTGGTGTTGACCGACTGCCCACCCGGCCCGCTGGAACGGTAGACGTCGACCCGGACGTCCCCTTCGGCGATTTCGATGTGATCGGCGGTCTCCACCACCGGCAGCACCTCGACCTCGGCGAACGATGTCTGTCGGCGGCTCTGGTTGTCGAACGGGCTGATCCGCACCAGCCGGTGGGTGCCCTGCTCGACCGAGAGCGTGCCGTAGGCGAACGGGGCGTGCACCGCGAACGTCGCGCTCTTGATGCCGGCCTCTTCGGCGTAAGAGGTGTCGAACACCTCGACCGGGTATTTGTGCTGCTCGGCCCAGCGGATGTACATCCGCATCAGCATCTCCGCCCAGTCGGCGGCGTCCACTCCCCCCGCTCCGGATCGAATGGTGATCAGCGCCTCGCGCTCGTCGTACTCGCCGGACAGCAGAGTGCGCACTTCCAGGGCCTCGATTTCGGCGCGCAGGGCTGCCAGTTCGGCATCGGCTTCGGCGAGAGCGGAAGCCGCGGCTTCACCGTCGGATTCCTCGGCCGCCATCTCGTAGAGCACCGGTAGGTCGTCGAGGCGGCCCCGCAGCGACTCCACCCGGCGCAGCTCACCCTGGGTGTGGGACAACTCGCTGGTCACCCGCTGGGCAAGGGACTGGTCGTCCCACAGGTTCGGGTCGGACGCCTCGTGTTCGAGTTTGTCGATGCGGCCGCGCAGACCGTCGACATCGAGCACCCGCTCCACCGTGGTCAAGGTGGCGTCCAGGGCAGCGATGTCGGGCTGGCGGTCGGGTTCCACGCATGTCAACGTTACCGTCGCCACCAAACCAGCTGCGACCGGGCGATTCCACTCGGCCTTTCCCGGCGTCTAGCATCAGCGGGGTAACCGTAGCTGCCCGTGGGACCGCGATGGCGGGCGTGAACAGTAAGGGCTTGCGCGAATGCGTCCGTACCACGTAGCGATCGTCGGTTCCGGCCCGTCGGGCTATTTCGCCGCAGCATCGCTGCTCAAGTTGGCTGCAAAAAGCCCGGCCGAGGTCGACGTGCACGTCGACATGCTGGAGATGCTGCCGACACCGTGGGGTCTGGTCCGCTCCGGCGTCGCACCGGACCATCCGAAGATCAAGTCGATCAGCGCGCAGTTCGAGAAGATCGCAGCTG
>JBDTKT010000024.1:0-15428 GCA_039935195.1 Mycobacterium sp.
GCGGTCGGCGCCCCGCCGGCGCCCTGACCGTAGAACATCAGCCGCCCGGCCGCCTCCGCCTCGACCACCACGGCGTTAAAGGCGCCGTTGACGGTAGCCAGCGGGTGCTCGAGCGGTACCAGTGCCGGATAGACCCGAGCCGAAATTCGTTGCAGGCCATCGGCGGTAGTGATGCGCTCGCAGATGGCCAGTAGCTTGATCGTGCACCCCAGCGCGCGTGCCGCGGTGAAGTCGGCCGGGCTGATGTTGGTGATGCCCTCGCGGTAGACGTCGTCGGCGGTCACCCGGGTGTGGAAGGCGATCGAGGCCAGGATCGCCGCCTTGGCCGCGGCGTCATAGCCCTCCACGTCGGCGGTGGGGTCGGCCTCGGCGTAGCCCAGTGCACTGGCGTCGGCCAGCGCCGCCGCGTAGCCGACGCCGGTGGATTCCATCTCGGACAGGATGTAATTGGTGGTGCCGTTGACGATTCCGGCCACCCGGACCACGGTGTCGCCGGCCAGCGACTGGGTCAGCGGCCGGATGACCGGGATGGCGCCGGCGACCGACGCCTCGAAGTACAGGTCCACGTGGGCGCGCTCGGCGGCCTCGGCCAGTTCACCGGTGGACCGCGAAAGCAGCGCCTTGTTGGCGGTGACGACCGACTTGCCGTGCTCGATCGCCGACAGGATCGCCTTGCGGGACGGTTCGACGGGCCCCATCAGTTCCACCACGATGTCGACGTCGGAGCGCGACACCAGTTCCTCGATGTCGTCGGTGAGCAGTTCGACCGGCACTCCCCGACCAGCCTCGACACGACGCACCCCGACCCCACGCAGTACCAGCGGGGCCCCGATCCGGGCGGCCAGGTCATCAGCACTGGCCTCGAGGATGCGGACGACTTCACTACCGACGTTGCCTAGCCCCAGGACTGCGACACCCACGGGGCGCTCCAGATCGGACACGCTCATCTCACCTCCAGGCTGATCAGGTCTTCGACGGTTTCCCGGCGCAGCATAAGGCGGGCCTGCCCGCCGCGCACGACCACCACCGCCGGCCGGAAGATCATGTTGTACCGGCTCGACATCGAGTAGCAGTAGGCACCGGTAGCGGCTACCGCCACCAGGTCGCCCGGCTCGACGCCGGCCGGCACCCAGGTGTCACGAACGATGATGTCGCCGCTCTCGCAGTGCTTTCCGACGATGCGCGCCAACACCGGGGCCGAGTCATCGGAGCGCGAGACCAACCGGACGTCATATTCGGCGTCGTAGAGCGCCGGGCGGATATTGTCGCTCATGCCGCCGTCGACGCTGACGTAGCGACGGTGTGCGGTGGCGCTGACGTCGACATCCTTGATGGTGCCGACCTGGTACACGGTGATGGTGCCCGGGCCGGCGATGGCGCGGCCGGGTTCGACGACCAACTTCGGCGTGGGCAGCCCCACCGCGGCGGACTCCTCGCGCACGATCGCGCTCAGCTTGGCGGCCAGTTCGGCCACCGGCGGCGGGTCGTCGTGCGGCAGGTAGGCGATGCCCAGCCCACCGCCGAGATCGACGGTGGCGAGTTGGGCGGTCTTGTCAACGCCGAACTCGGTGACCGCCTCGCGCAGCAGTCCGATGATCCGGTGTGCGGCGACCTCGAACCCGTCAGCGTCGAAGATCTGGGACCCGATGTGGCTGTGCAGGCCGACCAAGCGTAGGTGCTCGGTTCCGAAGACGCGCCGGATCGCGGCCATCGCCGCGCCGCTGGACAGCGAAAGACCGAACTTCTGGTCCTCGTGAGCGGTGGAGATGAACTCGTGGGTGTGAGCTTCCACGCCGACGGTGACGCGCACCAGCACGTCCTGGATGACCCCCGCCTCGCGGGCGACCGCTTCCAGCCGCTCGATCTCGGTCATCGAATCCACCACGATGTGACCGACGCCGACCGTGACCGCGGTGGTCAGTTCCTCGACCGACTTGTTGTTGCCGTGCAGGGCGATCCGCTCGGGTGGAAAGTCGGCGCGCAGTGCGATCGCAAGTTCGCCGCCGGTGCACACGTCCAGGGCCAAGCCCTCTTCGTCGATCCAACGCGCTATCTCGGTGCACAGGAATGCCTTCGCGGCGTACCGGACGTTGCCGCCGCCGCCGAAGGCTGCCGCCATCTCTTGGCAGCGGCTGCGGAAGTCGTCCTCGTCGACCACGAAGACCGGCGTCCCGTACTGCTGCGCCAGGTCGGTGACCTTCACCCCGGCGACCCGCACCACACCGTCGTCGCCGCGAACGACATTGCGCGGCCATACGTTCGGTGCCAGCGCCAGCAATTCCTGTGACGTCTGCGGCCGCGGCGGCGCCTCGGCGTGGTGGACCTCCTCGGCGTGGCGAGGGCCGGCGGGATGGACGTTCACATCCGCTCCGGTGCGGTCACGCCGAGGATTGCCAACCCGTTTGCGACGATCTGGCGGGTGGCCTGACACAGCGCCAGTCGCGCGGTGTGCAGTTCGGTCGGTTGCTCGTCGCCCTGCGGCAGCACCCGGCAGGTGTCGTAGAAGCGGTGGTAGTCGCCGGCGAGGTCCTCCAGGTAGCGGCAGACCCGGTGCGGCTCTCGCAGCGCCGCAGCCGATTTCAGCACCCTCGGAAACTCCCCGAGGCTGCGGATGAGCGCACCCTCCTTGTCGTGGGTGAGCAGGCCGAGGTGGCCGGTGTCGGGAATCAAGCCAAGCTCGGCGGCGCTGCGCGCCAGCGCCGACAGTCGGGCGTGGGCGTACTGCACGTAATAGACCGGGTTTTCACTCGACGCCGACGACCACAGTGCCAGGTCGATGTCGATCGAGCTGTCCACCGATGAGCGGATCAGGCTGTAGCGCGCGGCATCCACCCCGATGGCTTCGACCAGATCGTCCAGGGTGATCACGGTGCCGGCCCGCTTGCTCATCTTCATCGGCTGACCGTCGCGGACCAGGTTGACCATCTGGCCGATCAGCACCTCGACGTCTGCCGGGTCGTCGCCGAAGGCGGCCGCCGCGGCCTTGAGCCGGGCGATATAGCCGTGGTGGTCGGCGCCGAGCATGTAGATGCACAGGTCGAAACCGCGTTCCCGCTTGTCCAGGTAGTATGCCAGGTCGCCGGCGATGTACGCGGGCTTGCCGTCGCTCTTGATGACAACACGGTCCTTGTCGTCACCGAAAGCGCTGGTACGCAACCAGCTCGCGCCGTCCTTTTCGTAGATGTTGCCGTTGGCGCGCAAGCTTGCAACGGCCTGCTCGACCCGGCCGCTGGTGTGCATCGAGTCTTCGTGGGTGTAGACGTCGAAGTCGGTGCCGAACTCGTGCAGCGAGGCCTTGATGTGGGTGAACATCAGATCGACGCCGATCTCGCGGAACGTCTCGTGGCGCTGCGACTCCGACTGGCTCAGCGCGTCCGGCGCCTTGGCCAGCACCGCGGCGGCGATGTCGGTGATGTAGTCACCGGCGTAGCCGTTCTCGGGGGTCGGCTCGCCCGTGGCGGCGGCAATCAGCGAGCTGGCGAACCGGTCGATCTGGGCGCCGTGGTCGTTGAAATAGTACTCGCGGACCACGTCGGCACCCTGGGTGGACAGCAACCTGCCCAGCGCGTCGCCGACCGCCGCCCAGCGGGTGCCGCCGATGTGGATCGGGCCGGTGGGGTTGGCCGAGACGAACTCCAGGTTGACCTTGAGCCCGTCCAACGCGTCGGAGCGGCCGTAGCTGGGGCCGACGTCGATGACGTTGTCGACCACAACACCCTGCGCGGCCGCGTCCAAGCGCAGGTTGACGAAGCCGGGGCCGGCGGTCTCCGCCGACGCGATGCCGTCGGTGTCAGACAGCGCCTCGACCAGCCAGCCGGCCAGCTCACGCGGGTTGGCGCCGACCTTCTTGGCCAACTGCAACGCGAGGTTCGTGGCGTAATCACCGTGTTCGGGGTTGCGCGGCCGCTCGATCGCCACCGTCGCGGGCAGCGCGGCAGGGTCCAAGCCGTGCTCGGCCAGCACCGCGGCGGCGGTGATCTTGAGCAGTTCAGCCAGATCGGCGGGGGTCACGAGGCCCCATCTTATGGTCCGACGTGGTCAGCGCCCGAATCCGTTCCCCTACCCGAGCGACTACGACGATGCGCTACTCTGTCGAAGCCCACTGGCGCAGCATGATCTGCATGCGCCCCCGTAGCTCAGGGGATAGAGCGTCCGCCTCCGGAGCGGAAGGCCGCAGGTTCGAATCCTGCCGGGGGCACCAGGTCAGAGGGCATTTGCCAACCTGGGGCGACGTCCGGGCTATTTCAAATCGGACATCTGGCGCGTCCAGTGTCACCTGTGCAGGCGGCCCACAGGGCGGGATGCGTCTAACGCAAGACCATCAGTGCAGTTCTTGCACGTTGTCGTCACTCCCAGCCGTGCCCAACGCCTGCATTCGGGTGTGGTCGACGGTCAGAGCCAGTTCCACCAGTCCGGCGACCCGTTCCAGCCCGGCTGCAACAGATCCGCGCGCCATTCGCGAGCCGTGCACGCGCCATCACCTGCGATCACGGCACCTTTCAGCTCGCTCCGGATCCAGTGACTACGCACACTCCCGGTCGATTCGGTCTCAAACGCGGCGCAGCCGGGCAAGGGGCGCAGCGGGTGTGTTGTCACGGGTCTGCTGGGGCATGATCCTCATGGGACTACCCCTCCAGGATTAAGGCCTAGCTTGTGACCATCGACGAACTGCTGGAGCCGCTCAATCCAGCTCACAGCGGCAAGATACCGAAGATGCTGACCGGCCCATCTGGACGACCACAGCCAGCGCCCTTGAGTTTCTTCGCCCAGCGGTGCACGGTATCGATTTCTGTAAGACAGGTGATCTGGTCGGATTGTCGGGTAAGTGGCGAATGAAACCGACCTTCGCATCCGCCCGCGATACAGTACGCACGCAATTATGGCCGCTCCCCGTGGTCGGCACCATGCTTGCGGTGGCGGCGGGAATCTCGCTTCCCCACTTGGACGCGCGCGTCGACGAAGGGTTGCCGACCTGGTTGACTGCCATGCTTTTTGGGGGCGACGCAGGCGCCGCGCGGACCCTGCTCGACGCCATCTCCAGTTCGCTGATCACGGTCACATCGCTGACATTTTCACTCACCGTCGTCACCCTTCAGCTGGCGAGCGGCCAATTCTCACCCCGATTACTCCGCACGTTCACCAGCGACATCTTCGTCCAGGTGACACTTGCGATCTTCTTGTCGACCTTCACCTACGCCCTGACACTCCTGCGTGCTGTCCGCAATGGTGACGAGGCGGGCGTATTCATCCCACGGATATCGGTCACGGTCGCTTTCGTGCTGGGCATCGTCAGCGTGCTCGGCCTGGTGCTGTTCCTGGCCCATCTCGCGCGCCAGATCCGCGTCGAAACGATGCTGCGCGACGTCCATGATGAGGCCAACGCCACCATAGGATTCGCAACGAGCCCACGTGAGGGTGCGCGCTCACAGTCGACGCTACCCACACCACCCCCAAACGCGCTTAACATCACAGCACCGTCGTCAGGCTTCTTGACCGCCATCGATGAGACCGAATTGCGTTCTTCAGCAATACAATCGGACGCTTACATCATCATCAACAGTTATCCCGGCAGCTCGATCGTCGAGGGAGTTCCCATCGGAGTCGCGTGGTCGGCATCCGGCGGTCTCGACGATGACGCATTCGACCGCCTCCAAGGTGCTGTGCGTAAATCGATCAAGGTGGGCTACGAGCGAACCGCAGCCCAAGACGTCGGCTACGGACTACGCCAGCTGACCGATGTTGCGAACAAGGCGCTGTCGCCAGGAATCAACGACCCGACGACCGCGATCCACGCGCTGGGCCACATCTCCGCGATCCTGTGCCGGCTGGCCGACCGCGATCTCGGCTCCGTCGTGTTTCGTGACGACGATAACCGAGTGCGCGTGGTGCTGCGCCGGCCCAGCCTCGCCGAGTTGGTGGACGATGCGATTTCACAACCGCGTCGGTACGGGTCTTCGGACCCGCAGGTGATTACACGGTTGTTCCGTTTACTGGAGGAACTGGCCTGGCACGTTGATGACGAATCGCCCATTCGTGAGCAACTTGCCCGACTGCAGACCACCGTCGCGCGGTCTGACTTCGACGACATCGAACTCACGCAACTGGGACGGGCGGCCACACGGGTCGAGCAAGCCATCACCCATCACGTCGATCGGAGCATTCCGTGATCACTATGTCCGTTCGCTACCCATCCCCGCTTCCGGGACCACCGGGCACCGCGGCCATCCAGTGGGTTCGATCCCGCCATTACCTTCCATCGGTTAAATTTTGCGCACTGGGCTGAGCCACGTCGGCCCGCCGCCACGCACGGCGAGAGCCGATCGACGGCCGCTGCGTCCAACGTTCTCCACGTGCCCAGTCAGGTTTCTCGCAGGCAGATTTTTATCGTCCCGTCGGTGGTGACCCATCAGGACACCAGTCGCCGAAGCAAGGCATTCACGCAGGTCACGGCGGTCCGCCGCACGAGCGACCCGGTCCGCACGCGCCGTGGCCGGTCCATCGCGGCGGTGGGGCGAGCCCGCTCACGCCGGTGGTCTGAGCTGTCGCCCACCTAATGTTTCGGTGAACCAGCATTCGTCATCAGCCGAAACTCTGTCGGCTGTTGCGACCGCCCCACCACTAGTGAATGAGCGCCCCATCCATGACCAGACAGCTGGAATCCGCGAGCGTGGCGTTGACCGCCTCGTCGCGGGGATGGACGGGCCTGGCAGGCGAAACCCGGCGATGTAGCTCGGTGCGTTACCGCCGCGATTCAATTCGGCAGGCCTGAAGGTTCTTTCACCGAGCCCGGTCAGAGGTCCCGCCGACTGTCAACGGTTGCCCTGTTGTCGGCAGCTCAAGAGGGGACGATCTGATGCTGGATTTCGCGTTGTTGCCACCGGAGGTCATCTCGACCGCCATCTATACCGGCCCCGGCTCGGGGCCGATGATGGCGTCCGCCGCGGCGTGGGACGCACTCAGCGGGCAGTTGAATTCGTTCGCGCTCGGTTACTCCTCGGCGATCTCGGCGCTGCAGGACGAAGGTTGGTCCGGCACTTCCTCGGAAGCGATGAGCGCCGCAGCCTCGACCTATGTCGCCTGGGTGAGCCAGACGGCGGTGCAGACCCAGCGGGTCGCCACCCAGGCCCGTTCAGCTGCGGCCGCCTACGAGTCCGCCCGCGCCGCAACAGTCCCGCCGGCTGTCGTCACCGCCAACCGCACCCAATTGACAACCCTGGTAACGACCAACACCTTGGGGCAGAACACGGCGCTCATCGCGGCCGTCGAAGCCGCCTACGCCCAGATGTGGAGCCAGGACGCAGCAGCCATGAATGGCTACGCCACCTCCGCATCGGTCGCCACCCAACTGCAGCCGTTCCAGGAGCCGCCGCAAACCACCAATGCCACCGCGGCAACGAGCCAGGCGACCGCATCGGCCCAAGCCATCGGCAGCGCCGCGGTATCGCAGACGAGCTCGTCGGTGGCCGATCAGGTGACCAACAGCGTGAGCACCTTCAACACGCTCAGCGGCCCGGCCAGCTTTGCCACCAGCATGAGCAGGACGGTGACGAACGCGGGAAGTTTCTTCACCGCGTTGGCCAAAGCCGTCGGCGGGGCGGCACCGAAGGCAGCGGCGGCCCTCCTCCCCGCCGCAAGTATGACCGCGGCTGTGCAGGCGGGACCCAGCCTGGTGCGTAGCACCGCGCTGGCGAGCATGGGCAAGGCCTCGCCAATCGGACAGTTGTCCGTCCCGAAAGCCTGGGCCGACGCCGCGCCGATCGCCGCCGCCACCGAGGAGCCACAATGGCTTGCCGAAGCCGAACTCGCGGAAGCCGGTTCGTGGGAAGGACTTCCGGCAACCAGCATGATGGGTGCCGGGCCGACGGCAGGTATGGGAGCGATGGCAGGAGCTAGCGGGCGGTCCACCGTCAGCAGCATGCTGCGGGTCGGACCGCGCCGCTTCAACATGCCGCGCCCGTCCGCCGGCGGATAATCGGTAACGGAAATCACGATGTTGGATTTCGGGATGCTGCCGCCCGAGGTCAATTCGACCCTGATGTATTCCGGCCCGGGATCGGGACCGATGCTGGCCGCCGCGACGGCCTGGGACGCCTTGGCCTGGCAACTGGATTCGTTCGCGACCGGCTACTCCTCGACACTGTCCGAACTGCAAGGCCAGACCTGGTCGGGCGGCTCCGCGGCGGCGATGACCGCCGCCGCGGCACCGTATGTCGCCTGGGCGTCCGCGACCGCGACGCTGGCCGAACAGTCCGCCATCGCGGCCCGCGCCGCGGCGACCGCCTACGAGGCGGCATTCACCGCCACCGTGCCGCCGCCCATCGTCGCCGCCAACCGGGTCCAGTTAGCGACCCTGGTCGCCACGAACTTCTTCGGGCAGAACACCGCAGGGATCGCCGCGACGGAGGCTGCCTACGTGGCGATGTGGGCCCAGGATGCCGCCGCGATGTATAGCTACGCCGCAACCTCCGCAGCCACCACCACACTGACGCCGTTCCAGGGACCGCCACAAACCACCAGCGCCACCGCACAATCCGGTCAGGCCGCCGCGGCTGCCCAAGCCGCCACCGGAGCGGCGACGGAACCCTCGGACCCGTTCGCCGCGCTGGTGTCCTCGATATTGGGCGGTACCGGCAATTTCAATACCCTGACCGCCCCAATGGTTTTCGGCAGCAACAGCATCCGCACGGCGGGGCAGATGGGGAACTACATCATGGCGCTGATCCCCGCCGCAACCTCGGCGGTGGCCCAGGCCCCGGCGGCGGCTGTCGCGGCCGGCGAATTCGGGGCGGGCGCCGGTGCACGCACGTTCGTGCTGGCCAGCGTCGGCGAGGCCGCGCCGGTGGGTGGGCTGTCGGTACCGTCCAGTTGGCCGGCGACTCCGGCCGCGGGTTCGACCGTGCAGCAGGCGCAACTGGCGGCGGCGTCCCAGCCGCTGGCTTCTCGGGAGGAAACGGGCCGCGCCACGTCGTCTCGGCGGGGACACCTGGCCCCCGCGGGCGTCGGACCGATGCAGGCCTTGGCCGGCCGCCGTAAGGGCTACCCGGTGCTTCGGATGCGGGACAGGCGATACCGGATGCCGCGCCCGGCGGTGGGCGGTTAACCCAGGACCGTGTGCATCAGCATGACGTCGTAGGCGTTCCACAACGACATGGTGAAGTACAGGTCTTTACCGCTCGACCAGGGGTGGATGTAGGGCGCGTAGATGCCACCGGGAATCTGCCCGGACGACACCAGCATCTGCTCCGGGCCCCACGGTCCCTGCGGGGCGGGTGCGGTCCTCGCCACGACGTCGTTGGCGCCGTTGCCGTACAGCACCAGATATTGCTTCAGGTACGGAATGTACTGAGCCGACATCTCGCCCACCGGGCCCGGGATCACCGGCGTTGCCGCTCCCGGGTTGTTCGGAACCCACGATCCGGAGTCGTTCCAGTACTGGTACTTGGTGACGTCCGGGACCGAGCGTTCCGGGACGCGTGACAAATATGCCGAGCCACCACGAGCGGCCGGGGTTCCGAACGAATACAGGTAACCGTCGTTGGCCCGAAGGAACGCACCCTGCTGGAAGTTCTCGTTGCCCGGGACGTACCGGGCGTGGGGGACGTTCTCCGGCGCGGAGGAACGGACGGTTCCGGGGTAAACCCCCCACGTCTCACCGTTGTCGTTGGAGACCGCGATCGCCGAGTAGTTGGTCGACCATTCACCGTCGCGGCCCCACTGCTTGATCGACATGAAATTCAGGTACTGGTTTCCACCAATACCGATACCGGCGGTCGGGATCATGCCCTCTTGTGTCGGCGCCACCTTGATGGCGGGCAGGATTTGCTTGGAGAAGTTCGCTTGCCGCAGCGGCGATCCCGAGTACTTGTTGCCGACCGCGCCGGGCGCCACCAGAATTCCGTCGGACAGGTTCCGGTCCTGGCTGCGCAACAGCACGTTGTGTCGCCACTGCTGGCCTTGGACGCGGCAGTAGCCGAAGGTGTCACCAAAAGCCATGAGCACTTGACGGTTGGCGGGATCGCCGTTATCCCAGGGTATTCCAAGATCAGTTCCCGAGACACCGAAGCGTTCCAGGGTCTGGTTCGGGCTGTTAGGCCCGGTCACCCACTCGACGAGCGACGTCTGAGATCCGGCGATCGCGCCACCGGGGTCCTGGGCCGGCGGCACCGAGTCCGCGCCAGCGTTCGGGCCGGGCGCCACCGACTGGGCGGCATTGGGTGCCGCCAACCCGCCGGCGCCAGGCGCGTTGGGCGTGGCCGGCACCACGGCCGCCTGCTGTTGCACCGGCCCGGCGGTACGTCCGGCGGTACCTGCCTGGACCAACGCGGAGATCAATGGACCTAGTTTGGGTAGCGGTGCGCTGCCATTCGTGCCACGCGGTCGGCGTCCGAGCGGGAGTTGACCGCCACCTGTGGTCGGAGAACCGGGCGGCGGGGCGATGTTCGCTTCGGGCGCAGCGCACGTTGCGGCGGTCGCCGTCGGCGCGAAGTCGGTCGCGACGATCATCCCGAGCACGACCGCCGGCACCATCGCTACCGAAACGATCCGACGTGTCGCCGACATGTCACACCCTTCCGGGGACGAAAGATCCCGCTGACGCGCACCGGCCAATCTGGCCGCTTGCTGCGACAGTAGTGGCTGATGAGTCAGTTGTGACTAGTCGTCAGGTGATGGATATGCATCCGTGACCATGCCGCAACGGGCGTGTTCGGCCCATCCGCACGCGGTGCGCCGGCCGCCAGATCAGGCCGGCCGGCTGAGAGAGGCGGCCACATCTGCCGCCCGTTTCAGCTGATCGAGGTCCGAACTGGTTGGGATCAGGTGGACTTCGTCGGTACCCACTGACTCGAACCTGCGCAGCAGCGCGGCAAGCTCGTCGTCGCTGCCCGCCCACCCGGTGGTCGGCGCCATCGCCTCGACATACTCGGCGGGAATCCAGTTCATGTAGCGCAGCAGGTGTCGACGCACTTGGTCGCGGGCCTCCTCGCGATCACCGAGTGCGAACCAGAACGATGTCGCCAGGTACGGCTTGGGCTTGCCCGCCTCGCGCCATGCGTCCCGGGCGACGTCGAACAATTCGTTCTGGCTGTCCACGTCGAGGTCCATCGTGATGCCGGCGAGCCCCTCCGCCCAGCCGGCGGCACTGCGGAGCGTCTTCGGACCGATGGTGCCGACCATCAGCGGCGGCCCGCCCGGCTGCACCGGCGGCGGCCCGACCGGCAGCACGGATTCGGTGACCTTCTCCCCCGCCCAGACACGTTTCATGATCGCGACCCGCTCGGCCATTTCGCGCATCGTCTGGGTGGCAGGTTCGGCACCGACGGCACGGTAGTCCTCCTGCCTGCCGCCTACGCCGATGCCGACGGTGAGCCGACCGTCGCACAGCACATCGCCGGTGGCCAACGCCTTGGCCAGCATCACGGGATTGTGCAGCTGCGGAACCAGCACCGTCGTCACCAGCCGCACCCGCTCGGTCCAGGCCGCCAGCGCACCGAGCAGGGTCAGGCTCTCGGGGTTGGTGAAGGCGATCCGTTCACCCCAGCACAACGACGAGAACGGACCCTGGTCGACGGTGCGGGCCCAGTCACGCAGCAGGGCCGCATCCAGACCCGGCTCCATCACCGGCATGGTCATGCCAACCCGCATGCCCGATTCTGACATGTGCCGTTCCCAGCGCCGACGTCCCGGCGAAATGGCACCATGGGCCGGTGGTCATCGCCAGCACGTCCATCGCGCATGTTCGGCTCACCGTGACCGACATCGAGCAGTCGCGCACGTTCTACGAGAGTGTGTTCGGCTGGCCGGTACTCATCGAAGTCCCGGACGACGCCGACCACGCCACCCGCAGCCGGCTGGAATTCCTGTTCGGCGGCGTCATCTACGACTTGGGCGGGTCTCTGCTGGGGCTGCGACCGGTGGCCCACGGCCGCTTCGACGAGGACCGGGTCGGTTTGGACCACATCGCATTCCGCTGCAGCAGCAGGGCGGACCTGGATGCCGCGGCCACCCATCTGGACAGCCTCGGCGTCGGGCACGAACCGGTCAAGGACATCGGGCCCTCCTACATCCTGGAATTCCGCGACCCCGACAACATCGCCCTGGAGCTGACCGCACCCAAGTGACACGCCCGCGGCAAGACTGCGGCACCCGCGGCAAGGTGGAGCTATGACTATCGCCTTCAACCACACCATCGTCGCCACGCACGACGCGCAGGAGTCCGCGAACTTCCTCACCGAGCTGTTCGGCCTGCCTGACCCGCAGCCGTTCAGCCACTTCCTGGTCGTCGCGCTCGACCACGGCGCCAGCCTCGACTACTCGCAGGTGCCCGCGAGCCAACAGATCCACCCGCAGCACTACGCGTTCCTGGTCTCCGAGGACGAGTTCGACGCGATCTACGCCAAGATCTCCTCGCGCGGGCTGAACCACTGGGCGGACCCGAGCGGGGAGAGCCCCGGCGAGATCAACCACCGCGACGGCGGGCGGGGCGTGTACTTCCGCGACCCCGCCGGCCACCACCTGGAGATCCTCACCCGGCCCTACGGCTCGGGCGGCTGAACCGTCAGCGGCCGTGGCCGCGCTGACGTTCCTGGGTCTGATAGTCGGCGGCCAGTTGAGCGACGTGTTCGGGCAGCGCACCGGCCGCCACCTCGGCCAGGCTGGTCTCCTCCAGCACCGACCGCATGCTGGCCCGCAGTGCGCGCCACAGGTCGGTCAGCGCTACGGTCGGCCCCGCATACGGCAGATCGCCCACCCCGATGTCACGGACGCTGGCCAGCGGGCCGTCGATGCAGCGCAGCACGTCGGCCACGCTGATCTCGGTCGCCGGCCGGGCCAGCTCGTAGCCGCCGTCGCGGCCGCGTTGACTGCGGACCAGGCGGTCGTTGCGCAAGTCGGACAAGATGTCGACGAGAAACTGCGCCGGGATGCCCTGCGCGGTGGCCACGTCGTCGGTTTTCACCAGGGTGCCGACTTCAGCGGTGGCCAGCTGGACCATCGCCCGCACCGCGTACTCCGCCTTGGCCGACATCCGCATCCTGGCAATTCTGCCATTCGCTCCGCAACGTCGGCCGCGTCAGTCGAACGTCGCTCACCGACGGGAGTCGATCAGGGCTACCACCTGCCGGGCCAGCTCCTCGGGAGTGTGGTCAGAGATCAGCCGCAAGTCCGGGTTCTTGGGCCGCTGATAGGGGCTGTCGATCCCGGTGAAGTGGGTGATGATCCCCGCTCGGGCTTTGGCATAGAGCCCCTTGGGGTCTCGCCGCTCGCAGTCCTGCAGCGGGGTGTCGCAGAACACCTCGAAGAAGTCGAACCCGGCGTCGCGGTGCACCTGGCGGGCCAGCTGGCGGTGCTCGGCCAGCGGGCTGATCGCCGGCACCAACACGACCTGCCCGGAGTCAGCCATCAGCGTGGCGACGTGCGCCAGCCGGCGCAGGTTCTCCGCGCGGTCGGACATCGAGAACCCGAGGTCGGCGTTCAGACCGTGCCGCAGGTTGTCACCGTCAAGAACGTAAGCGGGCGTGCCCCGTTCGAGCAGTATCTGTTCGGCGAGCATGGCGACTGATGACTTACCCGATGCGGACAGCCCGGTGAACCACACGGTGCAACCGCGCGACAGCCGGTTCGCGACGGTGACCAGCGACGTGTGCCGGACCGTGTTCGGACTGGCCGTCCGCGCCGACACGTCACGCAGCACCATGCCCGCCGCGACCGTCCCGTTGGTGACCGGATCGATGAGGATGAACGACCCGGTGCTGGCATTGCGGGTGTACTCGTCGAGCATCAGCGGCACTTGGGCGCGCAGCGAGATGCGGCCGAGCTCGTTGAGCCGCAACATCGTTGCGTCCTTGTCTCGGTGCAGAGTGTTGACGTCGAGTCGATAGTCCAGCCCCAACACCTTCACTCTTGTTGTGCGGGTGGTGTGTTTGATGATGTAGTCGCGACCCGGCTCCAGCCGCGAGTCGTCGGCCATCCAGCACACCGTGGCGTCGAAATCCTGGGTCACCCGCGGCTGGTTGTTGGTTCGGGCGATCATGTCGCCGCGGGAGATGTCGACGTCGTCGGTCAGGATGATCGAGACCGCCATCGGCGGAAAAGCTTCTGGCACTGGGCCGCACGGGCCGTCGATGGACTTGATTCGGCTGGCTTTGCCGGACGGCAGGACGACGATGTCGTCACCGGGCCGCACCACGCCGCTGGCCACCGTGCCGGCGTAGCTGCGGTAGTCCTGATGCTCGTGGGTCTGCGGCCGGATCACATACTGCACCGGGAAACGCACGTCGACCAGGTTGCGGTCACCGCCGATGTAGACGTCCTCCAGATGCGACAACAGCGCTGGACCGTCATACCAGGGGGTGTGTTCGGATTTGACGACCACGTTGTCGCCGAGCAGCGCTGACATCGGGATCGTGGTCACATCATGCACGTCGAGCCGGGTGGCAAAGGCGTGGAAGTCATCCCGGATAGCGTCGAAACGCTGCTGGTCCCAGTCGATCAGGTCCATCTTGTTGACGGCGAGCACGATGTGACGAATGCCCAGCAGGGACGCCAGGAAGGTGTGCCGGCGGGACTGCTCCTGCAATCCGTGCCGGGCGTCAACCAGGACGATCGCCAGCTGCGCCGTCGAAGTTCCGGTCACCATGTTGCGGGTGTACTGGATGTGGCCCGGGGTGTCGGCAATGATGAATTTTCTTCTGGGGGTGGCGAAGTAGCGATAGGCAACGTCAATCGTGATGCCTTGTTCACGTTCGGCACGCAGGCCGTCGGTGACCAAGGCCAGATCGGTGTAGTCGTTACCGCGCTCCCGGGAGGTGCGTTCCACCGACTCCAGTTGGTCTTCCATCACGGCCTTGGAGTCGTAGAGCAGCCGCCCGATCAGGGTGGATTTGCCGTCGTCGACAGATCCGGCGGTCGCAAGACGCAGCAACGTGGTCGATCCGGTCATCAGAAGTACCCCTGCCTCTTGCGGTCTTCCATGCCTGCCTCGGAGATCCGGTCGTCGGCACGGGTGGCACCGCGCTCGGTCAATCGCGACAACGCGGTCTCGGCGATCACCTCGTCGACGGTAGCGGCCGTCGAATCCACGCACCCGGTACAGGTGACGTCACCGACGGTGCGGAAGCGCACCGACGCCTCGAACACTTCCTCGTCGGCGCTCGGCTGCAGGTACTTGTGCACTGAAAGCAGCATGCCATCGCGTTGAAAGACGTTGCGTCGATGCGCGAAATAGATGGACGGCAGGGTGATCTGCTCGGCGCCGACGTAGGACCAGATGTCGAATTCGGTCCAGTTCGACAGCGGGAACACCCGGATGTGCTCACCGCTGCGGTGCCGCCCGTTGTAGAGGTTCCACAACTCGGGACGCTGCACCTTGGGGTCCCACTGGCCGAATTCGTCGCGGAAGCTGAACACCCGCTCCTTGGCGCGGGCCTTCT
>JBDTKT010000025.1:0-14872 GCA_039935195.1 Mycobacterium sp.
GATCGCACCAGGCTCACCAGAACCCGTGTCTCCCTCACCATCGCCCCAGCCGGTCCGTCCGGACAGGGCAGGAAGGCCCCAGTCGGCAAGGACTTTGGGCCACCGGGCCGGCAGGTGCCGCATTCGCGCCGGATCACCTCGCGATTCGGGACTTCTGGCCCTGCCGCCGCCGGTCGCGGCGGCGCACGATAACAAACGGGTGCAATAAGAGAGGTTCGGGCCATGGAGCAACTGACAACCCTGGATGCGGGTTTCCTGGAAGCCGAGGACTCGGACCGACACATCAGCTTGGCCATCGGCGGCCTGGTGATTCTGGAGGGTCCGCCACCTGACTACGAACTGCTGGAAACCACCCTGGGCGCACGTCTGAGCGCCTTGCCCCGGTTCACCCAGAAGTTGCACGTGCACCCGTTCGACCTCACGCCGCCTCGTTGGGAGGAGGACCCGGACTTCGACCTGATGCACCACTTGCACCGGGTGGCGCTGCCGCGGCCCGGCGACGACGCCGAGCTATTCGGGTTCGTCGGCGACCAGATGGCTCGACGGCTGGACCGGGACCGCCCGCTGTGGCAGATCTGGGTGATCGAGGGGTTGTCCGACGACCGGTGGGCGTTGCTGATGAAGGTTCACCACTGCGTCGGCGACGGGATCGCGATATCGCAGCTGTTCACCCGGCTGTGCGACAACGGCAACGTCGCCAGCTTCGCCGACCACATCCGCGGGACCCACGAGGCCGAGGCGGCCGGATTCCGGCTGCCGATGCCGAACCCTTCGGACTTCAATCCGGCCAATTGGATGGCCGGGCTGTGGAACACCTCGACCGCCCTGGGGTCTGCGGCGGCCCGTGCCGCCCGTGGCGCGGTCGAACTCTCGGCCGGGCTGCTCAGTTCCAGCGCCTCCACCTCCCTGAACGGGCCGATAACCACGATGCGCCGGTTCAGCGCGGCCAAGGTGTCGCTCGAAGACATCCACCAGGTGTGCCGGGCGTTCGACGTCACCGTCAACGACGTGGCCTTGGCCGCGCTGACCGAGGGTTACCGCGGCATGCTGACCCGTCGCGGTGAGCCGCTGCTGCCGGAGTCGATGCGCACGTTGGTCCCGGTGTCAGTGCGCTCCAGCGATGCGTTCGGTGAGACCGACAACCGCGTCTCGGTGATGCTGCCGTACCTGCCGGTGGAGGAGGAGAACCCGGTGCTGCGGTTGCGACTGGTGCACTCCAGGCTGACCCGGACGAAGAGCACCGGGCAGCGCCAGGCCGGCAGCGCATTCGTCTCGGCGGCCAACTACCTGCCCTTCACGCTGACCGCGTGGGCGGTGCGGCTGTTGACCCGGCTGCCGCAGCACGGTGTGACCACGCTGGCGACGAACGTGCCGGGACCGTCGGAGACGCTGCATATGCTGGGGCGCAAGGTGATCGGTTTGCTGCCGGTGCCGCCGCTTGCGCTGCAGCTGCGCACCGGGGTCGCCATGCTCAGCTACGCCGACAACCTGTTCTTCGGCGTCATCGCCGACTTCGACACGATGCCGGACGTCGACGAGTTCGCCCGGAGCATCGAGACCGCGGTGGCCCGCCTGGTAGCGAGCAGCAAGCACCGCAAGGGCAGCCGGGGGCGTCGGGGGTTGTCGCTCATCGCGACCGGCTAACGCTGATCGTCACCGGCGCTAACCGGGCAGCACAGGTATCGCGCCGCCCATCATGAACGGCGCGACCGGCGTCCAGTTCTGTTCGTTCTCGGCGGTGGCCGATGACAGCTGCAGCACCCCGCGCGGGTCGGCGACGTAGACCGTCGACGGATTGGCGGCGATCATCGAGACCGGCTGGCGCAGGTTGTCGCTGGGCGCATCGGAGTTCACCCCGTCGATGTTGACGAAGGACACCGGATGCGCAGCGTCGGTGCGACTCACCACGATGTCCTCGCCCGTGCGCCACGACAGCGACACTACCGACGAGCCGAGCCCGAAACCGAGCCGCCGCGGGTAGGTCAGCACGAACTGGCCGGACTGGGTCTGTTCTACGCCGGCCAGAATCACCTGCCCGTCGATGACCATCGCGGCGCGGGTGCCGTCCCGGGACAACTGCAGTTCGCCGATGGGCCCGGGGAACCGGGCGGTCACCGCTGCGGAGTCCACCGAGATCCGGGCCGGCCGGCCCGTCGCGGCTTCCTGGATCGCCCGCAACACGTTGTTGCCGTCGACAACCACCCACACGGCGCCGTCCAGTGACCAGCTGGGGCGGGACAGGGTGCGTCCTTCGGCGGACTGGACGGCCTCGCCGCCGAGGTCGCCGATCCACAGTGTCGCCACCGGGTCGGGACCGCCGGGGTGCACCACCACCGACGCCACTTGGCGCCCGTCGCGAGACAGTGTGGCCGACGCCTGGTCTGTCGCCCGGCCGAACGCCCCGCTCACATGGCTGGCGCGCTGCCCTTCCTGGGTGAGCAGTGCCCCTCCCACCAGGGCGTGCACCCCCGCACCGGCGCCGTCGTTCGCCCCCGGGTCGGTGGCGGCGACGTCGGAGGTGGTCCACCCGTCGGGGAACCGGTCGTCGAGTGCCGTGCCGGCGGCGTCGATCACGTACGGCCCGTTGATGTCCGCCCTCGCCAGCGTCCAGATCAGCTGCGCGGCAAGCAACTGTCTGCTGTTCGGATCGGTGGTGGCCAGGCTGTCCAGATCGATCCGGGCCCCGCCGTAGCCGCGCCCGACACCGGACTTTCCGCCGTCGGCGCGGGTCACCGGCCCGCGCAGGCGCAACGGCGGACCCAGCAGGTTCCGCACGCCGTTGGCCAGCTGCGGGCGTGGGCCGGCGATCAGCTTGGAGACCAGTTCGGTGGCCAGCTGGTTGGGGTCGGACACCGCGACGTAGCGAGGGTCGGGGACCACCGTCTTGCCGGTGAGGTCCGCGAAGTACAGCGTGTGGCGCTTGTAGGTGGCCTGGAACTGCTGCCAGTCCATGAACACCCCGTTGGGCAGCCGGTCGATGCGCCAGCCGCCGGAGGTCTTGACCAGTTCGATCGGATCGGGATCGGGCAGTGCGCCCTCGCCGGTCTCGAACACCCCCATGTCGGAGAGCGACCCCAGGATGTCGGCCCGCATGTTGACCGAAACACGTTCGGCGGCACGGGTTTCGACAAATACCACGTTGTCGATCAGCATCGCGCTGCCGGCGTCGTCCCAGTCATCGGATGCCGACTGGGTGAGGAACTGCCGGGCCGCCAGATGCCGGTTGGCCGGATCCGAGGTGGCCTTGAAGAATTCGCGCAGCAGCACCTCGGGGTCCATACCCGCCTTGGGCTTGGGTAGGTTCGGCGGCGCCGGCCGCTCCACGGTGCCGATCGCCTGCGGGGCCGAGGCGTTGGGCACTCCGGCGCAACCCGTCAGCGCGGTGGTGACCGCGAGCAGCAACGCCGCCAGCCGCCGCATCACCCGCTTCTCTCGGCGTGCTCGCGGGACCGCTGCCGGCGTTCCTTGCGTTCCTGATTCGCCGCTTGCGTGTCGGGTTTCAGGGGCAGCGGGCTGGTGGTGACCTTGTGGCCGCGCACCATCGGCAGTGTCAACCGGAAGCAGGCGCCATTACCGGGCTCACCCCAGGCCTCCAGCTTGCCCTGGTGCAGTCGGGCGTCCTCCACACTGATCGACAGACCCAGCCCTGTGCCGCCGGATTGGCGCACCCGGGACGGGTCGGCGCGCCAGAACCTACTGAAGACCAGCTTCTCCTCCCCCGGCCGCAGCCCCACCCCGTGGTCGCGCACCGTGACCGCGACGGTGTCTTCGTCGGCGGCCATCTGGATCAACACCGGTTTGTGTTCGGCGTGGTCGATCGCGTTGGCGATCAGGTTGCGCAGGATTCGCTCCACCCGCCGCGGGTCGACTTCGGCGATGACCCCGGCGGCCGGCATGTCCACCTGCAGATCGACGGCCGCATCGACGGCGAGGTGGCCCACGTCGTCCAGGGCGCTGTTCACCGTGGCACGCAGGTCCACCGCCTCCACGGACAGTTCGGCCACCCCCGCGTCGTGCCGCGAGATCTCCAGCAGGTCGCCCAGCAGCGACTCGAATCGGTCCAACTCGCTGACCAGCAGCTCCGCGGACCGCCGCAGCGACGGTTCCAGTTCTGCGCTGTGGTCGTAAATCAGGTCGGCGGCCATCCGCACCGTGGTCAGCGGCGTGCGTAGCTCGTGGCTTACGTCGGAGGTGAACCGTCGCTGCAGATTGCCGAACTCCTCGAGCTGGGTGATCTGCCGGGACAGGCTCTCGGCCATGTCGTTGAACGACACCGCCAGCCGGGCCATGTCGTCTTCGCCGCGCACCGGCATCCGCTCGGACAGGTGCCCTTCGGCGAACCGCTCGGCGATCCGCGACGCCGACCGCACCGGCAACACCACCTGGCGCGACACCAGCAGCGCGATCCCGGCCAGCAGCAGCAGCAGCATCAGTCCCCCGGTGGCGATCGTGCCCCGCACCAGGCTGATCGTGCTGCGCTCGGTGCCCAGCGGGAAGATCAGGTACAGCTCCAGGTTGGCGATCCGCGACACCGTCGGTGTACCGATGATCAGCGCGGGCCCGGAGAACCCCTCGATGTGTGCGGTGGCGTACTGGTAGCTCACCTGCCCGGCCTTGACGAATCCGCGCAGCCCGCTGGGCACCTGGTCGACCGGCCCGGCGGCGGTCGCCGCGCGCGGCCCGTCACCGGGTACCACCAGTACCGCGTCGAATGCGCCGGCCGTGCCGCCGCCGGCGCCCGGATCCGATTTCGACGTCAGCGTGTTGCGGGCCAGTTGCAGGCTGCTGGTCAACGAGCGGGCCTCCTCACCGCCGACGATGCCGCTGACCGTGGCCCGCGCGCGCTCGATCTGCTCGGTGGCCGCCCGGACCTTCACGTCGAGCACCCGGTCGGTGATCTGGCTGGTCAACACGAAGCCCAGCGCCAGAATCACCGCGGCGGACAGACCCAACGTCAACACGACGACCCGCAGCTGCAGCGAGCGGCGCCAAGCGACCCGCACCGCCCGGCGAGCGGTGTTCACACCGTGCAGCAGTGGACCGGACCGCCCCCAGCGGCCCCGAATGCGCCGCCTTGGGCTGAATATCACCCGCGCTGCCTCCCGCGAGTGCGCGACGCCCTCATTTCGGCGTCACCGCCACCGGTCATGGCGGTCCGGCCTTGTAACCCACTCCCCGAACGGTCAGCACCACGGTGGGGTTCTCCGGATCCTGCTCCACCTTGGCCCGCAACCGCTGGACGTGCACGTTCACCAACCGGGTGTCGGCCGGGTGCCGGTAGCCCCACACCTGTTCGAGCAGCACGTCCCGAGTGAACACCTGGCGGGGTTTGCGGGCCAGCGCCACCAGTAGGTCGAATTCCAGCGGTGTCAGGAAGATCTGTTCACCGGCCCGGCTCACCTTGTGTGCCGGCACGTCGATCTCGATGTCGGCGATAGACAGCAACTCGGCGGGCTCATCGTCGTTGCGCCGCAACCGGGCCCGCACCCGGGCCACCAACTCCTTGGGCTTGAACGGCTTCATGATGTAGTCGTCGGCGCCGGACTCCAGCCCCAGCACCACGTCGACCGTGTCGGTCTTGGCGGTCAGCATCACGATCGGCACGCCGGAATCCTTGCGCAGCACCCGGCACACGTCGATACCGTTCATGCCGGGCAGCATCAGGTCCAGCAGCACCAGATCAGGGCGCAATTCGTGCACAGCGGTGAGCGCCTGGGTGCCGTCCCCGACGACCGCGGTGTCGAAACCCTCCCCCCGCAGCACGATCGTGAGCATCTCTGCGAGCGAAGCGTCGTCATCGACGACGAGAATCCTTTGCCTCATGGCGTCCATCGTGTCACCAGATCGTGACAAACCCCGGTATCACACGCGTGTCTCCCCCGGTTAACTGCGCATGGTGGTTACCAGTTCGGCGGCCAACTCGATGGTTTGAACCGTCGGCCCGGCCACCCGCCAGCGCCCGCCGAAGCCGGCGTCGGCCAGTCCGCGGTACACCTCGCCGGTGCGACGCTGCAAACCGTCGTCGCGTTCGTAGCTGTCCCTGACCCGGGTGGCGTCGCGATCCTCGCGGCGCCGGGCCCGCTCGGCGGCAAGTTGCACGGAGACGTCCAGCAGTACCTGCCAGTCCGGCACCGGCAGCGCCAGTCGTTCGTATTCGAGCCGTCGCACCCAGCCCACCACTTCGCCGGCGGCGTCCTGGTGCAGTCGCGCAGCACTGTATGCGGCGTTGGAGGCCACGTAGCGATCCAGGATCACCACGTCGTGGTCACGGCACAGGTCGGAGATCTGGTCGGTGGCCGCGGCGCGGTCCAGCGCGAACAGCATCGCCATCGCGTACACCGAGGACGCCAGGTCACCGTGCTCGCCGTGCAGCGCTTCGGCGGCGACGTCGGCGATTACCGACTGGCCGTAGCGCGGAAACGCCACCGTCGCCACCGACTTTCCGGTGCTCTCGAACGCCGTGGTCAATCCCTGCGCCAGGGTGCGCTTGCCGGCGCCGTCCACGCCCTCGATCGCGATCAGCACGCCGCGAGCCTATCGCCACGACGATCTGCACCGAAGGCCACGAACCGTGTCGTCTTAGGTGGACCGGGGCGATCGGTCGGGCTGGGTTGGGTCCGCGCTCAGGCCGGACAGCAGGATGTCGAGGCCGCGGTCGAGTTCGGCGGCGCCGTCGTAGGAGGCCAGGGCTGGTGCCAGCGCACGCAGATGTGGAAACTCGGTAATCGGCAGCCGGTGCAGGCCGAGCCGTAGGACGGGGTCGGCTTCCTCGGGCCGCTCGATGACCTCCTGTAGCTCGTTGAGAACGTGACCATGCAAGAAGCCGAACAGCAACCGGTAAACATGCAACGCGTCGACCTCACTGAACCCGGCGCAGGTGAGCAGCGCGACGACGTCCTCCAGCGGCCGCAGCATCCCGGGCGGCCGCTGCCCGAGCGGGGTGGCCAGGGGGCGAGTCACCAGCATCGGCACCACGTTCGGGTGCGCCGTAGTCAACCGGCGGAAGTCGTGCGCGACGTGGCGCAGTTGGGCTACCCAGTCCGGATCGGCGGTATCCACCCGTAATTGCCCGAGCACGATCTCGACGACGCCGTCAAGCACTGCGGCCTTGTTCGGCAGGTGTCGGTAGAGCACCGTCGGATCCCGACCCACCTCATCGCTGAGGCGACGCATGGACAATCCGGCCACACCGTCGCGGTCGATGATCCTCAGCGCGGACTGCAGAATCATCGACCGGCTGACTTGGCCACTACCTCGGCCCGCTGCCGCGGCGGCCGGTGCCCCGTCGTCAACGCCCGCATCGGACCCGGTTGGCTGTTCCATCATTTCGACGACACCCCCTCCTGCACCGCGGCCAGATCCTCGCTCGTTGCCCACAGCATATGTTAACGCTATCTGTCTACACCGTTGACATCGATTCAAACCTGGCGTGTACTGGAGACCTAGCACCACGAATCGGGAGCGTCGAAATGCTTATCATCGTTGGGTTGACCGTTCTGCTCTTCGCCGTGATCGTCGGGGTTGTGGGCGTCCTGAACAACGCGGGGGCCGCTCACGCGTTGACCGAAAACTTCTCCGTCTTCGGCTATCACGTCACCGGGTCGACCGGCACCTTGTTCCTGTTCGGGATCGTGATCGGTGCGGTCGCACTGCTGGGACTGAGCGTGTTGTTGGCCGGCGCCCGGCGCACCGCGACCCGTGGGCGTGACGCCCGGCGGGAACTCGCGCGGTCGCAGCGCGAAACAGAGTTCAACAACCGGGATCGCGACACCTCGCGCGAACACCGCCAGCGTGTCGACGCACCTACCGGTGCAACCGAGAGTCGGGGCGTGGACACCCCCGGCCGACGCAGGAACCCACTCGGCCGCTGGTCGCGCCATGGACGACGGGGACCACCGGTGAGCACCAACCGCACCAACCGCGTTGACTAAACCGGGGCCACCGTGCCCCGGGCCAAAAGGTCCCGAAAACGAAGGAATCCACAATGAGTGTCGGTAAGAGGATCGCCCACAAGGTCGAAGCCGCCAAGGGCGTCACCAAGAAGCTCTTCGGTCGCGTCACCGGAAACACCCGGTTGCGCCGAGAGGGCCGCATCGATCAGGCCAAGGGCAACACCAAGCAAGCAGCGGACAAGATCAAGGACGCCTTCAAACACTGACGTCCGGCTTTCCCGTACAACCCATCCAACAACTCGAAATTAGGTGCACATCATGATCGGTCTCGGAATTGTCCTTATCGTCCTTAGCTATCTTCTCCCGGCTCTCATCCCTACCTTTGCCTACGCCCATATTTGCTTGGTCATCGGGATTCTCCTGCTGGTCGTCGGCCTGGTGCTGCTGGTCGTGGGCCAGTTGGGACACGCAGTAGGCGGCCGTCGCCACTATTACTGATCGGCCAGACAAGCCGTTTCACGACGTACTCCTGCTCGCGGCATGGCCGAAACTTGCAAAGAGGTAACTAATGCGATTCATCACTCTTCTTGTGCTGGTGTGGCTAACCATCGGCGCGATCGCGGCCGGTCAACACGGATACTTCACCCACGCCACCGATAGCTGTTCCAGCCTCGGAACGATCGCGGTGACCATAGTCGCGGGACCGCTGAACTACATGGGCCTCAATCCCAAAGTGGTGAACTGTCACATGCCACAACCGAGTCAATAACACCGCCAATTAAACCATTGCTCAACCGATTCGAGGAATCATCATGACTGCCAACACAATAATCTTGCTTGTCGTCGTCGCGCTCGCCGTACTTCTGCTCGTCGTCACTTTCGTGTGGGTGGCGCGCAACAAGCGCAACCAACACCGCCACGCCGAAGCCGAGGAGATCCGCGGCCAGGCCAAGGAGGAATTACTCCAGGTCAGAAAGAATGAAGCGCTGGCCGACGAAACCGCCGCGAAAGCCCGCGCCGCCCAGGCCGAATCCGATGTCAAAGCGGCCCAGGCTGTCAGCCTGCAACAGCAAGCGGCCGTCCACCGCGGCGAGGCGGCGGCCTCAAGGGACCAACTGGATGAGCAGTGGGACCGCGCCGACAAACTAGATCCGGTCGCACAGGCCGCCGACACACCGCAGGCAGATGTCGTTCCGAAAACCTAGAACCAACGATCGCGTCCGATCAATGCAACGTAGTGGTTCAGGACATAGAGGTTCAGAACGTAGTGGTGAGTGAGCTGAAAAAGGCTGCCGATCAGCCGGGGCCCGGCACGAAAGCGCCGGCGTAACCGTCCCTGGCGCCGCCGCTGGTGCTTAAGCCAACTCAGTAGCGATAGTGGTCGGGTTTGTACGGGCCCTCCACGTCGACACCGATGTACTCGGCCTGGTCCTTAGACAGCTTGGTCAGCGTTGCACCGAGCGCTTCGACGTGGATGCGGGCCACCTTCTCGTCGAGGTGCTTGGGCAGCCGGTACACCTCGTTGTCGTACTCGTCGGTCTTGGTCCACAGCTCGATCTGGGCGATCACCTGGTTGGAGAAGCTATTGCTCATCACGAACGACGGGTGCCCGGTGGCGTTGCCCAGGTTCAGCAACCGGCCCTCGCTCAACACGATGATCGAGCGACCGGTGTCACCGAAGGTCCACACGTCGACCTGCGGCTTGATCGTGTCGCGGGTCGCGCCGGAATTCTCCAGCGCCGCCATGTCGATCTCGTTGTCGAAGTGGCCGATGTTGCCGAGGATGGCCTGGTTCTTCATCGCCTTCATGTGCTCGAGGGTGATGATGTCTTTGTTGCCGGTGGTGGTGATGATGATGTCGGCCTCACCGATGGCCTGCTCGACGGTCCTGACGTCGAAGCCCTCCATCAGTGCCTGCAGCGCGTTGATCGGGTCAACCTCGGTGACCGTCACCCGCGCACCCTGCCCCTTGAGCGACTCCGCCGAGCCCTTACCGACATCGCCGTAGCCACAGACCAGCGCCTTCTTGCCGCCGATCAGCACGTCGGTGCCGCGGTTGATGCCGTCGATCAGCGAGTGCCGGCAGCCATACTTGTTGTCGAACTTGGACTTGGTCACCGAGTCGTTGACGTTGATAGCCGGGAACACCAACTCGCCCGCCGCAGCGAGCTGGTAGAGCCGCAGCACCCCGGTGGTGGTCTCTTCCGTGACGCCCTTGATCGACGCGGCGATCTTGGTCCACTTGGTCTTGTCGGCCTCGAACCGCTCAGCCATCCGGGCCAGGAAGACCTTCCACTCGGCGGAGTCACCGGCCTCGGCGGGCGGCACCACGCCGGCCTTCTCGTACTGCGCGCCGCGCAGCACCATCATGGTGGCGTCACCGCCGTCGTCGAGGATCATGTTCGCCGGCTCGCCGTCCCAGGTCAGCGCCTGCTCAGCACACCACCAGTACTCCTGCAGGCTCTCGCCCTTCCACGCGAACACGGGGGTGCCCTTGGGCTCCTCGATGGTGCCGTACGGGCCGATGACGACCGCGGCGGCGGCGTGGTCCTGTGTGGAGAAAATGTTGCACGACGCCCAGCGGACTTCAGCACCGAGGTCGACCAGCGTCTCGATCAGCACTGCCGTCTGGATGGTCATGTGCAGCGAACCGGTGACGCGGGCACCCTTGAGCGGGGCGACGCCGGCGTACTCGTGGCGCAGCGCCATCAGGCCCGGCATCTCGTATTCGGCCAGCCGGATCTCCTTGCGGCCGAACTCTGCCAGCGACAGGTCGGCAACCTTGTAATCGATGCCGTTTCGGCTGTCCGCGGTCAATGCCATTAGGGGGGCCCCTTTTTTGTAAGACTGGATTCGATCAATTAGCTCGGGTACAAGGTACCGGCGGGTGCGAACGCGGGCCGCGCCGGGGCGGGCGCAGTCAGCTCCGATTGCTGACGTCTTCGATAAGCCCGTAGCGTTCGGCCGCCGGGGCGAACAGTCGAGCCAGGTCGGCTGCGACGTCGTGGTCTGCTTCCGGCGGCATCGAGACGTAGCTCATCGCCAGCCGAACGATGGCACGTGCCAGGATGCCCGCGTCGGAGTCGCTGACCCGCACCCAGCTGTGCAGGAACGTCGATGCAAGGCGCTGCGAGCAGTGGGTGATGATCGGGCCGCTGTCAATGGTGATGATCTGAAGCAGGTCCGGTTTGGCGGCTCCGGTCAGCAGCGAGATCACCAGCGGATCGGCGGCCGACTCGACGAAGAACAACCGGAACCCGTCGAGAAACGCGGCGTGAATGTCACCGATATTGCGCTCGATCGCGGTCTCGACGGCGTCGACGAGCCGGTCCGCCAGCCGCAGTGCGTAGCCCTGCGCCAGGCCCTGCCGCGAGCCGAATTCGTTGTAGATGGTCTGCCGGCTGATTCCCGCCACCCCGGCCACGTCGGCCAGTGTGATCGCCGGCCAGTCGCGACTGCTCAGCAGCTCCCGCATCGCGTTGAGCACCGAGTCGCGCAGCAGGGTCCGTGATGCCTCCGCGTAGGGGATTCGCTTCACCAGTGCGACTGTAGTGGTCACGATCGGGCGACTTCCGCCATCTCGAAGTCGGCCTTGGCGGCGCCGCAGTCCGGGCAGCTCCAATCCTCGGGGATGTCGGCCCAGCGGGTACCGGGTGCGATCCCGTCCTCCGGCCAGCCCAGCGCCTCGTCGTACTCGAAGCCGCAGACCAAACACCGGAACAATGTGTAGTCGGTCATCGAGGCACCTCCACCGGGTCGAAGTCAACTTTCTCGCGCACCCCGCAGTCCGGGCAGCACCAGTCGTCGGGTACCTGCGCCCAGGGGGTGCCGGCCGGGAAACCTTCCCGGGGCGCGCCGACGGTCTCGTCGTAGACGTAGTCGCACACCGGACAGCGGTAGCCGGCCGTCACGCCGCCACCTGCTCGCCGACGGAGTGCCGGGCCAGGATCTTCTCCCGGCGGCGCGGCGCGATGTTCACTTTGGTGATGTCACCGTTGTAGTGCTCGAGCACCCGGTGGTCCATCAGCCGCCGCCACAGCGGCGGGAAGTAGGTCAGCCCGATCAGCGATGCGTACCCGCTGGGCAAGCACGGTGCGCCGTCCATGCTGCGCAGCGTCTGGTAGCGCCGGGTCGGGTTGGCGTGGTGGTCGCTGTGCCGCTGCAGGTGGTACAGGAACAGGTTGGTCACGATGTGGTCGGAGTTCCAGCTGTGCACCGGCGCGCAACGCTCATAACGGCCGTTAGGCAGCTTTTGGCGCAGCAGTCCGTAGTGCTCGAGGTAGTTCACCGATTCCAGCAACGAGAAGCCGTACACGGCCTGGACGATCACGAACGGGACCACTGCGGGACCGAAAGCCGCGATCAGCACCCCCCACAGCACCACCGACACCAGCCAGGCGTTGAGCACGTCGTTGCTCAGATGCCAGGGACTCTTGTCCAGCCGGCGCAGTCGGGCCGCCTCCAACCCCCACGCCGAGCGCAGACTCCCCCACACGCTGCGCGGCAAAAACTCCCAGAACGCCTCGCCGAAGCGGGCCGACGCCGGGTCCTCCGGGGTGGCGACCCGAACGTGGTGGCCGCGGTTGTGCTCGATGTAGAAGTGTCCGTATCCGCTCTGCGCCAGGGTGATCTTGGACAGCCAGCGCTCCAGCTCGTCCTTCTTGTGCCCCATCTCGTGGGCGGTGTTGATGCCGACGCCGCCCAGAGCCCCGACCGACAGCGTCAGCCCGATCTTGGCCGGCCAACCGAGCGGCCCGTCGAAGCCCAGCCAGCTCAGGTTCGACGCCGTGAACAGGTAGGCGCCGAAGATGAGACTGGCGTACTGAAACGGAATGTAGGCATAGGTGCAGTACCGGTAGTACTTGTCGTTCTCCAACCGCGCCATGATCTCGTCGGGCGGATTTTGTCCGTCCGGTCCGAACCCCAGGTCCAGCGCCGGCAACAGGACGTAGATCAACAACGGGCCAATCCAGAACAGCGTCTGCGACGCCGCGGGCCAGCCGGCCTGGTTCATCGCCCAGACGATGGGCAGCATGACGAACAGCGACGTCGGGGCGATCAGCCCCATCAGCCACAGGTAACGCTTCTTGTCCCGCCAGGCGATCTCATGCGCGGCCGTTTCGGCTTTCATCGATGTCCAACCTCCTTGTGAGTCCCACCACGTTGAATTGGACAATACCAATGCATTCGTCGGAAGTCTAGACATTTAACTACGTTTTGTACAACCAATTTGCAGACGAGGTAGCGGCGACGCGGCGGTGATGCGCCAGTTCCGGCTCCCGGCCGAACGTCACATACTGATTTAGAGCCGTACGTACGCCAGCGGACACGAGCCGGCCGCTCGGGCGACCCCGCCGATCTGGGCTGGCACCGGCACGGGGTACGACGTCCAGCCGGGCTCGACGGCAAACGCCCCCAGCAGGCGCGTGATCGCCAGCGTCATTGCCGCAACCGAGAACGGCCGTGCCGGGCAAGAGTGCTTGCCGTGGCCGAAGACCGTGACCAACTGCGGGCTGGCGAGCTCGGCCACATCGGCGAAGCGGTTCCGGTTCCAGCGCCGGGGTCCCAACTGTCGTGTCCGGGCGCGGCGGAGGTGTTCGTCAGCGGCAGCAAGGTCGCGATCGTCGCGCCCGGCGGCACGTCGTAAACCGCATCGCCGGCGTCGAAGGACACCGGCTTCATCACGGTCCGCGCCATGATCGATCGCTGCGCGAGCCGGGTCGACTCCAGCGCGCAGTGGGCGGCCGACTCCGCGTCACCGGCCAGCACCTGCGCTCGCTCGATCGGATGCTCGGTCAGGTCGACCAACGCCCAACCGAGGGCAGCGGACAAGTTGGACATCGACGCGACGTGGATGAGTGCCACGTCCAAAGCGACCCCTTGTCGACGTACGTCGGCCGGCTCGCCTGCCCACGCCTCGACGATCCGCGCGAACAACGTCTGGTCTTCCGCGGTGGCCGTGTCGAGCCGGTCGACGGCCGCACCGATAACCACCGCCACCTCGGCGAGTGCCGCGCGCTCGGCGGCCTTGCCGGATGCAGCGACCGCCGCCATCGCGTCCGGGTCACGAACGCGTCAGCGCCGTCTCGTGCATCAAAAGCGTTGACCAACACCTCGAAGTTCGCGCCGTCGGCACAACCCGGACCAACCCCATCCGGTGCCCGAGCCGACGCGTCAGTTCGAACACGTCCACCGTTCCGAGGTCACCGAGCTCGGTGACGGTTTCGCCGAGGGCGTGCTCGAGATTCGCCAGGTACGACGCGACATCACCCTTCCGGAACAACGACCCCGGCAAGGTGCGGCGGCCAACGAAGATCTCATCGGGCAGTTTGCGCCGCAGCATGAGGTAGTCGGCGACCCCCTTGCTGGCTTGGCCTTCGGGAGTGCATAGAACGACTCGACCCCTGTCGGCGAGAAGGTGAAAAGGTACCGGTCGCGGCCGCTGTCCACGACGAAAGTGTCACCGTAGGTGCTGCGCGCCCCTGCCAACACCGCCACCGCATCGTCGACCTGCACGTCCCACGGAAGCGCCACGCCGTGCGCGACGGGGCGGCTGGGCGTGATCTCGTTTCGGGCCATCCGGCGACCTTGCCCCTCAGCGACGCAGGCCCGGGTGCGACCTCGCCAGTAGTGGGACGAGCAACCGGTTGGGCGTCAGCCGGGCAAACACGGCTGCCGCGCGGTTGGCGCGACCGGGAATCGCCACCATGCGCCCCTTCGCGAGAGCGTCCACGGCGGTGCGAGCCACCTTTTCGGGGCTGACCCACATGACCGCGGGCAAGAAGGCCTCAGCATCCTCCCTCGAAAAGCCGGCGGCCTCGCCGAAGCCGGTGTCTACCGGGCCCGGGCACAGCACAGTCGCGGTGACTCCGGTGCCCGCGAGTTCACCGAACAGGCCCTCGGTGTAGGACAGCACGAACGCCTTGCAGGCTCCATAGCCGGCTTGGCCTGGCACGGGCTGGAACGCACCGGTCGAGGCG